>PMCB01000085.1 GCA_003153955.1 Dehalococcoidia bacterium | reverse complement strand
ATCGGGTCCGGCGGCTCTAGTCCGTCTTCAATCCCTTTCAGTCCGGCCGCGAGCATTACGCTGAAGCACAGGTAAGGGTTGCAGGCTGGGTCCGGCGAGCGTAATTCGATTCTGGTCGCCTTCTCTTTGCCCGGCCGGTATTCCGGCACCCGGATCATATCGGAACGGTTGCGTTTTGCCCATGACAAATATACCGGCGCTTCATAACCCGGAACGAGCCGTTTGTATGAGTTGATCCACTGGTTGTTCACTGCGGTGATTTCCGGCGCGTATTTTAACAACCCTGCTACATAACTGCGGGCTAACTTCGAAAGGAAGTATTTACCTTTGGCATCGAAGAAGGCATTCCTGTCGCCTTTGAAAAGTGACTGGTGAACATGCATGCCGCTGCCGTTGATACCGAAGACCGGTTTGGGCATAAAGCTGGCATAAACGCCGGCGTTCATTGCAATCTGCTTGACTACCAGGCGGTAGGTCATAACATTATCTGCCATGGTCAGCGCGTCCGTGTAGCGCATGTCGATTTCATGCTGGCTGGGGGCTACTTCGTGATGCGAATATTCGATACCGATGCCCATTTTTTCCAGTGTGATGACGGTGTTGCGCCGCAGGTCGGTTGCCGCATCCAATGTGGTCATATCAAAATATCCGCCGGAATCCAGCGTTTCTGTCCCTTTGGAATCTTTGAAATAGAAGAACTCCAATTCAGGCCCAACGTAGAATGTGAAGCCTAAATCGGCTGCTTTTTTCAGATTTCTCTTCAGGACATATCTGGGGTCGCCTTCGAAAGGTTGTCCGCCCGGCTTTAAAATGTCGCAGAACATACGTGCGACAGCATTGTGCTCAAGTGGCCGCCACGGCAATATCTGGAAAGTGTCAGGGTCGGGTTTCGCTACCATATCGCTTTCGTCAATACGGGCAAAGCCTTCGATTGACGAACCGTCGAATCCCATGCCTTCGTCCAGTGCCCCTTCCAATTCATCTATCGAAATGGCAAAACTCTTCAACGTACCGAGAATATCGGTAAACCACAAACGGATAAACCGTACATCATTTTCTTTAGCCATCTTGAGAACATATTCTTTGCTCTCTGTTTTCTGGTCTTTCTTCGGCATGGTAGTGTAACCTCCCTTATTTTATTATTAATTAATGCGTTATACGGCGTTATTCCCGGAGTCACCTGTTCTGATGCGGACGGCATCTTCTATCGGTATGATAAATATTTTACCGTCTCCGATGTCTCCGGTTCTCGCCCCCTTGATTATAGCATTTATCGCGCCGGATACATCCTCGTCCATCACGACTACTTCCACCTTGAGTTTAGGCAGAAATTCCAGCCGGTATTCTTTAGAACCCCACTTCAGGGGGACGCCTTTCTGCCGGCCGCGGCCGCTCACTTCCGTTAGTGTCATCCCGAAATATCCGATTTCTTCCAGATGTTTCTTGACCGCTTCCAATCTTTCTTCACGAATGATTGCTTCAATTTTTTTCATCGTAAATTACCTCCATAGGCTCTCTCTCCGTGTTGTGAAATGTCCAAGCCTACAGATTCTTCAGCAGCGGAGACCCTTAGACCGACTACTTTGTCAACAAATTTACCGATTAACCAGGTCATCCCGAAGGCAAATATCCAAACGGCGACAACTCCGATCAATTGGATTAATACCTGTTTTGGATTGCCGTAGAAAAGTCCGTTTTTCCCGGCGGAATTTACCGCGCTCGTGCAGAAAATACCGGTTGCAATTGCGCCCCATGTCCCGCCCATTCCGTGTACTGCCCAGACATCAAGTGATTCATCGATATTGGTTTTGGAACGGAAAATCATCATGTGATAACAAAGCAGCGCAACACCGGCTCCGATCGGTATAGCCATAATCGGCTGAATATAACCGGCTGCCGGTGTAATCGCAACCAGACCCGCGACTGCGCCGGTAACTACGCCGAGCAGTGAAGGTCTGCGATAAATCCAACTCAGTATCATCCAGACTAAAGCTGCGGTGGCCGCGGAAAGGTTTGTCGCTACGAAGGCGCTGGTCGCCAGTCCGCCGGATGTGAGGGCGCTTCCGGCATTAAAACCAAACCACCCGAACCACAGGATACCGGCGCCTAATGCTACCATAGGGATGTTGCCCGGTTCCATCGGTTCTTTCTCTTTGAAGCCTTTACGGGGTCCTAACAGAACTGCCAATGAAAGTGCGGAGACGCCGGCTGCGATATGCACCACGGTCCCGCCAGCGAAATCCAGTGCGCCTAATTTGTTTAACCAGCCGCCCGCGCCCCAGACCCAATGCGCCACGGGCAGGTAGACAATGGTAAACCAGATAATCGAAAATAACATCAAAGCGCTGAATTTGATACGTTCCACCACTGCCCCGGTGATCAGCGCCACCGTAATCACTGCAAACATGCCTTGGAAAGCCATGAAAGCCAGTTGCGGGATCGTTTGTGCATAGGTAGCGGAGGGCGCCTGTCCCACGCCGATCAGGCCGAAGAAATTGAATCCTCCGATCAGGCCTGCTTTATCCGGTCCAAAGGCCAGGGTGTAGCCGTAAACCACCCATAATACACCTATTAGGCCGAGGCAGAAGAAACTCATCATGATGGTGGAGAGGAAGTTTTTTCTCCTTACCAGCCCGCCATAGAAGAATGCCAATCCCACGGTCATGAACAGCACCAGGGCCGACGAGACTAACATCCACCCAGTATCTGCGGCGTTAATAGACATTTAATCTCCTTATAACTAAATAGATGTCTCTACTTTACAGAGCTATTGTTACAAGTATATTTCGTCTATATTAAATTTATGTTTCGTGATGGGATTTTTGCGGCGCAGACTCAATTTCTGATAAAACGGTAACCGATGTTTCTCACCGTTTCGATGTAAACGTGATCCGGGTCTTCGATTTTGCTTCTGAGCCGGCGGATGTGGACGTCCACCGTTCTGTCGCCGCCGAAATAATCCTGGCTCCAGACCTGGTTCAGTAATGTATCGCGCGTAAAAACCCGGCCGGGATGACTGGCCAGGAATTTCAATAATTCATATTCTTTGAATGTCAGGGAAACCAGTTTCCCGTCGACATAGACCTCATATTTATCCGGGTCGATCGTGATTCCGGCAGTTCTGATTTGTGCCGTCGGGACATCGGAGTCTTTCCGTATAAGATGTTTGATCCGGGTGGCCAGTTCTTTTGAATTGTAAGGTTTGACCGCAAAATCATCGACTAAATCAACGAGTTTGTCCAGCTTGTCCGTCGAAACCAGTGCGATTACCGGTAAATCTTTTTCCTTACGGAAATAGCGGCATAATGTTTCCACTTCCGGCGTGCCGGTAAATTCAATCAGCAGCAAACCGGCATTGTTTTCCGTGATACTTTCCATGGCATCGTTGCTGTCTGTAAATGCGCATTGATAACCGTGCTTGTTCAGTTCCGCGCACAATTTCACCATTTCATCGGTTTGTTTGGCCACTACAACTACTTTTTGCAAACTTAGCCTCTAATTTATGGGTTCGAGTATCCAGGGATGATTATTTCCCTTTGCCTTATCGTATTATAGCTGAAATGGCAAGCAAATGCTCCTTGCAGATTGCAACCGGTGTTGCTAAGATAATGCTGATAATAATACTTAGCTGGAGTGATACACATGGAAGAAAAACTGCCGAGAAAAACAGAAAAGCCCTGGGGCAGTGAACTGCTTTACGCCCTGACGCCGCAGTATGCCGGCAAGGTCATTTTTGTGAACAAAGGTTTCCGTCTCAGCCTTCAATATCATAAAGAAAAAGACGAAAGCATGTACCTTTTACAGGGAAAAGTGAAGTTCAGCGTCCAGGCTCCGGACGGTAAAATGTCGGAAACTGTCGGGGAACCCGGTTATTGTTTGCATCTCCCGCCGCTGACCACTCACCGAGTGGAAGCGTTGGAAGACTCCACAATTCTGGAAGTCTCGACTCCCCAGCTCAGCGACGTCGTCCGGCTGCAGGATGATTTCGGCCGTGCCAAATAGTCCGAATGGGTGTACGAAAACGAACAAAATAAAGAAATGTCTTTTTAAGGTAGTTATTTAAGTAGGAGTTCCAGAAGAGGGAGTGCGAAAGCACTCCCTCTCGTTTATCTACCTCGCCCTGATAGGGCGAGGGTAGGGAGTGGGTCACTGGTTATTTGAAGCATTCAATATAGTATTGATAATGGTTTTTGTTTGAACCAGGACAGAACTTAGCTGAATCGGAAAATTCATGCATTCAGCTAAACCTCAATACCAGCCCGATCGGGCAATGGTCGGAGCCAGTGACTTCAGGCATGATAAACGCTTTCTGCACATTATTCAGCAGGTTTTCCGTGATGAAGAAATAGTCGATTCTCCAACCGACATTTCTGGCCCGGGCTCCGGTTTTCATGTCCCACCAGCTATATTGTCCCGCCTCTTTGTGAAAATGCCGGAAAGTGTCGATGTAGCCGTGCGCGGCAATTTTATCCAGCCAAGCCCTTTCTTGGGGTAAAAAGCCGGATATTTTCGAATTTTCCTTCGGCCGCGCTATATCGATTTCCTGATGGGCGGTATTGACGTCGCCGCAGAAGATTATTTTGTCCCCCCGCAGACGTCTCGGCTCCAGATAGTTGAAGAAGGCCTCGTAGAAATCCATTTTGTATTTTAGTCTCTCCGGCCCTTGTTTCCCGTTGGGAAAATAGATATTGCAGAGAGTAAATTCCGGGTACTCGGAAATAATTACCCTTCCTTCCCCGTCAAAAGCCTTTACCCCGAAACTGTTTTGCATCTTTATCGGTTTTTCCCTGGTAAAAGTTGCTACCCCGGAGTAGCCCTTTCTTTCAGGGTAATTCCAATAGGTTTGATAGCCGGACGGTTCCAGCAGCTCTTTGGTTAAATTATCCGTACTGGCCTTGGTTTCCTGCAGGCAGAGAATATCCGGCGATTCTTTTTGCAGCCATTCCAAAAATCCTTTTTTCACCGCTGCCCGCACTCCGTTTACATTCCAGCACAATATTTTGATTTCTTTCATCTTAACCCCTCGTCATCGCCGTATTAAGTACCACTATGAAACACTAATTGAAACCCCGTTGTCAATTACCCCTGCTCGGCGTTTATTATCCGAGGCAAATTGCTCCCTGTATGTTACTGTCTTTGCGAGGAGTTACAGCCTATAGTCCCGAATTGTTGAGGGAGACGAAGCAATCTAAAATAATCCTAGGTTGAACGGAGTTTGTTTGTTAATTGTTGCCGCGCCAAGAAACGATGCTATAATTTATTGTTTGCTGTGAATTGATATGGACAACTTGAATATTTAAAAATATACTATATGAAATATTAACAGCATCATGAGACGAATCAAGGGCCCAGAATAGCCCAATTGGAGACGCGCATGAACGAGATCTTTTATTTGAACGGGAAACTCGTGCCTCGTAAAGAAGCCAAAATATCTCTACTCGATTACGGCTTCCTTTTCGGCTTCAGCCTGTACGAAACGGTGCGGGCCTATGACGGAAAACCCTTCCGGTTGGAAAATCACCTGGCGCGCCTCAGGTATTCCGGCGACCGCCTCGGTATCAAAATACACACTGCGCTTATCCGGGAAGCGGTCATCGAAGTCATTAAAGCTAACGGCTTCGGACAAACCCGCCTCCGTATCTGTGTCTCCATCGGGGAAGGCGAAATTTCGCCGGATTTGGATTCTTGCGAAATCCCGACCATCGCTGTTATCGCTGCGGAATATTCACCGCCAGAGCGTGAAAAATATCAGAATGGCTACAAAACAGTGCTTGCTTCGATCCGGCGTAACAGTTTTTCCCCGGTGACATCGCTGAAATCGGCGAATGCCATGGAAAATATGCTGGCGCGTCGTGACGCCAAAGTCGCCGGCGCTGACGAATCATTTTTTCTCAACCAAAAAGGTTATCTCACCGAGGCGGCCGGCAGCAACGTCTTCATCGTGAAAGAAGGTGTTTTGAAGACACCGCCTTACGAATCCGGCATTTTACCCGGTGTCACTAGGGTGGTTGTCTTCGAATTGGCGGCGCAGCTCGGTATTAAAATAAAAGAAGTCAATTGCCGTTTAGCCGATTTGTTGCAGGCAGATGAAATTTTTCTCACTAACTCTTTGATTGAGATTATGCCGGTCACCGTTTTCGACGGCAAACCGGTTGGCAATGGTAAACCCGGTGCGGTCACCCACAGCCTGATGAAGGCCTACCGGGAACTGGTGTTTAACGAAACCATGGAGATTAAATAATCAGGCAATTCTCTCCATCTTTCCTTAAGAAAAAGAGATGAATTTTCCCTCCTTAGTAAGGAGGGATTAAGGGAGAATTAGAAGCCTAAATCCCCCTCACAATCGCGTCCGTCATCCTGCATACCCGCGCCATCTGTTTCACATCATGCACCCGCACAATATCCGCCCCGTTGGCGATGCTGATCGCTACTGTCGCCGCCGTGCCTTCCACCCGCTGGTTGGCCGGTAAATTAAGGACCATTTTTATCATCGATTTTCGTGATGTCCCGACGAGGATCGGAAACCCCATTACTTTCAATTCCTGCAGCCGCCTGATGATTTCAATGTCCTGATGCCAGGTCTTGCCGAAACCGATGCCCGGATCAATAATGATGTTTTCGTTTGGCACCCCGGCCTTTTGCGCAACCTTCACACTTTGCCGCAGCGAGGCGATTACCTTGTCTATCACATCAGCATAATTCCCGGTGTCGCGTCCCGCATTGGCATCATACCCGCCGATATCGCGCTGGTTGCTCATCAGTATTAACGGGGCGTTATTTTTTGCCGCCAGTTCTGCTAATCCCGGTTCTGTTTTCAGTCCCCACTGGTCGTTAATTATTGTCGCCCCGGCTGCCAATGCCTGCCGTGCCACTTCATATTTGGAAGTGTCAACACTTATCGGCACTTTCATACGGGAAGCAAGCCGTTCAATTAGCGGCACTACCCGCCGGATTTCTTCTTCAACTGAAACGTCTGTAAAACCGGGTTTGGTGGATTCCCCGCCGACGTCCAGGATGTCCGCTCCTTCTTCCACAAACCGGCAGCCTAAGGTCACAGATGCTTCAATATCGGTACTCCCGTCGCCGGAGAAGGAGTCGGGAGACGCATTCACGATACCCATGACATAAGTGCGTTCGCCCCAGTGGAATTCTATGTTGCCGCAGCGGGTAATATGTTCAGATGACATATACTAGATCCTCTTACGAGCTAACTCTACCCGATACCATAACTTTCGTCAATACTCAAACATGATACTAAAGTATCACCTTTTAGCTTGACTTTTAAGCGTAAAAATGCTATCTTAAGTATAGGGATCAGATGAAACCTGAATACACGGCAGAGGTGCTTTTATGAGGTTACACGCAGTGTTAGGGGTGAGATAGGTTGATCGTACGCGCCCTGCATAAGATGCAGGGGCCCTGGAACCGAATGTCCGACTCTTTAATAAGCAATTCGGGCTGATATGGAAAAAGTTGTATTTGGGTGGAGAGTGCCTTAAAGAAGTACTCTCCACCATTTTTATATAGTGCAGTCCCTTTTCTTGAGCTCAATCTTGCTTAGGTTATCTCCGAAACTGTACAATTATCTGGAAGGAAGTAAAAGTGAGATTCCGTGACCCGCGAACAATTAATTTAACCCCGCTCTGGGTGCTCATCGGCGTCAATGTTTTGGTATTTATTGCCACGAGTATCTCATTTGGTTCTATTTTGGGGGTGTCACAGCACATCGCTGCTCAGGCAGGGGTTAGCTCCTCCACTATTGCCAGCCAGCCATGGACGATAATAACTGCCCTGTTCATTCACGACGGCATCTACCATATTTTATTTAATATGCTCACCCTTTATTTCTTCGGCATGTACGTCCTGGCACTCGTCGGCGAGACCAGGTTTTTCCTGGTCTATTTCATCGGCGGTATCGTGGGCAATGCCCTTTTCATGCTGCTAGCGCCGTCTAATTCGCTCGCAGTGGGCGCTTCCGGCGCCATTTTCGCCCTTGGCGGCGTGCTGGTTGTGCTTGTCCCGCGCCTGAAAGTCATGATTTTTCCTTTACCCATCCCGATGGACCTCTGGATTTCAATTCTTATCAGTTTTCTTTTGCTGACCTTTGTTGCCGATGTTGCCTGGCAGGCTCATCTTGGCGGGCTGCTGACCGGCATTGCCGCCGGTTATATTTTCAAACGGCAGGCAATTCACCGCCGCTACTAGATTTATCCTGGCTCCCCGTGTCCCTAATTCAACACTTATTTCGAGGTATTTCATGCCTGCTGAAGTCGATGTTATTATTATCGGGGCCGGCGTGGTCGGGTTGGCGATCGCCGCCGAAGTATCTCAATTCAACAAAAATGTCTTTGTTTTCGAGAAAAACCGTACGTTCGGTTTGGAAACGAGCAGTCATAACAGCGAAGTAATCCACGCGGGCATGTATTATCCCGAAAATTCGTTCAAGGCAAAATTCTGCGTCCGGGGTAATAAACTGCTCTACGAAATTTGCCGCAAATTCAACATCAACCACAAAAAATTAGGAAAACTAATTGTCGCGGCTGATGATGTGGAGTCCAAAGAAGTTGACAGGCTGTATCGCCAGGGGATTAAAAACGGTGTTGCCGGGTTGCGAATACTTGCGCGTGATGACATCAAGCGGCTGGAGCCAAATGTAAACATTGTTGCGGCGCTGCTCTCTCCATCCACCGGCGTTATTGATTCTTACAATTTGCTGCGCTGTTTTTACGGCCGCGCAAAAGAAAACGGCGCGGAATTTATCTTTAATACTGAGGTCATCGGCATTGAAAGAAAAAATGGCACCTATCGGGTCGATATCAGGGATGATGAAGGGATTTCGTCGGTTACCGCGAAAGTAGTAATCAATGCCGCCGGTTTGTTTAGTGACCGGATCGCGCAGTCGGCCGGGATTGACCCGGTAAAAGCCGGTTATCGGCTGCATTACTGCAAAGGTCAATATTTTAGCCTGGACCCGGGAGTCGGCCACCTGGTACGCCGTCTGGTCTACCCTGTGCCGGAGCAGGCCGGTGTCGGTATTCACATTACTCTTTCTGTCGATGGTTCGGTGCGGCTGGGCCCTGATACCAAATATGTGGATAAAATTGAATACACCGTTAATGAAAATGATAAAGCTGATTTTTACCGGGCGGCGCATCGTTATCTCCCCTCAATTGCACCGGACGATCTGGCGCCCGATTTTGCCGGGGTCCGTCCGAAGCTTCAGGGCTTGGGAGAAGGTTTCCGCGACTATGTTATTCGAGATGAGTCTGATAAGGGCTTGCCCGGGTTAATTAACCTCATTGGAATCGAATCACCTGGACTGACCGCTTCCCCCGCGATCGCCGAATACGTCGCCGGATTAACCTCCGAGGCGTTGAACTAAGCGCTTACGGATCCTTAATCAGTTTCCTTTCTTATCGCATCGCAGCAGGCCAAAAGAAGAACGGCTTGTCGATGTATCAATCTCCGATTTGGAGTAATATATAAGCACAGTTGCCCGTCTTGACCATCATCAGTGGTAAAAGCACTAAAATACTGGGGTTTGTCGAATAGCGGTGATGAATACAAACTAATTCGTCATATTGCTCTCGGAGGGACTAAACATAATTGGCTAAAACACCTGATTACCAACCGCGTTATTACCGGGACTGGTCGAAAGACCGTGACCTGGTCTCCTTTAACGTCATGGTCAAAGAAACCGACCTTTATATCCGCGCCCGCCGGCATCTGAAAAACCAAGCATTTGAGATCGTCCAGCGGCAGCGTTCTTTACTGGAGAATTATATCGCCCGTCATCCCGGCTTCGTAATCGCTTTGGAACCATTTCCAGTGGGGGATGATGCTCCGGCCATCGCCCGGGCGATGGCAGAAGCCGCGAAAAAAGTAAATGTCGGCCCCATGGCCGCTGTAGCCGGGGCTTTTGCCGAATTTGTCGGTCGTGATTTACTGAAATATTCCGCTGAAGTAATTGTCGAAAATGGTGGAGATATCTTTCTGAAGTCAACAAAATCACGGTTGGTCGGTGTCTATGCCGGAGAAGATTCCCCTTTAACCGGCCGGGTTGCTCTGAAAATCGAACCTTTAGATACGCCCTTGGGTGTTTGTACTTCTTCGGGGACAGTCGGACATTCTCTCAGCTTCGGCAAAGCTGACGCTGTCGTCGTCCTTTCGCATTCCACTGCTTTGGCTGATGCCGCCGCTACCGCTATCGGAAATATTGTGAAAGAAGAAACGGATGTGCAAAAAGCTCTCGATTACGCCCGCGGCGTAAAAGGGCTGGTCGGCGTGGCGGTCATTATTAATGACAAAATGGGTGTCTGGGGTAAAATCAACCTGATCCGCAGAGACCGCTGATAATGATAAAATAAACATAAAATTTGCCAAACCGCAGATGGCCGTCACCCCGGGACAGGCCGCCGTATTTTACGACGGGGATGTCGTTGTTGGTGGCGGTACAATTGAGCGTGTGCTAAACTAAATTGTAATAAAATAGGGATATGCGCTATCAATTGTGAAGAAGTTTAAATCAATAATCCATTCTAAGCGGGGCTTTGAGTTAGAGGGGCGCAGCCCCTCTAAGTAACCTTCTCCCTCGCCTTGAGCCCGCAGGCGAAATACTTTTGCTTTCGCAGGTACTCAGTTCAACGAGCTGATGTATTAAAGCAAAATGTAGAGGAGAGGGAGTCAGAGGGTGAGGTTTTTATTTGGATTAAATAAATGCTGATAAAAAAATATTTAGTCCAAACCTCTGTAACGAATATGGGAAAGGTTAACTGATATTATCATCTTTGATATTTCGAGGAGCACCATATGAAAAATACCGGAAAAGTAATTGCGGTCTGCCGCAGTGATAAAAAAGGCACCAGTAAAGATGTTGTCCCCTCCGGACAATTTCAGGAAGGCTATGGGATGGTCAGTGACGCCCATGCCGATTTCTCTACTCATCGTCAGGTCAGTTTACTGGCGAACGAGAGCATCGACAAAATGCGCAAACTCGGGTTGGAACTCGGCCCCGGTGCTTTTGCAGAGAATTTAACCACCGAAGGCATCGACCTTGTTTCTATTCCCGTCGGCACACAAGTCAAAGTCGGGAAAGAAGTGGTATTGGAAATATCCCAGATCGGCAAGGAATGCCATGTCGGCTGCGCCATTTTCCAGAAGGTCGGCAAATGCGTCATGCCCAAAGAAGGCGTTTTTGGCAAAGTCATCAAAGGCGGGACTATTACCGCCGGTGATAACATCAGTGTTATCAAAAAACCTGTCGGTAATCTGTAGGGGCAGGTTTATAACCTGCCCGCTATATATTACTCGTACTTGGAATGGTTGAATTTCGTATTAAGCAAGGCTGAGTTAGAGGGGCGCAGCCCCTCTAACTAAACTCCTCTTCCCGGCGGGAAGAGAAAGAGATGGGGCGTCGGGCTGGCATTAACACCGCTAAAACACTGAACTATCATGGAAATGAAGAAAAATCGAAGTCGATGTTTAACATTAATCGGAGTCTAATCTCTTATGTTCACAAAAGATGCAGAAATCATTGATGAAATCACTCGACTGAAGAAACAGCGGAACGCCGTCATTCTCGTCCATAATTATCAGCGGCCCGAAGTTCAGGATATCGCCGATTTTACCGGCGATTCACTGGAGTTGAGTCAGCAAGCCGCTAAAACCGATGCCGATGTCATCGTTTTCTGCGGCGTGCATTTTATGGCGGAAACGGCCTATATTATCAATCCCAAAAGGACGGTATTGCTGCCTGACAAAGAGTCCGGTTGCCCGATGGCGAATATGATTACTGCCGAAGCCTTGATTGCCGCGAAAAAAGATCTACCCGGAGCAACCGTCGTCTGTTACGTCAATTCCAGCGCTGCCGTTAAAGCCGAATCGGACATCTGCTGCACTTCCGGCAATGCCGTCAAGGTTGTCCAGAGCCTGGGGGAAGGCGAGATTACCTTTGTTCCCGACCAGTACCTCGGACAGTGGGTCGCCGAAAAAACCGGCCGTCATATGCACCTCTGGCCCGGTTATTGCCCCACCCACATGAAAATATTACCGGAAGATATCCTTCGTCTGAAAAAGAAGCATCCGGGCACACTGGCCCTGGTTCATCCCGAGTGCCGCCCCGATGCTAAAGCCGTAGCCGATGAGGTCCTCAGCACCGGCGGGATGATGCGATTTGTGCGGGAAAGTCCTGCCGAAGGATTCATCATCGGCACGGAAACGGGCATCATGTACCGCCTCAAGAAAGAAAACCCTGCCAAATACTTTATTCCGGTCAATGATAAAGCCGTCTGTCCGAATATGAAGCGCATCACTCTCGAAAAAGTCCTCTGGTCGCTGCAGGACATGAATTATAAAATTATTATACCGGAAGATATCCGGATCCGCGCCCTTTCCTCCGTCGAACGTATGCTGGCCATCACTTAAAAAAACACTAAATCCGAAACTCTAAGCACTTGTTGTCATTCCCGACGTGATCGGGAATCCAGAAATAAAGTTATTAATTGAAAATTAATATTTGATTTTGTTTGGGATTTGGATATTCGATATTAGGATTTAAGAGAAGATGGAATATTCTCACGTTGTTGTCTTCATCACCATCGACACTCCCTCCAACGCCCAAAAGCTGGCGGACAAACTCCTGTCCGCCCGAAAAGGCGCCTGCGTCAACATTATCCCCAAAGTATCATCACAATATTGGTGGCAGGGCAAAATCGAAAAAGCGGATGAACTGATGCTCGTCGTTAAAACCCGCGCTGCCCTCCTCGACGAACTCATCACAGCGGTCAAGCAAAACCACCCGTACACCGTCCCCGAAATCATCGCCCTCCCCATTATCGGCGGCAATCCGGATTATCTGGCCTGACTCGACAAAGAAACGGGATAGTTGCTCTCCCAATCCACTGCAGACGAAACACAATTCTCCTCGCCCTGGAGGGGAGAGGATTAAGGTGAGGGTGTGGAAGTAATCAAAGTCATATCCTGATACTCCGTTTCAATGCCATAATGAACGCAACCGTCATTGTAGGGTGGGCGCAGCCCACCGATTCATCGAATATTCGACAAGGTCAGGCAAAATGAACACGAAAAAATTCTCTTTTATCGTCTACCTCTCCATCGGGTGCCTTTTGC
This sequence comes from Dehalococcoidia bacterium, assembly GCA_003153955.1. GTDB lineage: Bacteria > Chloroflexota > Dehalococcoidia > Dehalococcoidales > Fen-1064 > Fen-1064. The sequence goes on along the minus strand of PMCB01000085.1, from coordinate 610 downwards.
TCTCGGCGCTCCTCTACGGCGTTGACTACCTTGTTTTCCGCGACGCCCACACCCTTTTTCTTTACCTGATGAGCAGCCTGGCCTTTTTACCGCTGGAGATTTTCATCGTGGTGCTCATCATCGAAAGGATTGTCGACCAGAGCGAGCGCAAGGCCAAACTGCAGAAATTGAACATGGTTCTGGGCGCTTTTTTTAACGATGTCGGCAACCACCTGCTGCGGGGATTGCTCGATAATTTCGAGAACAAAGCTGAAATCGCCAAACATCTGAATCTCAAGGACAGCTGGGGGAAAAAGGAATTTCAGGAAGCCGCCGCATACGCAGATAAACTGAAAATCGAGATTGACCGCCATGATATGAACCTAGCGGAGCTTAAAGTATTTTTCGCGCAGAAGCGTGAGTTTTTAATGACACTGCTGGGGAACCCCAGCCTACTTGAGCACGACCATTTCACCGATTTGCTCTGGGCGGTTACCCACCTGGACGAAGAACTGGAATCGCGGGATTCGGTGGAAAATCTGCCCGAAGCCGACCTCGTCCATCTCGCCGGCGATATCGAACGGCTCTACGGCCGACTGGTAGTCGAATGGCTGGATTACATCGAGCACCT
>PMCB01000037.1 GCA_003153955.1 Dehalococcoidia bacterium | reverse complement strand
ATATCGACACCGGTTGCTTCGTCACCGGTCACTTTGATTTTATCCAGTGAAGGCAGGGCATTCAGCAGACCGACGCCGCCGCCGGGCAGGATGCCTTCCTCGACCGCTGCGCGGGTAGCGGACAGGGCATCTTCAACGCGGTGCTTGCGTTCTTTCAGTTCAACTTCAGTGGCAGCGCCGACTTTGATGACGGCAACGCCGCCGGATAATTTGGCNNTTAATATCGGATTCTTTGCCTTTTCCTTCAACAATGGTCGTGTTGTCCTTATCGGAACTGACACGGCGGGCGCGGCCGAGGTCTTCGATGGTAACGGAATCAAGTTTCCGTCCGACTTCTTCGGAGATGACGGCGCCGCCGGTAAGGGTGGCGATATCATCGAGCATTGCTTTCCGTCTGTCGCCGAAACCGGGGGCTTTGACGGCCAGGACGTTGATGGTGCCGCGGAGTTTGTTGACAACCAGTGTAGCTAACGCCTCACCGTCGACATCCTCAGCGATGATTAAGAGGTTCTTGGAAGTCTGTAAGATTTTCTCCAGGGCCGGCAGGATGTCGGCAACGGCGGAAATTTTCTTATCGGTGATCAGGATATAGGGGTCCTCGATGACTGCTTCCAGCTTGTCGGCGTTGGTGATGAAGTATGCGGAGATATAACCGCGGTCAAACTGCATCCCTTCGACGAATTCTGTTTCGTAGGAAATGCCCTTTGATTCTTCAACGGTAATGACGCCGTCTTTGCCGACCTTTTCCATAACTTCGGCAATTAAATCACCGATTACCTTGTCTTTGGCAGTAATGGTCGCGACCTGCGCGATCTGTTCTTTGCCTTTGACTTCGGTGGATGATTTCTTGAGTTCTTCGATGACGGTTTCAACGGCTTTGGAGATACCTCTCTTTAAAGCCATTGATTCAGCGCCGGCGGCGATGTTCTTGAAGCCCTGGGTGATGATGGCATGGGCTAAAACGGTGGAAGTGGTGGTGCCGTCGCCGCAGGCATCATTGGTTTTGCTGGCGGCTTCTTTGACGAGCTGCGCGCCCATGTTCTCAAAAGGATCCGGTAATTCGATATCTTTGGCAATGGTTACGCCGTCGTCAATAACTGACGGGGCGCCCCATTTCTTATCCAGGGCGACGCAATGTCCCTTGGGGCCTAAGGTAACTCTGACGGCTTCCGCCAGAGTGTCGACGCCTTTCTTTAAGGAGTGCCGGACGTCTTCTCCAAATATAATCTGTTTAGCCATTTTATTCTCCTGTAATTTTCGAGTTTATTTCTTGGGTTTTTTGGCGAGAATATCGCTTTCCCGCATGATGATGAACTCTTCACCGTCGATTTTGATTTCCGAGCCACCATACTTGGTATAGATTACAATGTCACCGACCTCGACATCCGGGGTAATCCGGGTTTTGCCGTCTTCGGTCATTCTGCCGGGTCCTACGGCGATTACTTTGCCTTCCTGGGGTTTTTCTTTGGCGGTGTCCGGAAGATAGATCCCGCTCTTGGTTTTTTCTTCTGACTGCATGGGTTTCACAACTAAGCGATCACCCATTGGTTGAAGTTTTACAGCCATAATTCTTCTCCTCTATCACCTCACTCAATATTAGCAGTCTCTAGGGGAGACTGCTAATATGTATCATAGCCCAGATACAAATTCAGCGCAACTAAATTTACAGCCATTGACAACCAGTTACAGACATTTTAAAGCGTAAATATACTTCATAACATTAATTATCTATCACCAGATAGCTTGATTACTTGTGTTTCTCTTTACTGCAAAGCTAAACACCACTCATTATTGTGACTTTTATCACCTATTAACATTTCATCGTTGTTTGATTCAATTTTCCAAAAGCAGTTGTAATCCTAAATCGGAATTTGGATTTTGCCGACAGGCCGAAGCGAAGCGCAGGTACTTTGTCGCAGACAATTGTATACTCAGCTATTAGTGGATGTAGAACCCCGAATTGTTAACATCATGCATTATTCATGTTATAATCGTGCCAATGATAATTGATTTTCATACTCATATCGTTTCCCCCAAAATCAAACAAAACCGCGATGAATATGCCCGCCGCTGCCGCAGCTTTGCCTCCATCTACTCCGACCCCAAAGCTAAACTGGCGACGGCTGAAGAAATCATTGCCGCCATGGATAAAGACGGGGTAGATATATCCGTCGTGCTCAACTACGGCTGGTCCACTCAACCACTGTGCGCCGAGGTTAACGACTATATTCTGGAATCGGTTGCGCGTTATCCCAAGTGCCTGGTCGGTTTTTGCAGTGTCGTCCCGTCCGAAGATGAATCGGCGCTTAAAGAAGTCGAACGCTGTATTAAAAATGGCGCAAAGGGGATTGGGGAACTGCGGCTGGACGACCACCTCCGGAAAAAACATTCACTCGCTATGCTCAAACCAATTATCGATACTATTATTCAGCATAACCTGATTTTATTGACCCATTCATCGGAACCGGTCGGCCATCAGTATTCCGGCAAGGGTGCAGCCACCCCGGACCTGCTTTATACATTAATCACCGTTTTCCCGGATTTGAAGCTGGTCTGCGCGCACTGGGGCGGCGGCCTGCCTTTTTATGCCTTGATGCCGGAGGTAAAAACCGCGCTGAAGAATGTTTATTTCGATACCGCCGCTTCGCCTTTCCTTTATACCCCGCAGGTGTACGGCCAGGTGGCGCAGCTCGTGGGCGCCGATAAAATATTGTTCGGCAGCGATTACCCGCTGATTCCCCAGCGGCGTTTCCTGAAGGAAATCGCCGCTCTGGACTTACCATCAGACACCAAAAAGAAAATCCTCGCCGGTAACGCTAAAAAATTATTGGGGTTAAAGGACAAGTAATCCAACGACATTGTCATTCCTGCGAAAGCAGGAATCCATCACTACCCCATTTAGATTTAGAATTGCCCCGGTGATGTATCAAATTTAAGGAAGAAAGATGTCTCTCATCCGTGCCTTTATTGCCATCGAGCTGCCTGTAGAGTTGAGACCGGAACTCGCAGCACTGGAAACCCTGCTCAAGAAAAACAGCCCGCCGGTGATTAAATGGGTGGACCCGGCGAGCATCCATGTTACCCTAAAATTCCTGGGCGATACTTCGGATGCAATCATCGATAAATTGTTACTGGCCATGGCGGAATCGGTTGTCGGTATTACTCCGTTTGTATTGGAGACCAGGCAATTGGGGGAGTTCCCTTCAATTGACCGTCCCAAGGTTATCTGGGTCGGGGTGAACGGCGAATTGGATAAGCTGGCGCGGCTCCGGGACAATATTGAAAAAAATACAGAAGTGCTCGGCTTCAAACGCGAATTCCGTCCCTTCAGCCCGCATCTGACACTGGGTCGTGTCCGCGACGGCGCCCGCCTTAACGAAATTCAACGCATCGGCAAATTAATTAATGAAACCACATTTACGGCTTTACATAACATTGATGTGAAACATATTAATCTATTGAAAAGCCAGCTCACTGCTGCCGGCGCGATTCACACTGTCATCGGGACAGTGAAGTTGAAATAATACTTATGTTCGGGTTAGTTCTCCGGTGTGAAGCATGGCCTGAGGGTGAGTATTTTTGGAAGTTAGCCAATGTTAGTATCAACATATTAGCAACAAAAAGAACTTGCACCATGCTTACATAACCTTGATAAACACTCGATTACGTTGTATACTTGTTATTGATTTATTTTGGTTGGGAGGTGGACTTCGTGGAACAAAACAATTTCCCCAAATGCCAGAAATGCAAGGCCGGGGACCTCGTTCCCCTATCTGATTTCGGCAGCCAGGGGGCAACAATCAACTACAAAGCCTGGGTTTGCACCAATCCTGCGTGCGGTTTCAATTTGAAAATCAGAAACGGTGACGTCTATGTTGACGAACCGATCATGAGCGGTGCCTTACATAATAATAACCGTGCCCGTCAGTAAACTTATAAATTGAACCTTTAGGAACTGATATATGGCGAGCGTGCTTCCTCAATTGAACGGACTCAAAGGGGCGGCACTGGATTTTTTGTTTCCGCGATTTTGTGTGGGCTGCGGCGGAGAGGGCAGGTTTATCTGTAATTCATGTCAGGCCGGACTACCCCGAATTCAATCGCCGGTATGTCAAAAATGCGGTCAGCCACTGCCCGGTTCCTCCGGGCAAACCATCTGCTCCAATTGTTTGAATTGGAAAGCTGTCATCGACGGCGTCCGTTCTCCTTTCCGGTTTGAAGGTACAGTCCGTAAAGCTGTCCATGAATTCAAATACCGGAACCTGCGGGCCATGGCCGGAGAATTAGCGGTATACCTGGCCGACTGCCTACGGGAAAATAATATTTCTTATGATGTTATCGTCCCCGTACCCCTTCATCCTAAAAGATTGAGAGAACGCGGTTACAATCAGTCTCTTCTGCTGGCGGCCGGATTAAGTAAACTTACCGGATTTCCCGTTAACGATTCAAGCCTGGTAAGAAAAATCTACAATGTCCCTCAGGCTAAAACAGGGAGTGTCGAAGAACGAAGGCAGAATGTCATCGGCATCTTTTCCTGTGTCAATGAAGACTTGCATAAAAAAAAGGTATTATTAATAGACGACGTCACTACTTCAGGGGCGACTTTGAACGCCTGTGCTTCGGTATTAAAAACAGGCGGAGCGGTGACGGTGTGGGGATTAACACTGGCTAGAGAGATTTAACTGAAAACAGTTATAAATAAAAGTGGAGGAGAGTGCGAAATGGATTTAATTATCACCGGACAAAACATTGAGGTACTGCCTACGGTAAAAGATTACAT
>PMCB01000023.1:4843-13699 GCA_003153955.1 Dehalococcoidia bacterium | reverse complement strand
AGATGATTCTTCGGGGTGCCCACATCGAGCGGTACATCCTCCGGCGTTTCATAAAGATTTTCAAGATTCTTGGCGTAATGGTACATGTACATGTAGGTTTTAATCGCTTCTTCCGGGAACTCGTAAGTCGGTACTTTATTATCGTAAAATACCTGGCGTGCTTTCTCCACTTCTCTGCTGCCCATTAATGCGGTTAAGATTGGCTTGGTGCTCTTCTTGGCTGTTTTGGAAATAGCTTTGGCTAAATCAACGGCAGTCGCAACTCCCTGGGGCGTGTATATCACGACCACCCCGTGCACTGCCGGGTCTTTCAATGCGATATCGATTGCGCTGATATAACGCTCGACGCTGGCGTCTCCCAATATGTCCACCGGATTGGATTTGCTCCAGTAGGGGGGCAAGACCTGGTTCAGGCTTTCCATAGTGGCATCACTGAGGGGAGCGAGTTTGCCTCCGCGGCCGATCAGGGCATCGGTGGTGAGGACGGCCGGACCGCCGGCATTGGTGATGATTGCCAGGTTCTGGCCTTTGGGTAATATTGCCGTATCCAGGATGGAAGCGCAATCGAATAAATCCCCGATTTCTTCGACGCGTACCACGCCGGCCCGGTCGAAAACAGCGTCATAATACGAATCTTCCCCGACCATTGCGCCGGTGTGTGATTTGGCAGCTTGGCGGCTTTCCTGAAATTTACCGGCTTTAATTACGATAATCGGTTTATTACGGGCAAAACCTCTGACCGCGCTCATGAATTTTCTGGCATTCTCCAGGCTGTTGCCCAGCGATTCCAGATAAATAATGATACTTTTGGTTTGGGGGTCAACCCCGAAATAGTCGATCAAATCGCCGAAATCGATATCCAGCATCGAGCCTAGTGAGACAAAGGCGCTGAAGCCGATATCTCTGCTTACTGCCCAATCCAGCACGGAAGTCCCGAGCGCGCCGCTTTGAGAAAGGAATGCGATTTTACCCGGTTTTGTACCTTTACGGGCAAAAGTGGCATTCAGTCCGGAACTGGGACGTATCGCGCCGAGACAATTCGGCCCGATAATGCGGATGCCGTAATGCTTGGCCGAAACTTTTATCTGCGCTTCCCGTTCTTTGCCTTTTTCCCCGGCTTCGTTAAAACCTGAAGATATGATAATAATCGCCTTAATGCCCGCCTTGCCGCAATCCTCCACGATTTCCGGCACGTGGTCGGCCCCCGTAGCAATTACCGCAAGTTCGGGGGTTTCCGGCAGCGCCGCGAGTGATGGATAGCATTTAATATCCAACAGCGTTTCGTGTTTGGGATGCACGATGTAAACGGTACGGGTATCTTTGGATAACAGCAGGTTTTTTAATGTGGTTTCGCCGACTGAACCGGGTTTATCCGAAGCACCGAATAATACAACATTTTTCGGATTGAAAAACAGGTTTATTGTGTCCATCTACCATCCTTCGCTTAGGGTAGTGTTTAAAACGGATGACATTGAGAACCCAACATATATGATCAAAAACCCTTAAGGTCTGTTATGTCCGGAGTTTTCGCAGTTTTCCTATTTCCTTGTTCTATCCCCACCAAAATTACATTATACGTCAAAAATACGGGCGCCCGCAATCATTACCCGTAATTATTGTGTAATATTCGCAAATAAATTAGCATTCATATGAACAATCGTCAAGCATTGCCCGCCGGATAGGGCGCTGAAATAATGCCAGTGGTTAATGGCATAACTAGGTTTGCAGACACCTCTCCCTTTCGGGAAAGGCCGCAGGTCCCGGAGGCACAACGGGAGAGGAATGGAAAGAGAATCAAGCTTTTATTGGGAGATATTTTGGATTGATAAAAACGTATAAGCAAGGCCTGAGTTACGAAGTCCCAGAACAAAGTGAATGGGAGAGGGGCGCAGCCCCTCTAAAAAATCTCCTCCCTCTCCATCAGTGGAGAGGGCCGAAGGTACTTTGCTTCGGTAGACTTACATCGAAGCAAATGTAAAGAGTGAGGTTATATAGGAGTAAGCAATTATTGACAGCCGGAAACATTTAGTCCAATTTTATCGTAAATAAAGGGGGAGAAAGTGCGAACAATGTCCTCGGTTTAAAATGTTAACCCGGTGCCAGTTTGCGCAATCTCTTGAATTATTAGGGTATTAATTCGCGCCGCTGCATTGCTACAATCATGTGTAAAGCCTATAATCAGATTTGTACATTTAGTAATATATTCCCCGGTTTTCGGGTAAAACCGGATTTTCTCTTTCGGGTGTGCCGTTCCGAAAAGATAACTGCGGTAACAAATGCGGCGATATAAAAAGCTATTAAACAAGAAATTATGACTTTTTCAGAACCGGCTTCGAATAACTGGCAGAAAAACCTCTACGCAATATTTATTGCCGAATTACTGGTTATGGCCGGCTTCAGTTTTGTGTTCCCGTTTATGCCCTTATATATTGAAAAGCTGGGCAATTATAGCTATTCACAGGCAGCTTTTTGGGCCGGGATCGCCGAAGGTATTTGCGGTATTGCCATGTTTTTATCCGCGCCGCTGTGGGGATTGCTGGCGGACCGCACGGGCAGAAAACCGATGGTGCTGCGGGCTATTTTCGGCAGCGCGGTTGTGGTGGCGCTCATTGCTATCTCCCCGAATGTCCCGTTTCTGATAATCATGCGATTCTTTCAGGGTGTGCTCAGCGGCACGGTCGCCGCCGCTTCCGCGCTGGTGGCCGCCATGACTCCCCGGGAAAAAAGGCCTTTTGCCATGGGGCTGCTGATGACGGGAATCTATATCGGCAACAGTTGCGGGCCGCTGATTGGCGGTTTAGCCGCCGATAAATACGGTTATGAAACTACGTTTTTCATCGCCGCTGCTGCCCTCGCTGCCGGGGGCTTTGTCGTGCTTTTTATGGTTAAAGAGAAATTTGAACCGGTCAAATCGGCGGAAAGAAGTTCCCTCGGCAGTATGCTGCGCCTGGCCGGCTCCAAAGAGGTCCTCCCCCTGTTGATTATCCAATTTGCCTTAAACGCCGGCCCCAGCATGGTCGGGCCCATCATTCCCCTTTTCATTCAGCAGCTCAATCCGCTGGGGCAGGCGGCGACCGAGGCCGGCATCGCTTTTACTCTTGCCGGCATCATTGCGGCGCTCTCGGCGGTCGTTGCCGGCCGTCTCACCACTCGTTTGCCTCTGAAAACGATACTGGTCTTTTCCTGCTTGGGTACCTGTCTCGCCTACCTCGGACCGATGACCGCTACGAATGTTACTCAACTCACCATTTACATCGCCTTACGGGGGTTGCTGAATGGCGGGATATTGACAGCGGGTTATGCGTTACTCAGTCTTTCCGTATCCCCTGCGCAACAGGGTGTTGTTTTCGGGCTTGGACAAAGCGCCAGTTCTCTGGGCGGCGGTGTGGGCCCCACCATCGGCGGAGCTCTCGGCTCGTCTTTAGGATTCAAAAATGTTTTCGGGTTTACGGCCGGGATGTACCTTTTCACAACCCTGCTGGTTGTTAAAGTAATTCCGAAACACGCCGGCGAATCCGCGGAAACAACTCCCAAAGGTTCCGGATAAAAGACAATTCATATCAGAATATAATTCCGGTTCGGAATTCATTTTGTCTGTATTTCATGGTTGCAACTTTTTGTGTCTGCGTGGTAAGCTTTCTTAACTGTAAATAGTGGGTTCTGCCAATTTTATTTTCTTGAGCTAAGAGTAAAACAACTGTTACCGGAAAGATAAAATGATGCAAAAATGGGAATTTTCCCTGAAATACTATCAGGATTCTTCCGCCGCCCTTGACACCGCCCTGAAAGAAATCCCGGCCTATCAATCCTGGCGCGATTTCGACCCCGGTGTACTGTTATCCGTTGACACGCGTTATCAGGCGATGCCGGTATTAACGAAAAAAGATATCCGGGAATATTTCCCCCTTGGGTTCGTGAGTCCGGGAGTGAATATTCAGCACGCCTTGGACAGCGGCGAAATCTCGTTCGTCAGTACCAGCGGCACCACCGATGATAAAGTCACTAATATCTGGAACCAGAAATGGTGGGACGCCTCGGAAAGGGCTTCCTGGAAACTGAATACCTATGCTGCCCGCCTCGCCACCGGCGAGCATCCCGAGGCGATTCTGGTAAACCCTTTGAATGTCGGCATTGCTTCGGACAACTCTGATCTGCCGCTGGAAAATCGCCGTCTCGCCAGGTTTCTTTATTTAAGTGAACGGACGAATTATACCGCCTGGACTGCAGAGCATATGGACCGGATGATCCGTGAACTGGCCGTTTTCCGGCCGGTGATTCTGGAAGCCAATCCGTCCTTGCTGGCCAGGTTGTGCCGATATATCAGTGCCAGCGGACAAACCGTATTTCAGCCCGGATTGATCGTCTTAACCTACGAAAACCCGACTAATCTTCATTACCGGCAAATCCGCAAAGTTTTTACCTCTCCGACCGCCAGTTCCTACGGCACCACCGAAACGGGTTATGTCTTCATGCAGTGCGAAGCCGGTAAATTCCACCAGAACACGCAGTTTTGCCGTGTGGATTTCCAGCCGCTGAAAAAAGAACACGGCGGCCCGTCGCTGGGTAGAATACTGGTAACGCCTTTCCACAACGAGTGGTATCATCTGCTGCGCTTCGACGTCGGCGACCTGGTGCGAGTGGAGGAAACGGGAAAATGTTCCTGTGGCCGCCACGAGGGGATAATCCTGGCAGCCACCGAAGGCCGGTGCGTGAATGCCACTTTAACCTGCGCGGGACGTCTGGTAACTTCCCGGGAATTGGACCATAACCTGAGTGCGCTCGAAGAAATCGATGAGTATAAACTGGAGCAAACCTCTCCTGGTACTTATGAACTGCATCTCGCCAGCCGGACACCGGATAAACGGGAGCTCAGTGAATCCGCCGCTTCGGTTCTCAAAGGGCTTTACGGACGGGAAGCCAAAATTGCCGTCATCCATGAAGAAATGATTGCGCCGGAAGTTTCCGGCAAATACCGCCTCTCCAAAACCCTCTTCCCCCTGAAAATAGAAGACTATCTGGAAAAAGGATAATTTTTCTAAATCAATACATTCACCTCTCTCCCTATTAGGCCATTGGGTCCCGGAGGGACGACGGGAGAGAGATTGAGAGAGAGTGCATCAATAAAAAAAAGAATAATCAAGGTAATCAATCAATGAGCAATTTAAAACCTGTTTATCTCCTGGCTGGCGGCCGCCCCCGCAACCCCGCCTCTTTTAATCCCTTATATCAGTCTGTCTTTCAAGAAAGCGGCAAAACCGCCCCGTCCATCGCTTATCTTGGGGCTGCCAGCGATGACAGCAAAGCCTTCTTTTTAATGATGGCTGCGGCGCTCAAAGGAGCCGGGGCCGGTAAGGTCAAACTCGCCGCCCTCGCCTCTAAAAAAGCGGATGTGGACAAAGCTAAAGATATTCTCGAATCCTCAGATATCGTTTATGTCAGCGGCGGCGACGTCGAACATGGCATGCAGGTGCTGTCCGATAAAAATCTGACCGATTTCATTGTCGGGCTTTACAAACAGGGCAAGCCGTTTTTCGGGATTTCCGCCGGCAGCATCATGTTGGCTAAAGAATGGATCCGTTGGCCTAACCCGGACGACGATAACACAGCTGAAATCTTCCCTTGTCTGGGGATCGCACCGGTGCTTTGTGATACCCACGGCGAAGCGGACGGCTGGGAAGAACTGCAGGCATTATTAAAGCTGGAAAAAGACGGCGCCATCGGGTACGGCATTGTTTCCGGTACTGCCATCAAAGTCTTCCCCGACGGTAAGATAGAAGCCTTATCCGGCGCCATTCATCAATATCAGAAACGCAGCGGCCAAGTTGAAAGAATAGAAGATATGTTGCCCACTGTGGGATAAGTCTCTTCTCCCTTGAGGGGAGAAGATGATGATGAGGGTGAAATCGTGCGGTAAAAAATACCTCTGTGTGTGAGGCTATTTTATAAACAAAGTCCGGCAATGACAATTATTTTTATTAACCTTACTTGATTTTTAGCCTACTTCACCGGCAAATCAATCTTGCATTTCTTCAATGCGGCGTCAATCAGCGCGGCCGTGGCCGCGTCCGGTTCCATCAGCGGCAGGCGCGGTTTTCCTACGTCAAACCCGATTTTATTCAGCGCGTATTTTACTGGCTGGGGATTGGAAACCAGGAACAGTGAAGTGAACAACGGTAAAAGCTGCGCGTGTATCTCTGCGGCTTTCTTCGTATCGCCTTTAACATAGCTGTAAATCATCTCATGCATTTGCTTCCCGGCCAGGTGCGAAGTTACGCTGATCACGCCGTAAGCGCCCAGCGCCAGCATCGGCAGTGTGTCGCAGTCATTGCCGCTCCAGACCAGAAAACCCGGTTTGGCTTCCTTGATTATTTTTGTGATCTGGTCCATGTTCCCGCTGGCTTCTTTGGTACCGATAATGTTTGGGATTTTGCTCAATCTGATTGTCGTTTCCGCCCTCAGGCTGGTAATCGTGCGCGTGGGCACATTATAAAGGATGCAGGGTAAATCGGTGCTTTCCGCTATCGTTTTAAAATGCTGATACAGCCCTTCCTGCGACGGTTTATTGTAATAAGGCACCACCAGCAAACAGGCGTCAACCCCCAGTTTCTCGGCATCTTTGGTCGAAAGAACCGCTTCGGCGGTGCTGTTGCTGCCGGTATTGGCAATAATCGAACCTTTCTTGCCGACCACTTTTTTAACTTCCCTAAACAGGGTAATTTCTTCTTCCTCATGCAGCAGTGTTGGGGATTCACCGGTGGTGCCCGCCAGTACCAGTCCTTCACTGCCGGATTTCAGCAGTGCTAAAGCCAGTTTCTTCGCCTGGTCGTAATCCACTTCACCTTTTTTATCGAAAGGGGTCACCATTGCGGTAATCAGTCTGCCCAGTTCTTTCATGTCCTAACCCTTAGGGGAAAGCCATTCCCGTTTTATCATTTCTTCGGCGATTTGCACGGCGTTTAACGCGGCGCCTTTTCTTATATTATCAGCTACAGTCCACATTGCCAAGCCGTTTCTGTGTGATGTATCCTGACGGACACGCCCCACATAACATTCATTTGTGCCGGCGACTGTCCACGGCTGCGGATAAATGCTGACCGTCGTATCATCCATCAGCCTCACGCCGGGCGCCGCGGAAAGTATCCGCCGGGCTTCTTCCGGCGGCATCGGATGTGTAAATTCGACATGTACTGCCTGACTGTGCCCGATAAACACGGGCGTCCAGACACAGGTCGCGGAAACGGCCATTTCGGGTGAACGCAAGATTTTCCTGGTCTCTTCCAGAATCTTCCTTTCTTCCCGGGTCTCGCCGCTGTCCAGAAAAACGTCCACTTCCGGCAATAAATTAAAAGCAATCTGGTGCGGGAAAACCCGGATGACCGCCGTTTGTCCGTCCATCACCTGCTTCATCTGGTTGTTCAATTCTTCAATGGCCGCCGCATCTTTGCCGGAGACAGACTGATAAGTATCAACGATAACCCGTTTGATCGGATTCAGTTTATGCAAAGGACATAAAACCACCGCCAACTGAATCGTGGAGCAGTTCGGGGTGGAGATGATGCCATGATGCAGTTTCGCGTCTTCAATGTTAACTTCCGGCACGACCATCGGGATTTCTTTGTCGCTTCGGAAATAACTGCTGGTATCGATGACCAGGGTCCTGTTTCGGGCTGCGAGCGGCGCAAAATAGCGGCTGACCTCAGGCCCCGACGAGAAAAAGGCGATATCGACATCGTGGAAAGATTGTGGCAGCAGTTCCTGAACGGTAATTTCCTGATGTTTGAAAAAAAGTTTCTTGCCGGCCGGAACGTGGTCCGAGGCAAAAAGACGGAGCGAATTCACGGGGAAAGCACGTTCCTCAAGAAGTTTGATGAATTCCTGTCCGACCAGGGTTTGGGCACCGATGACAGCCGCGTTGAACTGTCTCATTTTTTATCCTTCCAGGCCGAGTATGGGCGCCAGCCCGACCGTCAACCCGCGCCGTTTGATGACGGCTTTGGTTGCCAGGATAACACCGGGCATAAAGCAATCCCGGTCGATGGTGTCGTGGCGGATGGTGAGCGTTTGTCCGGCAGCCCCGAAAATCACTTCCTGGTGGGCTAAGAAGCCGGGCAGGCGGACGCTGTGGATGGAAATGCCTTCTGTCTGTAACCCGCGGCTGGGTAAGGTCTCGCCTTTTTCCAGGGGCGGACGGTTGAATGGTTTGCCCCGGGCTGCTGCCATGGATTTGGCGGTTGATAAAGCCGTGCCGGAAGGCGCGTCCATTTTCATGTTGTGGTGCAGTTCGATGATTTCCGCGTAATCGAAATATTTCGCGGCGATACTGGAAAGGTGCATCATTACAATCGCCCCGATGGCGAAATTGGAGGCCCAGATTATGCCGATGCCGTTGGAATCAGACAGTTTTTTCATCTCATCGACTTCGGCGGAGGAAAAACCGGTGGTGCCGCTGACGATGTTGATCTTTCTTTTGGCGGCAATCCGGATTGCCGGCATTGCGGCTTTGGCGACGGAAAAGTCAATCATTAAATCGGGTTTTTGCGCGGACAGGAGGCTGTCTAAATCTGAGGATAAAGGTATGTCGCCCGAACCGTCAGGTAACAGGAGACTGTCGCCGGTCGCTTGGATATCCACCGCGCCGACGAGTTTGGTCTCCGGTTCCTGGCAAACAGCGCCAATTACCGTTTTGCCCATTTTACCCATTGCGCCATGAACAACCACGGTAATCGGTTTCATTTTATTTCACCATTACTTTTAATGATTCTAGCGGGGACGCGGGGGAAAATCCCTTCGAGGCGGGCGGTCGAAATGCCGCGGTCCGTCGGTTGCCGGCCTGGGCGTGGTTTCAGACATGGCCTT
>PMCB01000023.1:4509-4808 GCA_003153955.1 Dehalococcoidia bacterium | reverse complement strand
CCCGGCAGGATTTCCATAAAAGCGCCGAATGGTAATAAGCGTGTAATTTTACCGGTATACACCGAGCCGACTTCAATTTCTTTGGTCAGGCCTTCGACAATTTCAATCGCGCGTTTGGCGGAGGCTTCATCGGNNCGGTCAAAATGCCGCGGCCCGTCTGTTGCCGGTCTGGGCGTGGTTTCAGACATGGCCTTGCGGGAAAGGGCAATCTTGCCGTCTTCGTTGCGGATAACTTTAGCGGTGATTTCATCGCCGACTTTAACTTCATCTTCAATCAGGTTAACCCGGTGGTCGGACAG
>PMCB01000023.1:2444-4413 GCA_003153955.1 Dehalococcoidia bacterium | reverse complement strand
ATCGCGCGGATGGTCTTGCCGCCGCTGCCGATGACCGCGCCGATTTTCTCGACGTCAATCTTCATCTTGTACATGCGGGGGGCGTAACGGCTGACTTCCGGCCGCGGGGCGGGAAGAACCTTTGCCATCACATCCAGGATTTGCATCTTGGTGACGCGCGCATTTTCCAGGATTTCCGGGAAGATGGAGAACGGCAGGCCTTTCAATTTGGTATCCATTTGAATGGCGGTAATGCCGTCTTTGGTGCCGGCGACTTTGAAATCCATATCGCCGTAATTATCTTCAATTCCTTCGATATCGGTCAGCAGCACGAATTTACCTTCGCCGCTGACTAAACCGACCGAGATACCGGCGACAGGTTTTTTCATCGGGATACCGGCGTCCATCAGCGCCAGGGTGGCGGCGCAGGTGCTGGCCATGGAGGTGCTGCCGTTGGAACTCAGCACTTCGGAAACCAGGCGGATGGTATAGGGGAATTCTTCTGATTTCGGTATCATCGGCATCACCGCGCGTTCGGCCAGTGCACCGTGTCCGATTTCACGCCGTCCCGGGTTGCCGGTGCGTTTGACTTCGCCGGTGGCGAAGGGCGGCATATTATAATGATGCATAAAGCGTTTCTTTTCTTCGATTCCAAGGCCGTCTAGCTGTTGTTCCTGCCGCAAAGACCCCAGTGTGGTGATGCAAAGTACCTGGGTTAAACCGCGGTTGAACAGGCCGGTGCCGTGGGTACGGGGCAAAAGCCCGACTTCGCAGGAAATGGGCCGCAGTTCATTGACGCCGCGCCCGCTGACACGTTTGCCGTGTTCCAGCACGCTGTTCCGCAGTAATTTTCGGACTTCTTTATCAAAAGCTTCCAGCACTTCACCCTTGGGATATTCCGCGCCGATGGCGTCCACGATTTCCGCCTGTAAGGCATCCATCGCGATCTGCCGGGTGGGTTTATCCGCATGGAAAAGGGCGGCGTGCAGTTTGTGTTCTGTATGTCGGTGCACCGCGGCAACGATTTCCGGGGCGACTTCGTGTACGGGGGTCGGTTCCTTGGGTTTGCCTAAGGCGGCACGGATTTCTTCCTGTAATTTGTTGATGACCTGGTTGGCGTTATGGGCGAATTCACAGGCTTTCAACATAACGGCGTCCGTGACTTCTTTGGCGCCGGCTTCCACCATGGCGATGGTATCTTTGGTGCTGACGATGGTCAGGTCGAGGTCGCTGCCTTCGAGCTGCGCCAGCGTCGGGTTCAATATCAGTTCGTTGTTAATCATGCCGACGCGCACTGCGCCTACCGGGCCCTCATAAGGCACAGAAGATAGCATCAGGACGGTCGAAGCGCCGATGATAGCCAGCAGGTCCGCGTCGTTTTCCTGGTCGGCGGAAAGGACGGTGATGATGATTTGGATTTCACGCCGCCATGCCTTGGGCAAAAGCGGGCGGATGGGCCTATCGGTCAGGCGGGAGGCCAAAGTGGCTTCCTGGCTGGGGCGGCCTTCACGGCGGATAAAACCACCGGGGATTTTACCGGCGGCGTATAAACGCTCTTCATAATCGATGGTTAACGGCAGAAAATCCGTGCCCTCTCTGGGCGCGGGGGCAACGCATAAAGTAACCAGTACTTCGGTGCCGCCGTACTGCACGGTAACTGAGCTGGTGGCTTGCACAGCTAATTTGCCGGTTTGGATAATGAGGTTTCTACCACCGACCTCACATTGGAAAGATTGGGGTGTTATCACAGCTTACTCCTCCTGTCAGGAGAGCGCTATTTGCGCAATCCGAGAGTCTTGATTAATTTATTGTAGCGGTCGGCATCTTTCTTGCTCAGATACAATAATAATCGACGTCTCTGAACTACTAAACGGAGAAGGCCGCGCTTGGTAGCAAAATCATGCTTGTTAGCGGCGGCGTGGACGGTTAATTCCGTAATCCGTTGGGTAATCAGAGCTACCTGAACCTCGGGTGAGCCGGTATCTCCCTT
>PMCB01000023.1:0-2435 GCA_003153955.1 Dehalococcoidia bacterium | reverse complement strand
CATAATAGTAAACAAAACACAAGCAGACAACGAACTAAAAATCCTAAATCCCCGAAGGTATCGAAATGCGAAACAAATACCAAGTTCTACATTAGCTAAAGCTGAGTATACATTGACTGCGTCAAGTACCGAAAATGGCTCTAACGGCAAAATCCAAATTCCAAATAAAGCCCAAATACCAAAATACAAACAAAATAATCAACGCCAAAACTTTATCACGCCCTGAGCGTAGCGAAGGGTCTCCATGTGGTTCACTAACAACCCAATTGTCATTCCCGACCTGACCGGGAATCCATGGGTTAACCACCTCTTTCTTGATACCGACTTGCGTCGGTAAGGAGTTAAGGATAATACATCTTCCTTTCCATCCCGATGAAAATCGGGATCCAACCTCCAAATTCTCCCTGCATCCCTCCTTAAGAAGGAGGGAGTTATCCCCGATTCGTTTTGTAAAAAACGGGTTATTATTTGAGCTAATCGAGCGTAAAATTGGTAAAAACAATTGGGACACCGACCAACATAGCTTCGATTCATTTTGCAAAACCCCTAAAAACCCACGATATTCCGTATTTTCAAGCGTAAAATCTGCAAAATTGGCGGACAGAATTGAAGAAATTGAGCGCGAATGGTTTTGCAAAACGCTAATAATCAATTATTTTCTCCTTTTCCGAGGCTAAAATTGGCAATATTCCCGAACAGGACAGCAAAAAACACGCACTTACATTTACCTCGAAAAACTCGGTAAAGTACCTCCGGCTGCGGCCTACGGGCTTCGTTCTGTAAAACGCTAAAAAACATTGATTGGCTCTTTTATCGAGCCTAAAAACGATAAAACGGACGGGATTAACGAGGAAAAGCACGCCTGCGCCGTTTTGTAAATTTTTAATAATCAATTATTTCCTCTTATTCGTGTGTAAAACCGGCTGAATTTCGGGACAGGACGGGAAAAAACACGTTCGATCTGTTTTGTAAAAATCACAATAATTTTCCTGTTATTTTTAAGGGATCAGGTGGTGCCCCGGAGGCCTGTTGCAAACCCGCGTTAACGATGGATTTGAGACAGGAGCGGTCGGCCCGGTCAAAATGATGTTGAGCGCCGTACTTCCTGGCAATTAAGCGGGAGGCATCATAGAGGACGCGGCGGTTGTCAGGAGCCTGTTGTAGGACGCCCTGTACTTTGATACGCAGAATGGCAACGTCCAGGTTGACGTGTTCCGTATTCACTATCTTGCAAAACTGATTTATTTCATCGGGAGTGAGGAATGAGGAATAAAAACCGTGTTTACGGGCATTCTGATTACCTTTTTGGCCGCCGCGATTCATTTTTTTCTTTTTCATACCGCTAACCTCAAATTACTCCGCTGAATCCGCAAGAATAAGATAACATATGATTGATTAATCGGTCAAGGGAATTTTGTCACCTCTTTTGCGCCCACTCTCTCTATACATTTGCTTCCATGTAATTCTACCGAAGTAAAATACCTTCGGCTCTCTCCAACATTGGGGCAAGAGGACCGAGCGGGCAATCAGCGAACAGCTTTGAAGTAATGAGTAGTGATTTGCAAATAGGAAACATTTAAGTTAGCATTCCTTACTCATATATAATTGGTTCTTGTGATAATATAAAGCCAGATATTATTCATTTGAGAAGCATAAAAAAACCCATCTTTTTAGCCAAAGTACCGGTTACATTAATGGTAAATCAGATAAATGCAATACTTTACCTGGTTTTACGTATATTTATTTAGAGCTATAAGAAAATATCAGGAGAAAACGATGAAAATCAGGTTATTCCGAATATTAACGGCATTAGTGATGAGCGCAATCATGGTCGCCGGGTGCAAACCCGATGTGACCACCGCACAGACTAATACAGCATCACCAACCGGTTCTACAACCTCAACAACTCCGCAGTCCAGCTCAACTGTGGGCGATCCTTTTATCCCAGGCGAGATCATAGCAACATTACCTGTCTATCCCGGCGCAACGCCTACCACTGAACTAAACCCCGGATTCGGTCCGCCCTCGTTTCCACTAACTCTACCTATTTATGATTCCAATGCACCAGGCTATCAATCGGCTTCGGCTCAATACGTGGCAACCGCGACTGTTGATAATATTGTAGATTGGTATATGACTGAGCTGAGTGGGTTCGGTTACACCCGGCAAGGAGAGAGTGACGGCGGAAATAGTACAATTGCCTATCGCGACGTAGCGTTCGTCTTACCCTCCCAGCCGGCGGTCACCGTACAGGTCGATATATACACCGGTTCCGGTCCTTCAACCTCGCCGGTATTTGAGTTGTTGGTTATCTACACGGTACCGCTGCCAAAACCCGCCGCAGAAAATCTGCCTAACGATATTCAAAACGTGAGAATAGATTATCTTCCGAATGCCGCCAATGAAGTAGTAAAAACCTTCAGTGATACAGAATC
>PMCB01000044.1:10908-17441 GCA_003153955.1 Dehalococcoidia bacterium | reverse complement strand
AAAGCAGCTATCGTTTCCCGGTAAAGACTTTTTCACAAAATATCTGCCTGTTAGTCAAGAAATAATCGGGAAAAGACTGGTGTAGCGGGAAAATCATGTTATACTATATTTGACAAAACAGGCGATAAGAATTACTATGCGATTTAACAACTAATTAATCACAGTTTATTTAAGGATATATCAGTCAGGAGGTATTGCGGAAGCATGTTAACCAAAATAAAGTGTCCCAAATGCAATACTGAGGGCACATTCTCCATCTCCGACCCGGTTTACGATGGCCCGTATCGCTGCTGGAAATGCCGCGAACTGCTGAAAATCAGAATGGAACATGGTTCCCTGATCTCCGTCCAGCAGATGGATCCGCAGGAAATGGCCAAACGGGAAGAAATCAGGGCGATGAAGGAAAAGTTCCATCACTAAAAGGGGATCGCCATGCCGGTAGTTACCGTTGAAATGTGGGACGGGCGCACTGTCGAACAGAAGAAACTGCTGGTGGAAGGTATCACTGCCAGTTTTGTAAAAATCGGCGTTCCTGCCGAAGCCGTCCACATTATAATTCACGATAATCCCAAACATAACTGGGGAAGCGGCGGGAAGCTTGCTTCGGAGACTAAAATGCCGTAGAACCAACAATCAATTATCATAATTATTCAAACAAAGTCATCAGGGGTGTTTTTTGAACGGTTTTAGTTGGGCATTTATCGCCATTATTGTCATTATTCTTATTTTAATTTCCTTAACCAGGAGACGCGGTGGCGTGGCCAAATACCCGGAAATAGTTCAGGGTTTGCTTTACGATGTCAGGATTAATCAGGGTATCGCTAAATTTTTCCCGGAGTTGAAGAAACCGCGCAGCTTCGAGAACGCCAATTGGCTGATGAACAAGGATAAAATCGGCTTCCTCGGCGAGTCCTTGAAACTGATGCTCAAAGAAACTTTTGCCTTGGCGGAAGAATACAACAAACAAATCAAAGTAGCTAAAAAAGCGAAAAACGAAAGTTATAAGACGATCGACCTCACCAGATTCAAGGAATTGTTGGAAAAATGCCGCAAGGAACTGGAAGACTGGATGGTTCAGAAAACCGGGGCCAAGGACTTGCCTCCGAAATATCCCACATTGATGGATTCACTTTTCGGGCAGCGCTGAGCGCGGCATTGATTTTTATTTTTCGGCAGCGGGAATCTCACTGATAAAAACACCCGATTTTTGCAGGTACGCCTGTTTCACTTTCGAGAATTTCTCTTTGAATGACGGCGAACCGATGTACTCCGTCGACATGATGACCGCATCTTCTCTGTTATCTAGATAATATGCCTTTCGCACTCCCAGTTTGTCAAAACCGAATTTGTAGTACAGGTTTTGGGCAACCAAGTTAGACACACGGGCTTCCAGTGTGACAATTCGCGCGTGTTTGGTCGTTGCCAATTCGATCAGGTTTATCAGCAAAACTTCGCCGACACCTTCGTGGCGGTGCCCCTTGTGTGAAGCAATGCTGGTAACATGGGCTTCATCAGCCATGATCCACATCCCGGCATAGCCGAGAATAGATATTTCTTCCGGCGGGTCTTCCACGGGGGCCTGACTGTGCGAAAAAATCCGGCGGATACGGTTGATTAGTCCCGGGTTGGTTTCTTTACCGGCTGGTACCGGGGATTTTTCCGGGTATGTGTCTTTATTCTCGTAGGCAATAATGTAATAGGCCAGTTTGTTTTCCAGTTCACGCGGGAAATTTGTCGGCGGCCACTCAGTGGGAAAGGCATCGTGGTCGATCTCGGTGACCTGCGGGATATCCTGTCGGTGCATAAAACGAACTTTCAGCGGCATTTTTTCCCCTAATCATTGTATTCTAGCATATTAGAATTGATGTTGCGAAATCTTTTAATACTTGCTTTGTTTTGAGACTATTTATAGCCGATTACCTATCTTTTTCCGGCATCCTTCGTTATACTATATGCACGGGGTAAAACCCGATAGAGTTTGACAAAACAATAAACTAAATCATGGTCAGGCTAAGAGGGAAATTATCTGGTGCAGGAAGAATTAAACCTTGTCCAGCGGGCACGGCAAGGGGATCAAGAGGCGTTTGCCCAATTATATGAAGCTCACTTTGATAAAATATTCCGTTATGTGGTTTTGAAGATCCGGAACCAGGCGGAGGCAGAGGATATGACTCAACAGGTATTTGTCAAAGCCTATGAGTCTATCGGCTCTTATCAATCGCAGGGCGTGCCTTTTACTGCCTGGCTGTTCCGCATCGCTCATAATCAAATGGTGGATTATGTGAGAAAACAAAGCAGAAAACCGACGGTGCCGCTGGATGAATCGCTCCCGATAGCGGACGAGACCGACCTGGAACATGATGTGGAAACGAAAATAGAGATGGAAAAAGTAGTTTTAGCCACCAAACAATTAACCAAAGCACAGCGTGAGGTTATCAGCCTGCGTTTCGCCGGCGGGCTGTCGATTACCGAGGCGGCGAAGACAATGAGGAAAAGCGAGGGCGCAATCAAAGCTTTGCAGCACAGCGCCATTCTTTCACTGCGTAAAACACTGTTGGTTGGAGAAAACGGTGGGAAATACTAAGGAATTCGATAATATTTTTAACGAGTGTCTGGAGCATCTGCTGACCGGACAGGAAACGATAGAGCAGTGCCTGCAGCGTTATCCCAAATACGCTAAAGAACTGGAACCGCTGCTTCGCACGGTCGTGCTGATGCATAAAGTAGCAGATGTAAAACCGACTGACGAATTCCGCGCCAGGGCCAGGTATCAGATGCAGTTAAAAATGGCCCGGACGGGTTCGCAGGCCAAACGTACGGCCCGGGTGGTGCCGCGGTGGGCAATTGCGGCCTGCACCGCCATGCTCGTTTTTGTGCTTGGCGGCGGCGCCGTTCTGGCCTCACAAAATGTCATGCCGGGAAACCTGCTGTATGCCGTAAAATTGACCACAGAGAACTTACAGGTACGACTGGCGGGTAGCTCCGACGGTAAGACCGAGCAATACATCGCCATGGCTAACGCCAGGATTTCCGAAATGGCCTGGATGGTCAACAATAATAAAACCCAAAACTTACAGGCAGCGGCGCAAAGACTGAATAACTACTATTCCAGCATCGGGGAATTAGCAACGACAGGAGGGACGAAAACGGCGTTTTCTTCCGCCGCGGTTCCCGCGGGGACGCTGGCTACTCCCTCTGCAACAACAATGGTGCCGACTACACAAACCCAGTCCCTTGGAGCACTTACGACAGAACCTGTGACCACTGTGGTAACTGAAACCTCTATCGTTGTCACTAGCACACCGATTATTCTCGGCACAATGAATTCGAATAATATTGCCGCTGCAAGCGTCAACAGCAACTTGAGCAATTCAAACCGCACCGCGCAGCTGCTTAATTCCCTGAATTCCAACGCCGCTGTCCAGCCCTCGGAAATTCAGCAGTTATTGAATTCCGATAAAGTTCCCGATAGCGTGAAAACAACTCTGCAAAAAGCGCTGGCGCAATCGAACATCGTTTATCAATCCGCGATCGATAACGCAAATCATCAATAAGATTGTAAAATCCTTACTATCCTTTCCCCGGTGCTTTCGTTATATCTATTAGCAGACCTTTTTCAAGGAGGAATTATATGAAAAAAAAGTTTATGCTATTTTCGGTAATCGCCGCAATTCTGCTGGTTTCCGTCCTGCTGGTCGGATGCCAGGCATCAGGTTCGACTACCCTCACTGCAAATACTAACCAGCAAACCGGTATCTCGGTCTCAGGCCAGGGAATTATCTACGTGACACCGGACATCATCAATATCCAGTTAGGGATCCAGGCACAGGCAGCGACTGTCGCCGATGCCCAGAGCCAGGCGGCGACAGCGATGAACAATGTGCTGGAGGCCTTAACCTCC
Organism: Dehalococcoidia bacterium; assembly: GCA_003153955.1. GTDB lineage: Bacteria > Chloroflexota > Dehalococcoidia > Dehalococcoidales > Fen-1064 > Fen-1064. Next base: position 13,540 of record PMCB01000044.1, on the reverse strand, counting down.
AACGGCGTGGCCAAAGCAGATGTTGAGACGCAAAATTATAACATTCAGCAAACCACCAGATATGATAACGTCACGCAGCAAAATGTTGCCACCGGGTATCAGGTGATTAATTATGTGAATGTTAAAGTCCGCGACGTTACCAAAGCCGGTGTTATCCTTGACGCGGTGACCGCCGCCGGCGGTGATTTAACCCGGGTTAACAGCGTTCAATTTTCCCTTAACGACCCCACCTCGGCGAACAATCAGGCCAGGGATCAGGCAATGGCGGATGCTAAAGCGATAGCTGCGCAGTTGGCTTCTGATGCCGGCGTCAAACTGGGCAATCCCATTTCCATTTCCGAATCGGAAGTATCTCCGGTAACAAAATATTATAACGCCGATATGGCTGTTGCCGGAGCGTCATCATCGACCCCCATCAGTGCGGGAGAATTGCAGATTACCGTCGCGGTTCAAGTGACTTACGCCATCCAGTAATCATGACTGGGAACTAAGGCATTAACTAAAAAGGTTGCCCTTCTTAATTTAAGGGCAACCTTTTTTATGCAAAGAGTTTTTAAATAGGAGAGTGATTATATTCACTTTTAAGGATTGCATAAATTTCACCATCCTCAAACCTACCCGATTTCCTGGCATATTGTCTCATATGCCCCTCATGCTTCATTCCGATTTTCTGCATCACTCTGCCGGAACGCGGATTGCTTGTCATGTGTGTAGCGCTAATACGGTTTAATTCCAATGCTTCAAATCCCCATTTTAACACAGCCCCGGCAGCTTCCGTACAATAACCATTACTCCAATACGGTTTACCAATCCAATACCCCAATTCTGCTCTTTGATACTCCTGGAAAATGTTATTCAGGCCAATCGTCCCCATAAGGAACTCCCCGTTTCTGCCGGTAACAGCAAATTGGACAGATTTACCTTCCTGATATTCCAATGATTGTTTGTCTATCCATTCTTCTGCCATTCCATCAAGGTATGGATAAGGTACCAAAAGAAGCGTTTCCGAAACATCGCGGTCACCAATCAGCCGCTGCAATTCTTTGGCATCGGATAAGGAATATGGACGGAGAATCAGGCGTTCGGTAGTCAGAATGGGTTGCTCTTTCACGGAAGCACCTCTGTTTTTACAAAAGACCGGGTTGGACGTTCTTATCCTTGTTATAAGGAATTCCTAGGTGCTGATAGGCCAAAGGCGTAGCGACCCGGCCGCGCGGGGTGCGGTCCAGAAAGCCCAGCTGCAATAAATAGGGCTCATAAACGTCCATGATAGTATCTGCCTCTTCGCTGATGGAAGCGGCGATAGTTTCCAATCCTACGGGCCCGCCGCCGAATTTTTCGATAATCGTATGCAGCACTTTCCGGTCCAGGTCATCCAGCCCGATGGGGTCGACTTCCAGTTTGGAAAGAGCGGCTACCGCAACTTCTTTGGTGATAATGCCGTTTGCTCTGACCTGCGCGTAATCACGGACGCGTTTTAACAGTCTGTTAGCCACCCGCGGCGTTCCCCTCGCGCGGCTGGCAATTTCATCCAGGCCGTCGGAGTCGGCTTTGATTTGCAGGATTTGCGCGGAACGTTTCACAATTGTTTTAATCGCTTCCCGGTCGTAGAAATCAAGGTGATAGACACTGCCGAAACGGTCTCTGAGCGGCGCGCCGAGTAAAGCATAGCGGGTGGTGGCGCCGATTAACGTAAAAGGCTGTAAATCCAAACGCAGACTGCGTGAGCCCGGCCCCTTGCCGATCATCAGGTCAATGGCTGAGTCCTCCATAGCCGGATACAGGACTTCTTCAACCGCTTTGTTGATGCGGTGTATTTCGTCGATGAATAAAACGTCCTGCTTTTTCAGGTTTGTCAGAATGGCCGCCAGGTCGCCGGTGCGTTCAATTGCCGGCCCCGAGGTAATCCTGATCTGCACGCCCAGTTCGGCCGCCACGATGTTGGCCAGCGTAGTTTTACCCAGGCCGGGCGGGCCGTAAAGCAGCATGTGGTCCAGCGCTTCACCGCGTTTTTTAGCGGCGGCGATAGCAATCATCAGGTTGTCTTTTACCTTGCTTTGCCCGATGAATTCATCCATGTGTTTGGGGCGCAGGCTGGATTCGATGGGGCTGTCTTCAACGACGGGTTTCCCTGAAACAATGCGTCCGATATTCGTGTCCTTACAGTGATATTCTTCTGGCGGTATTATACCATAACGAGACCGGGGAAATTAACATTTTGACTTTCAGCGAAAGGAAAATACCAGGTTCTAAATACCAAAGTTCGTATATACAAAGCGGACCGTTGCATTAAATTTCCATAGGGTGGGCGCAGCCCACCGGTTATTCCTATTACGAGTCCGCCTCAGGCGGACGTGGCAATCTCACTGCTTCAGCCAGACCTTGTCGGAGAGAAAATTCCCGTTGATTGCTGCCCTCCGTCCTAAACACTGGATGGGTAAACCTTATCACGCCCTGAATCCTTCCGCTGAAGGATGAAGGCCGGAGCTTATAGCGTAGGTCCTGGTGGTTCACAGAAGTCCGTCGGAAGTGCTTCTCTTTTTAAGCTGATAGCTGACAGCTCACCAAAAGAGGTGACAAAAACCGCTTGACACCTCTCGAATTATCCGTCATATAATAGCATTATCGTTTT
>PMCB01000044.1:0-10890 GCA_003153955.1 Dehalococcoidia bacterium | reverse complement strand
CCATAGCGCCCAGTAAAGGGTAAATAAAAAAGACTTTACCAATGCCGAAAGGGGCATTCCCTTGAAATTCTGTTGGGGCGAGTTTCGAACTCGCCCGCCTGATTCCGGGGGAAAACATGCCAACCGGGGAACACCAAATTTCACCCTCCAATTCGACAAAGTCTTTCCAGTTTGGGACAAAATCCTAAATCGCATCTCATTATCCCGTTTACCGCGAGGGGCAGCGCATACTCAATTTCAAGAATTGTTTCACGAAATTTACAAATAGAAAAAAGTGACAGGGGCGGGTGGAATGGATTCCTGCCTGAGTAGGAATGACAAGGAGGAGGGGTTAATAGGCAAGGAGACCCTTCCTCCAAGGACTCAGGGTGTTTCTAATTTCGAGATTCCGATTTTGAATTTGCCGAAGGTCCTTCTACCGAAGGATAAGTATTTAGGGTTTCGATATTAGCATTTGCTTGGTAGTTGGATTTTGGAATTTATCAGACTGGATTCCGGCTTGTGCCGGAATGGGCGGTCGGGTTCGAAACCCGACCCTACACACACGAAATGCAGAATGATAAAAAGGACACCTCAATGAACTGGGGGGAGACACTGAATCCGCCTCAGGCGGACTCGGTATGACATTGCTCAGTTAGATTGCCGCGTCATCATTCAGATGAAGGATTCCTCGCAATGGTAGAGAAAAGGGTTCTTTGCCGCTTTCATCAGGGCGTAAAAAGGAGCGCCCCGTGAAATTCACGGGGCGCTCTCAAATAACCGTTAGGATAGAATTATTTTATTCTGCGTCGTTGTCCAGCGAATCACCGGTATCGATGTCCGCTTCATCTTCCCCGTCGATATCGGCATCCGATTCATCTTCATCAACCGACATGTCGAGCTTTTCATCCGGCTCGATGGCAATTTCTTCGTCCATCTTGTCCAGTACCTGCTCTAAGGCAGCTACCGGCGCCGGGACCATTTCCTCCAGCGGTTTGTAGCGCGCGGGAATCAGACGCCCGATGATGACGTTTTCCTTCAAGCCGATGAGCCTGTCGGTCGCCCGTTTGATGGAGGCTTCGGTCAGGATCTTGGTCGTCTCCTGGAAGGACGCCGCCGCCAGCCAGCTGCTGGTGCTGAGCGCGGCTCTGGTGATGCCTAAGAGCACCGGATGAGCCGTGGCGGGTTCGCCGCCCTCCGCCAGTACCTTGGCATTGATATCTTCATACTGGAAGCGGTTCGTCAATTCGCCCGGGATCAATTCGGTATCGCCCGATGAATCGGTACGTACTTTGGACAACATCTGACGGACAATGGTCTCAATATGTTTGTCGTTAATTGTTACACCCTGAGACCGGTAAACCTTTAACACTTCATCCACCAGGTACCGCTGAACAGCTTCTTTACCGGAAATATTCAGGATATCCTGAGGATTCAACTGGCCTTCGGTCAGCTGCTGCCCGGCCACTACTTTCGCTCCGGATTGGATGCGCAGTCTGGTCGCCGATGAGACATGGTAAACCCGCTCTTCTTTCTCCTCGTAGGAGATAGACAGTTTATCATGTGAGACCGTAACTTTGCCCGCGACCGGGGAAATCAGCGCCTGATTTTCATCGGGCGCAACTACTACCTTGGCTTCTTTGTCCGCCTTGGCTTTCGCTTTATCGACAGGCGGGCTGGCCAGTACCATGCCGATTTCAACCTGCTGTCCGTTCTTGACGGCAAGTTTCCAACCGGCAGGAATCTGACGCTCATCGCTGAACGTTTCGCTGCTGGTAACTTTGATTGTTTGCCCTTCATCGGTTTCAGTGACTTCGACCAAACCGTTGATCTCGGACAATATCGCCTGATTCTTCGGAGTCCTGGCTTCGAAAAGTTCTTCAATTCTGGGCAAACCGGTCGTGATATCCAGTCCGACAACACCGCCGGTATGGAAGGTTCTCAGTGTCAGCTGGGTACCGGGCTCACCGATACTTTGTGCGGCAATGATGCCGACGGCGGTATTCATCCCGATGATGTTGCCGCGTGCAAGATCCCGGCCGTAGCAACGCTGACAAACACCCTGCTTTGCCTGACAGGTAAGCGGGGAACGGATATTTACACTCTTAATACCGGTAGCTGCAATCTGAGCGGCTTTCTTATCATCAATTTCCTGATTCCGTTCGACAATAATTTCGCCGGTCTTCGGGTCAACAACATTGCTGGCTGCCATACGTCCCATGATGCGCTCGCTGAGACTGGGCAATAAGCCTTTCTCGTCTGTTTCGTAAATCCACAGCCCGTCAATCGTACCGCAATCCTGTTCCAGAACGATACAATCATGGGCAACATCAACCAGACGCCGGGTAAGATAACCGGATTCCGATGTTCTCATAGCGGTATCGGCCAGACCTTTGCGTGCACCGTGGGTGGAGATGAAATATTCCAAAACACTCAAGCCTTCGCTGAAGCTCGATTTGATGGGGAAGTCGATGATTCTGCCGGAAGGGTTGGTCATCAGACCGCGCATGCCGGCCATCTGTCTGATCTGGGTCATGTTACCTTTGGCCCCGGAAGTAGCCATCATATAGATGCCGCTTAAGGGGTTTAACGCTTTCTGTGTGGCGTCAGTAACTTTATCGGTCGTTTCCATCCAGACACGGACGACTTCGTCGTATCTTTCGTCTTCAGTGATCAAGCCGTTCTCGTACTGGCTTTCAACCTGAATTTGTTTTTCTTCGGCTTCAGCAATCAGCTTCGGCTTGGATTTGGGCACTTCAATGTCGCTCATGGCAATCGTAGTGCCGGATTTGGTGGCAAACTTGAAGCCCATTTCTTTGATTCTGTCCATGACCTCGGCCATGGCTTCATCAGTCAATATCTTGGCGCAATCCGCCACGATTTTTTTAATCGTAGATTTATCAAAAGTAGTATTGCGGAACCCGATTTCTTTCGGGAACGCATCGTTAAAAATAATCCTGCCGACGGAAGTTTTCAGTCTTTTTCCTTCATTATTCAGGTCCCGGACTTCTATTTCCGCTTTCAGGTCGATAACCCCGAGTTCATAAGCCAATTTCGCTTCTTCGAAGCTGCCAAAAAGCTTACCTTCGCCGTTAACTCCGGGGCGGATACTGGTCAGATAATAGCAGCCCAGCACCATATCAAGGGTGGGGGTGACGACGGGGTCGCCGGAAGACGGCAGCAGCATATTGTGAATGCTGAGCATTTGTTCCCGGGCGCCTTTTACGGCCGCTTTCGAAAGAGGAAGATGGACAGCCATCTGGTCGCCGTCAAAGTCAGCATTAAATGCGGAACAGACCAGCGGATGGATCTGAATCGCGGCGCCGTCAATCAGTACCGGTTCAAAAGCCTGGATACTGAGGCGGTGCAGCGTCGGTGCGCGGTTGAGCAGTACCGGGCGCTCTTTAACGACCTCTTCAAGGATGTCGTAGACTTCCGGTTTGGCTCTTTCAACCTGACGGCGGGCGCTCTTAATATTATGTGTCAGCCCCTGCTCGATCAGGCGGCGCATGACAAAAGGTTTGAATAATTCCAATGCCATACGGCGCGGCAAGCCGCACTGGTGCAATTTCAGTTCAGGACCGACAACAATTACGGAACGTCCGCTGTAATCGACACGTTTACCCAGCAGGTTCTGGCGGAAGCGCCCCTGTTTGCCGCGTAACATATCGGACAGCGATTTAAGTTTGTGGCTGCCGCTGATAGAAACCGGCTGGCCTCTTTTGCCGTTGTCTACCAGTGAATCAACCGATTCCTGCAGCATTCTTTTTTCGTTGCGGATAATAATTTCCGGCGCGCCGATTTCCACGAGGTGGCGGAGGCGGTTATTACGGTTGATGACGCGGCGGTAAAGGTCGTTAATATCGGAAATAGCAAAACGCCCGCCGTCCAGTTGTACGGTCGGTCGGAGGTCAGGCGGCAAAACCGGCAGCACTGTCCAAATCATCCATTCAGGCTTATTGCCGCTGCGGCGGAATGCCTCGATGACCTGTAAGCGCTTGCTGGCTTTTCTCCGTCTTTGACCTGAAGGCGAATGCCCTTCCTGAATCATTTCGATGCGGAGTTTGTCCAGATTAATGTCTTTGACGATTTTTAAAATAGCGTCGGCGCCCATGCCGGCTTCAAAAACATTACCGTATTTTTGCTTTAAATCGCGGTATTCGGTATCGGTGAGGAGTTTTTGGACGCGCAGGTTCCGGACCCGCTCCACTTCACTGGTCGCATGGTCGCCGGCTTCCTCGTTTTCCTCGACCAGGTCGCGGCGCATCTGATTGACCTCTTCAACAGTGGCTTCAGCCATAGTCTCGACTTTCGCCTCGAGGTTTGTCTGACGGTCGGTTGCTTCCTGGACGGTATTCTTCTCTAATTTGGCCATCAATTCCTGTTTGGCATTCTCATCTACGGAAGTGATGATGTAATGGGAGAAATAAAGGACCCTCTCCAGATTTCTTGGCGCCAGGTCGAGTAACAGCCCCAAACGGCTGGGAATGCCTTTTGCAAACCAGATATGACTGACCGACGAGGCCAACTCGATGTGCCCCATGCGTTCCCGGCGCACTTTGGAACGGGCGACTTCGACGCCGCACTTATCGCAGATAATACCTTTGAAACGTACCTTCTTGTACTTGCCGCAGAAACATTCATAGTCTTTGGTAGGACCAAAAATTCTCTCGCAGAAAAGCCCGTCTCTTTCCGGTTTTAAAGTACGGTAGTTAATAGTTTCGGGCTTGGTCACTTCCCCGTAAGACCAGCTTCTGATTTGTTCCGGCGATGCTAATGAAATTCGGACTGCATCAAAATCATTTACTTCAAGCATTCTAAATTACCTCTTCGGATTTAGTCTCTGTTTCTGGCTTTGCCTCGTCAATAATTGCACCTTCGGCAACAGGAGACGCTTCTCCGCCCGGTCCGGCTTCTGCTTCCAGCAACGGAGTCTCCGGGCCTTTAATTGCGCCTGTTTTATCTTCTTCCCCCTCGTTAATAACTTCGATTGCCAACCCCAGGCTCTGCAGTTCTTTGACCAGCACTTTGAACGACTCGGGTACGCTGGGCTGCAGAATATCCTCATTCTTCAGGATGGCCTCGTAAGCCTTTGTACGTCCGGTGACATCATCGGATTTGATCGTCAACATTTCCTGCAGGATGTGGGCGACACCGTAAGCTTCCAGCGTCCATACTTCCATTTCACCGAAGCGCTGTCCGCCGAACTGAGCTTTACCACCGAGCGGCTGCTGGCTGATGAGGGAGTATGGGCCCGTGGAACGGGCATGAACTTTATCTTCAACCAGATGGTTGAGCTTCATGATATAGACGTTGCCTACTGTTACAGGCTGGTCAAACGTCTCGCCGGTATATCCGTCACGCAGGATAAACTTGCCGGTGGTCGGAGGTACTAAATTCTTGTCTACCTTCAGCTTTTGAATAACATCCAATACAGCTTGAGGTTTCATGTCTTTAGCGCTGATGCCGTTATCCTCCAGCCAGATGCGCTGACAGACATCCGTGGCTTGACCGCGGTGTTTTTCGTTGAATACTTTATCGGCGCTATAGCCGCGGCTCTCCACCCATTTTTTAGCGACTTCCTGATTCATGGGTTTATGATATTTCCCCGGTTCCAATTCGACAGCGCCTGATGTTTGAGCAATCCAGGCTCTGGCCAGACCGTCTTCAATGTCGGTGTCATCGGCGCCGTCAAAGACAGGCGTCAACACCTTGAAACCCAGCACCTGCGCAACCCAGCCGATATGCGTTTCCAATACCTGTCCGATATTCATACGGGAAGGTACGCCGATGGGATTTAAAACAATATCTACGGGTGTTCCGTCAGGCAGGAATGGCATGTCTTCCGCCGGGGCGATGATGGATACAACACCTTTGTTGCCGTGGCGTCCGGCCATTTTATCACCGACAGAGATGGGCCGTTTCTGCGCAATCCAGACCTGCACTTTGGTATTGACGCCGGCCGATAATTCATCGCCGGTGAAAACCCTGACATTCACAACTTTGCCCCACTCACCGTGCGGCACTCTAAGAGAAGTATCTTTAACTTCCCTTGCTTTCTCACCGAAGATGGCGCGTAACAGTTTTTCTTCGGCGGATAATTCCGTTTCTCCCTTCGGCGTAATCTTGCCGACAAGGATGTCATCAGGGCCGACTTTGGCGCCGACGCGGATAATACCCAGTTCATCCAGTTCCCGTAAACTTTCTTCACCGACATTCGGGATATCCCGGGTGATTTCTTCCGGACCGAGTTTGGTATCTCTTGCTTCCACTTCATATTTTTCAATGTGTATGGAAGTGAATGAATCGCTTTCTACCAACCGGCTGCTCAAAATAATAGCGTCTTCATAGTTGTATCCGCGCCAGCTCATGAAAGCGCAGACCACATTCTGGCCGAGGGCCAGTTCTCCCTGTTCAGAAGAAGAGCTATCCACCAATACCTGTCCTTTTTCCACACGGTCCCCTTTACTGACAATGGGGCGCTGATTGATACAGGTGCCCTGGTTGGTGCGCACAAATTTTAATAAGATGTAGATGTCCTTTTCTCCATCTTCTCTGGTCACAATAATTTCGGAGCTGGTCACCGAAGTGACCGTGCCGGGATTATCCGCCACCAGAACCTGTCCGCTGTTTTTAGCAGCTTCCAGTTCCATGCCGGTAGCCACGATGGGCGCAGAAGGATGGAGCAGAGGCACGGCTTGGCGCTGCATGTTTGAACCCATCAGCGCCCGGTTGGCATCGTCATGCTCCAAAAACGGGATGAGGGCAGCAGCTACACTGAAGATTTGTTTCGGCGAAACATCCATGTATTCGATTCTTTCCGGAATTTCATGGGTGTAGGTGCCGCCGATACGCGCTTCAACACGCTCATCTAAAAATTGATTTTTGTCATCGAGACGGGCATTGGCCTGAGCGATGGGGAATTTCTCATCCATGTCCGCGGACATATATTCGATTTCATCGGAAACATAAGGAACAACCTGAATATTCCTGGTGGTGGTGTTCAATTTGGCCAGAACTTCGGAAGTGACTATGGTACCGGCTTCGACAATTGTCTTTTTCTTGCTGTCGACGACGTCTTCCCGAATCGTCTTCCCCAACAGTTCTTTGCTTTTATTCTTCATTTCTTTAGTTTCGCGGATAACCTTGCGGTAAGGTGTTTCAATAAATCCATATTTGTTCACTTTACCGTAAATAGCCAGCGAACCGATAAGCCCGACATTCGGGCCTTCCGGAGTCTCGATGGGGCAGATGCGTCCGTAATGAGAATAATGAACATCGCGGGCTTCAAAGCCGGCGCGCTCGCGGGACAGGCCGCCCGGGCCCATGGCGGAAAGACGCCGCTTGTGCGTCAGTTCGGCCAGCGGGTTCGGCTGGTCCATGAATTGTGACAACTGCGAACTGCTGAAAAATTCCCGGATAGAAGCGACTACCGGTCTGGTATTCACCAGGACACTGGGGGTCGCAACTTCGATGGGGATAGTGCTCATGCGTTCCTTGGCAACTCTTTCCAACCGCAGCAAACCGATGCGGAATTGATTCTGTATTAATTCGCCGACGGTGCGTATACGGCGGTTCCCCAGATGGTCGATATCATCCACATTATCTTTGCCGTTATTGACCATTATCATGTGGCGGATGATTTCGACAATATCATCTTTGGTGAGCGAGCGCTGGCTTTCGGGAATATTGAGCCCCAACCGTTTGTTCAATTTATAACGTCCCACAATTCCCAGGTCATAATGCTGGGCGTTGAAGAGTTGAGCTTCAATTAATTTTTTAGCATTATCAATGCTTGGCGGGTCGCCCGGGCGCAGTTTGCGGTAGATGTCCAAAAGTGCTTCGGACTCATCATGAATTGAAGGGTCACGTTCTAATGTCGCCTTAATATAATGATGGTTCGGCGAATTATCTTCTTTGGCATACATCGAGTTAATCTCTGCGGTGTTAAAACCGAGCGCGCGAAGTAATGTCGTAATAGCAATCTTTCTCTTGCCGTTAATTTTCACGGACATCACATCGGCGGTGCTGGTATCGAATTCCAGCCATGCGCCCCGGTTGGAAATGAGTTTGGCGTGGCATAAATTCAATCCGCCGGGATTTTCCTCTTTGGTGAAATAAGCACCGGGGCTGCGCAATAACTGGCTGACAACAACCCGTTCGGCGCCGCTGGTAATAAAGGTACCCTTTGCCGTCATCAGCGGCACATCGCCCAGGAAAATGTCCTGCTCTTTGATTTCACCGGTAGCCTTGATTAGTAATCTGGACCGGACATACAGGGGAGTGGCATAAGTTAAGTCATGCTGGCGGCTTTCATATTCAGATTGCCGCGGTTCCCGGAATTCGTAATTCACGAAACTGAGTTCCAGTTTATTGCCGGTGAAATCACTAATCGGAGATATTTCTTCCAGTACCTGCTTTAGTCCCTCTTCCTGAAACCAACGGAACGAATCCAACTGAATTTCAATAAGGTCGGGGACATCCAGAATTTGCGGCAGACGGGTATAAGATTTACGAGCAACGGACGACTTGGTTGAAACAGTGGGTACTAATGACATAAAAACACCTCTAAAATTAGCTTGATACTTTGGCGCAAAATAGATGTGCTACGTTGAATGGACACTAATAGGCATAGTGACGTTCTGAGGGGAAAAAAATGTTAGGGCGAAAAGTTTTTGAGGCATAGTTGACAAATTTTAATAATACCACGATTATATGGGGCTGTCAAGTCTGTCTTTTTTGCTTATTTACTAAGATAATCATAGCAGGTATTTGACAAATCTGCAAAGTCATGATATCTTGAGTAATTAATCGATGTTGTAAAGGCTGAGAACAGGAATAGTAAGTTTCCAGCGGGGTTCAGAGAGTCGGGGCAGGTGTGAACCGATACCAGCGCAGAAATCGAATGGATCTGGGAGCCGCAAACCGAAAGTCCCTGACGGGAAATGTAGGTCTTGACGCAGAGGGAAGCGTTATAGTCCCGGGGTATAAGAATAAAATCTGTACCTGTAATGAGGGTCAGTTATATCTAGAGTATGATTGACCGAACAAGGGTGGTATCGCGAAAGCCCCTCGCCCCTTATAAGGCGGGGGGCTTTTTGTTTTTCCCGCAGTTCACTCTGAATGAGACAGGGGAGGTTTATTAATGGTAACAGCAACAAGATACTGGCGAATGTAACGATGTGATGAAAGCAACCGGTCCTCTATATTCAAACAATCGATTAGCTGAATAAAATATTTTAGGAGTTAATAAAATGGACAAAAACCAGACCAAATTTATCCTTGACGAAAAAGATCTGGCGACCGCCTGGTATAACATCCAGGCAGATTTGCCGGAACCGCTGCCGCCCCTTCTGCATCCGGGAACTAAAGAACCGACGCAATTACCCCCTCCCCTGTTTTGCGATGAGATCAACAAACAGGAATTCAGCAAAGAGCGCTGGATCGATATTCCGGAAGAAGTACAGTCCGTGTACCGCCTGTGGCGGCCGACCACGCTTTTCCGGGCGCACAAACTGGAAAAAGCTTTGGACACTCCTGCCAAAATTTACTATAAGTTTGAAGACAGCAGTCCTGCGGGCAGTCACAAACCGAATACCGCCGTTCCACAGGCTTACTATAATAACAAGGCCGGTATCAAACGTATAACGACTGAAACCGGCGCCGGCCAGTGGGGCAGTGCCATGGCCATGGCCTGCCAGTACTTCGGTATTGAACTGAAAGTCTACATGGTCAGAGTCAGCTACCAGCAGAAGCCGTACCGGCGTAATTTGATGGAAGTCTGGGGCGCGAAATGTGTTCCCAGTCCCAGTCCGGATACCCAAATCGGTCAGAAAATGCTGGCGGAGGATCCCAATCATCCCGGCAGTCTCGGTATTGCCATCAGTGAAGCCTGCGAAGACGCCTTTGCCCATGATGACACCCGCTATGCCCTCGGCAGTGTTTTGAATCATGTCATCCTGCACCAGACCGTCATCGGATTGGAAACCAAGAAGTTAATGGAAAAGATCGGCGATTATCCCGATATCGTTATCGCTTGTGTCGGCGGCGGCTCGAATGCCGGTGGTATGATGATGCCCTTTGTCCAGGATAAAATTAAAGGGAAGAAAAAAGACCTCCGGTTAATCTGTGTCGAACCAACCGGCTCACCGTCTATTACTAAAGGCTTGCTGGCTTTCGATTACGGTGATGTCGCCGGAATGGCTCCGATTGCATTCATGTATACTCTGGGCCACGATTTCGTCCCGGCCCCGATTCATGCCGGCGGCTTGCGTTATCACGGCATGTCCCCGCTTATCAGTCATCTGGTAAAATTGGGCTATCTGGAAGCTACTGCCGTCCCGCAATTGGCAACGTTCGAGGCCGGTATCAAATTCGCCCGCACCGAAGGTTACATCAGCGCTCCCGAAACCGATCACGCTATCAAAGTCACCATCGATGAAGCCCTCAAGTGTCGGGAAGAAGGTAAATCTAAAACAATTGTATTAGCGCACAGCGGTCACGGGCATTTTGATATGGGCGCTTATGATGCTTACCTGTCAGGGAAACTCGAAGATTTCGAATATCCTGAAGAGAAAATTAAAGAAGCTCAAAAGAAGTTACCCCAAGTGAATCTTAAATAACACTTTCAGTTCAGGTAGTAAAAAGCAGGCTGGGAAAAACCCAGCCTGCTTTTTTATGAATTAGGGTCCATTTTTATTTCTTATGTTAAGGTAGTTTTCAACCATTAAAATTGTTTGACAATTTATTTTTCAAAGCATATTATATAGAGATATTATAATACCTATTCAAATAAAGTCTATTTTTAAGTCAATACTCCAAACCTGAAAACTAAATGGAGTTTATTGATTTTGAATACAAATATCACCATTGCGTAGAACAGCATAATATCTAATCAGTTGAAGAGAGGTG
>PMCB01000089.1 GCA_003153955.1 Dehalococcoidia bacterium | reverse complement strand
CGGATGGATTTATTGGCGTTGGTAATCCCGCCCAGTTTCCATTTGGCATCGGAAAAAAGGTCGGTGTTCATGTTGGTCGGGGTTAATTTGTATTTTTTCAGCGCGGCTTTGATTTCCGCGATTTTCTTTTTATCGACGACGAGGTCGGTGCTCACGAATTGGGAGTCGTGAAATTCACAGCCTTTGATACCTGCCTGGGTGACGCGCGCCATTTTGGCAGTTAGACTGTCATCCAGTCCCGGATTGTAGCCGCTGCCGACAAAACGGTCGTTAAAACTGCCGGCTGCCCACAGCCCGGCGGCAAACCGGATGCCGAATTCATCGAAAAACCGGTCGATGATTTCCCCTTCGAGATAGCCTTTGTAGGTGGTTTCCAGTTTTTTCAATCCGGCGGCGGTAACTTTCATCGCTGTTCTCCTTAAGACACAGAGTTAAATATTTGAGCCTACCACTTCTTATACTGGTCGGCGTTTTTGCGGAATTCTTTGGTCTGGCCGCCGAGGGTGCGGGCGTAGTAAATCACCATCGCCGATTCTTCCAGACAGGATACCCACTGCCATGCTTCCTCGAGGACCTGGCCGATGGCGAAGCAGCCGTGCCCGCGGACCATCGTGATTTTATATTTCTGCAACGATTCCGCTACGATCCCGGCCATGGCGGTGCCGGAGGCAATTTCCGAGGAAATAACAGGTACTTTATGCAAAAGGTAAGAACCTTCGTTATCGATGGGGATGATTTCATCTTCAAACAGCGACAGGGCGACGGCGACTTTGGGATGGGCGTGTACAATTGCCAGTCCGGCCGTCTGCTGGTAAATCGTGCGGTGTACCGGGGTTTCCGAAGAAGCGAGCATAATACTGCTGTCGTTATCGTAAAGCCCTGTCTCCACGATGTCTTCAGCGGTAATTTGACCTAACGGGGAACCGCGGTGCGTAATCAGGACGCGGTCGCCCATGCGTACACTCATGTTGCCGCCGTGGGAACTTACCAGCCCGCTGAGAAATAAATCCCGTCCGATACGCTGAAACTCTTCTAACATTTTATGCCTCCAATCCTAATAGTTTCAGTTTCTCTTTTCCGGGGATACCGGTGGTGCTCCAGCCGCGGTAGCGGTAATATTCTTCCATCTGGGGAGCTAAATTGACGACCCGGCCTTTAGCGGCGCCGCTTTTTAACGGCTCATCCGTGAATCTCTTGGGCAAGGTATCATCCTTGCTGGTGAATCCCTCTCTGATATTGTAAAGCCGCTCCAGGTTCCAGATGCGTTCGCCCGCGGCATGCAGATCATGCGGGACAAATGCAATTCCGGTAATGGCCGTCATCATCCTGGCCAGCATTTCGTCGCTGACCGCAAAACCGGCGAACTTACAGACACCGAGGGCGTCGAACGCGGCGGAAAGGTGCTGATGAAAAATCAGCAGGCCGACAGTGCCGGAAGCGCCGGAGTGGTCTACAATCTTCGGCACGCCGAGCAATTCCGGCCCCAGCATATTACCCCGTAAATGGCAGCCGCCGCGGTTAGAAGTGGCAAAAGACAGCCCCTGCACACCCATGGCGCGCGGTTCGTAAGCGGGTAATTCCATTCCCTTGACCTGCATGGCATATTCGGGGACGCCGTATTTTTCGGAGAAACGGCGGGAGCCTTCTGCCAGCGCATCGCCGAAACCCCGGCGGTAGGCGATATTTTCAATCATCTTCATCAGCGACGGAATATCACCGAATTTTACGCCGGAATCAACAATTCCTCTTTGTGCCATTTCCATCGCGCAGCCGATGGTGACACCGGCCGACATTGTATCCAGACCTAAACGGTTGCAGAGGTAGTTGGCCTCGGCAATGACTTCGATATCGTGAATGCCGCATTCCGGCCCCAGCGCCCAGAGCGATTCATACTCCGGTCCTTCTCCTTCGCCGTTTTTCGTCTTTGTAACGCGTTTACAGCCGATGGGGCATCCCCAGCAGGCCTTCTGCTTGACGAAAATCTTTTCCCGTAAAGTCTCCCCGGAAACGTCATTGATGTACCCGAAAGAAGATTCGGAAAAATTATAAGATGGGAAAGCGCCCATCATGTCCATGACCCGAACCAATGAAGATGTGCCGTAGGTCGGGAAACCGATGGACGTGATCGGGCTTTGCTTGAGCACTTTTCTGGCTTCATAAACGATAAAATCGAGGGTTTCCTGGTCGACTACGCTCTCGTGCGAGGTGCCGCTGGCGACAATCGCCTTAAGGTTTTTTGAACCCATCACCGCGCCGACGCCGCCGCGCCCGACTGCGCGGGATTTATCATCCATTATTGCCGCAAACCGTACCAGGTTTTCCCCGGCCGGCCCAATGCAGGCAACAGTGGCGGATTGCGGATTCGCGACCTGTCCTAATAAAGTATCGGTGGTGATGTCAACGTCCTGCCCCCAGATATTTGCGGCATCGTTAATTTTAATGCCGTTCTCGTCCACCATCAGCCACACAGGTTTCGCGGCTTTGCCTTCGATAATCAGGACATCATAACCGGCGTCTTTGATTTTTATGCCTGTTTTTCCGCCGCAATTAGAATCGAAAATCGTTCCGGTCAGCGGCGACTTTGTCGTAACGCTGAAACGGCTGCTGCTCGGCGCTTTGGAGCCGTTAAGCGGCCCGGTCGCCAGTATCAGCAGATTTTCGGGGCTGAACGGCTCGACCGACGGCCCGACTTCATCATAAAGGATGCGGGCGCCAAAACCGCGCCCTCCCAGATAAGAAACCGCCATTTCTTTCGGTAAGTCTGTAACGGTCACCTTTCCCGTGGTTAAATTTACACGTGCTATCTTTCCGACCCAACAGCCCATTTGTTCTCCTTAACTTGAGTTTCATGTACTGATATTATTATACCAATTCTGAGCATGTATTATTCAGGCTGAAAATTGCGTTCATCTTGATTAAATTACGGCGTCATCGTCACTTTGATCGAGTTCTCCAGATGATTCTCGGCGGTATCGATGGCTTTCTTCCAGTCTTTCAGCGGGAAGTTATGAGTGACTACTTTGGCCGGTTTCACGAGACCTTCCCGGAGGTATTTAATTGCCTGCGGGTAAGTATCAAAACCCAGATGTCCGCCGTATATTTCCAGTTCTTTGATATCGCTGATGATGCTCCAGTCCAGACTGGTCTTTTCGGCGAATACCCCGAATTCCATCAGCCGGCCGCCGCGCCGCAGCATATCCACCGCCTGCACCACCGCTTTCGGGCTGCCGCTGGCTTCCAGCACTACGTCGCAGCCGATACCGCCGGTGAGTGATTTCACTTTGGCAACAACGTCTTCCTTCGCGGGATTGATCACTAAATCGGCGCCGGTTTCTTTGGCGATTGCCAGCCGGTGCTCATCCGTGTCCACCGCGATCAATTGCATCGGATTTTTTAATTTGGCCGCTTGCAGCATTAGCAAACCGATGGGGCCGCAACCGGTTAATACCGCTGTTTCGCCGAACTGGATATTGGCGCGTTCCACGCCGTGGATACCGCAGGCTAAAGGCTCAAGGGTGACGGCTGCTTCCCAGGGGATTTCGTTCGGCACTTTCCAGACAATCGCCCCCTTGGGGAACTTCATATATTCCGCCCAGCCGCCGTTGGGCCCGGAGATGCCGGTAATCGTGTGCACTTCGCACAGATTGTAGCGGCCGCGCTTGCAGAAATAACATTTCATGCAGGGGATGAGGATTTCCATGATGGCATGGTCGCCGACTTTCAGCCCGTATTTTTCTTTGGCGCCTTTGCCCAGTTCTACTACCTCGCCGACATACTCATGCCCGGCGACAATCGGGGCATGGTCGTAAACTGTCTGCGCAAAATAGGCATTACCGTGATAAATCTTAGGGTCGGCGGCGCAGATGCCGCACCGGCCGATTTTTACTACTACTTCTTCTTCGCCGGCTTTCGGGTCCGGGACATCTTCGTAACGGAAATCACCTTTGCCGTGGATAACTACTGCTTTCATTATTTCACCTCTTTATATATTAGCTTTGGCCTTAAATCAAATTAAGTACTAAACCGAAATGATTATATGCCCTGCTGCGATAAATTATCAATTCATCCGCAGCATACTTTTTCTTTTAATTAAACCTTGCTGGACAGCAGCACCCTCTCTTTGGTCAGAGAGAAGGACAGGATATACGCAATTACCGCGCAAATCGCGATTACTCCGAGGTAGACCAGCGCCAGGTAATTGGTAGAATAGTTTTCGGCCAGCAGCGTTTCGCCTCCGATCATCAGTAAGATGAAAACCCCGGAGAACACAAAATTTCCGATTCGGGGATTGGTTATCGTCAGCTGGATGTAGGTTACAATGGCAACAATGACGAACAGGAGCGTCGGCATGATAATCAGCGCGGAAATAACCGGGATAATGCCGGGATAAATAAAACTGTGGGTGTTAGGCATTACAAACCCGAGGTCCAGCACCAGATAACTGACGACCGAGATCCCGATTCCTATTCCGACACTGGGCAGAGTGACTGCGAGGGTTTTTCCCATCCAGATTTGCTTGATACTGACGGGTGTGGCCATTAACGATTCGATGTTCCGTTTGGCTTTATCGACAATGACGGCGTAATTGGCAAAAATCGAACAGATGAAGTTGGAAAACATCAATGGAAAAAGATAAGCCAAAGTGTTGATATATTTATGGCTGTAATCAGCAATCAACGAAGGATTGTTTTTGTACGGGTCTGAATTCACCGTGCCGGTATAGATGGAAATATAAATAAAAGTCAGAACAAGCATTACGAGAAGAAAAACATAGGTGCTGCGGCTGCGGAAGGCATCGCTGATATCTTTCCGGGAAATTATCCAGATTTTATTCATTTTATTTGTGCTCCGATTCTTTCACAATCGCGGTGTACATATCCTCCAGGGATGCTTCCTGTTTTTTCACCTGTTCTATTTTCACACCTCTCGATGCCAGGAGCATGATGATGTCCGAAGTTTCTGTGTTTTTCCCGACGTTCAGGATGAGCGTGTTATCTTTTTGTTCGCGGATCGTGGCATCCGGAATTTTTTGCAGCTCGGCTAATGTGTCTGCGGGAATCATTCCCCTGGTCTCGATGACTAAACCGCCCTGTCCCATATCGCGTTTAAACTGCTCCAGCCCGCCGTAGAGCCGGATTTGTCCCTGATGGATGAGCGCGATGCGATTGCAGATACGCTGCACTTCGTCCAGGTTATGCGAACTCAACAGTATGGTTTTGCCTTCTTTGTTGATCATGTCCAGCATCAATTGGCGGATTTCGATCTGACCGGTCGGGTCGACGCCGGCGGTGGGTTCGTCCAGTATCAGCACTTCCGGGTCGGGGGCGATGGCGCGGGCCAGCGCCAATCTCTGCCGCATGCCTTTGGAATAGGTTGAAACTTTGTCTTTGGCTCTATCCGCCAGCCCTACCTGTTTCAGGATTTTATCCACTTTCTGCGCCGGCTTGGGAATATCGTAAAGTTTGGCATAAAACAGCAGGTTGTCGTAAGCGGTCAGGTTGTCGTAAAGGCCGTCCGCTTCCAGCACAAATCCGATTTTCTGGCGGGTTTTATCAATCTGGACATCCTGGCCGAGCAAAGTGACTTTGCCGGAGTTCGCGGCCATCAATCCCAGCATGATGCGGATGGTGGTCGTCTTTCCGGCGCCGTTCGGGCCCAGGTAGCCGAAAATATCGCCGCGCTGCACGGCCAGCGATACGTCTTTCAGGATTTGACGTCTCCCCAACTCTTTGTTCACATGCTCTACGCTGATGATATCGTTCATTAAATGTATTCCTTTAATGAAATTCCTTTTTTAATCATACCTCATTTACAGGCACATATTAAATTTTTTCATCATGATGGCTTAATCCCTGTTTTAATTTTGGGGAAAGATAAATTCTTGACTGAAACAGCGTCATCTGGTAGCATTGATATTGCGTTATCTAAGGGCGGTTAGCTCAGTTGGTTAGAGCATTGCGTTGACATCGCAAAGGTCGTACGTTCGAGCCGTATACCGCCCACCATCCTTTCCCCCGCTCCCACTTACCCCACCCAAATTCCAATAATCAATCTCCAACTATCAGACAAATTCAAAAAACAACCGCTGACGGACCCGCATATTCAGTCAAGAACCGGCGCGTTTTTTCCCCGGGGTTCAAAAAACACTGCGGTCATTCTTGACCGGCGGTATTCTGCCTGAATGCGAAAGATAAAAACGTGCTGTTAAGAGATTAATAACTGTCCTTCTCTTCAAAAGCGGTTTCCAGAAAGGCCTGAATCGCGGCATGGGCGGCATTGGCTTTTTGTATCGCGATATATTTTTCGATATCATCCACCGAAACGGTCAGCACGCCCTTGGCATTAACCTTACCGGGTAACGCGGGCATTGGTGACTGCGCGGCGATAAGTAATTCCCCGAATCTTTTTTCTCTGACCATCAGACGTTCCTGCAATTGGGTTTTAGTATGTGCAATTTCGGCCATTTTCGTCTCCATTTAAAGAATCTATCATAATTTTATCATACTATTTCGTGAAATCCCGCAAATTATTACCGGCCCTCGGCTGTTAAAACGGCAGCAAATAATTATGCATTGTTACGGAATGTGGAATGGCGGCAGCCAATTCTTCACAATCGGCGGTATCGCCGGATTAAAGACGATAAAAAACGCCAGGTGCAGGCACAGGTAAAGCCCGATTACGCTGTAAGACAGCACTGCCCCTGGCGTTAACCGGTTCATTTCCGTGCGGCGCTTTTTCAAATAGTTCAGCCAGTCGGATATTGCAATCGCAATGCCGATGCAAATTGCCGGCGTCGTGGATAGAAAATAAAACACAAAGGTGGTCCGGTTAGAGATGATATCCAGTGGTATCCAGATTACATAGGTTGCCAGGAACCAGCACAGCACAAAAGCGGCTGCCTTACTCTTTTTCAGTGCTTTGTAAATCATGTAGCCGATAATCGGGATTATCAGAATCTGCAAAGTGGGGCTGATGAACGAAAGGTATTGCGGGTTGGAAGAATATAGGATGACCGGCACGTTTGGCCCCATGTAATAAGCGCGGAACCACTGCGGGTAAACCCATGTCCATGGTCGGCTGGAGATAGAAAGTTTGGGATTGGTAAACACATTACCGGCTAACCCCCCAAGCATGGCAGTAATCCGGGTGACAGGGTTTTCGATAGTCCTGATAATGAACAGATCGAAATACTCCAGCAATACTACGAATGAAACCGCAGCGGTGACCAGCAAAGCGGCGAAAGGTTTCCATTCATCTTTTCTATAAATCGCCCAGTGCAGAAAAAAGGCAATGATTATCAGTACACCCATCAGTTTACTATTCGCGCTAAGGGCTACAAAAATGCCGGATAGTATGTATCTTTCGTCCAGATAAAACAAAACCGCCGCCAGCATAAAAGTGAGCATGTAAATATCAATTAAAGCCAGGCCGGAATGAACGAACATCATATCGTCCAGCGCGAACAGGAAAGTAGCTAACGTGGCCGTGTTTACGGAGAATCCCAATTTGCGGCAGATGAAATAGAACACAATGATGCCCAGTGTTCCGATGATTATGGAGAAGAAGCGCCAATCGAAAGCGTTGTCGGTGAAAATATAAATTACGGATTGCGCATCATGCCCGGTGACCGCTGAACCGCCCGCGCCGCGCTCGACCGTGATTTGATTTATCGCAGTATCGACGGCAGTGACATTCATCTGTTCGCCATCGATTCTGATTGTCGTACCGGCCTTGAATTTTGCAGCGTCACTTACCGTAATCAGGTTAACTGTTTTGCTGTTATAGATGTTTTTCAGATTCGTGGCGCCGATGTTGTGTTCCGGGGTCTTAAATCCGTTAAAGAGATAATCTCCGGCGACAATGAAAAGTTTGGCCAGCGGCGGGTGTTCGGGACGCAGCTCTCCGGTGCCGCTGAAAATCGACCGGGCATCACCGACATACCAGACTTCGTCCCAGACGATCGTCGCGGGGCGTTCTATCGCAGCAAAATGGAAAATCAGGGTCGCCATGACGATAATAAAAAGTCCGAAAAACTCCCAATGGAGGAACCTCTGCCACCGGCTCTCCGGTTTTGTTTCAGGAATTATTTCCGGTACGGGTTCAGTTTTTGCTTCCTCAATCGGTTCCGGTATTGTTTCAGATGACATTTAACAAAATCCCGTTCTCTAAAATAATTTAAAAGCCAGATTTATCGACTACTGTTGATTCCTGTTTTTTATGACCTGAGATTTCGGATTTGCCTGCTGTTACGGGATATGGAATGGCGGCAGCCACATCTTGACCAGCGGCGGTATTGCCGGATTAAAAATGATAAAAATTGCCAGGTGCAGGAAGAGATACAGTCCGATTGCGCTGTAGGATAATGCAACGCCGGTGGATAAACGGCCCAGCTCCGTCCGTCTCTTTTTCAAATATTTTAACCAGTCGGAAATAGCGACTCCGAGGCCGATGCAAATCGCCGGGGTGGTCGAGAGGAAATAAAACACAAACGTGACCCGGTTGGTGAATATGTCCAGCGGTATCCAGACCACATAAGTTGCCAGGAACCAGAGTAAAACAAAACCGGCAACTTTGCTCTTTTTAATTGCTTTGTAAATCATGTAACCGATAATCGGGAGAATCAATATCTGGATTGTGGGACTGATAAACGAAAGGTACTGCTGCGGAACGAAAGAGTAGGCGATAATGGGCACGTTCGGGCCCATGTAATAGGCGCGGAACCACTGCGGATAGAGCCATGTCCAGGGACGGCTGGAGATGGAAAGTTTGGGGTCGGTAAAAACATTGGCGGCCGTACCCGAAAGCAGCCCTTTGATCCGGGTGACCGGATTTTCGATATTCCGGCTGATGAACAAATCGAAATATTCCAGGAAAAACACAAATGAAACCGCCGTTACCGCCAGCGAAGCCGCAAAAGTTTTCCACTTGTCCCTTCTATAGATTACCCAGTGCAGGCAAAGCGCAATCAATATCAGGACTCCGACCAGTTTACAGTTGGCGGCTAGTGCGATAAAGATACCGGCGATAATATATTTTTCATCCAGATAAAACAGGACCGCCGCCAGCATGAAAGTGACCATATAAACATCCAGCAGCGCCAGCCCTGAATGAACGAACACCATGTCATCCAGCGCGAAAAGGAATGTCGCGATTGTTGCGGCTGTCCCGGAAAAACCCAGTTTACGGCCAATAAAATAGAAAATAATAATGCTGAATGTACCGGCGATTATCGAGAAGAAGCGCCAGTCGAAAGCAGTGTCGGTGAAGACATAAATCGTTTCCAGCTCGGCATGGGTGGCCGGGGATGTCCCGCCGGAACCGCGGTCGACGGTAATATTGTTGCCGGTAAGGTCGACGCCGGTAATCGTCATCTGTTCCGAATCCATTCTGAGCGCCATACCGATGGTGAATTTTGAAGCGTTAGTCACCGCGAACGTGGTACTGGAAGAGCTGTTGTTGACAATTTCGGTATTCATTGCGCCGCTGCGGTGCTCCGGCGTTCTAAAGCCGCTAAAGATATAATCGCCGGCGACAATAAAAAGCTTGGCCAGCGGCGGATGCTCCGGGCGCAGCTCTCCCGTGCCGCTGATGATTGACCTGGCATCACCGACATACCAGACCTCATCCCAGACAATTGTCGCGGGGCGTTCGATCTGAGCAAAATGGAAAATCAATGTCACCAGGACAATAATAAAAAGTCCCAACAATTCCCAGTGTAAAAATCGCTGCCAGCGGGTCCGGGGAAGAGCCGGGAGCAGAATTACCGGCAAGGCTTCAGGAGGCGCACCCGGCAATGCCTCAGGCTGGACTGCCTGTACCGTTTGTAGTGTTTCCTGCGGTATAGCCTGCTGTGGCATTTCCTCAGGTGCACCCGGTTTGTTTTCCGGGACCGGTTCCGGGGTTATTTCAGATGTCATTTATCAAATTCCTGCTCTCAAGAATAAACCAAAATTCAATGTTTTTCAATCGCGAATGATTTTATTTACATGTCGTTTTTCGGGATATTATATTTATCAGTATATCAATAATAACGATAAATTGCCGATTATGTTATGATGGACTCCAAAGATTTTTAAACGGGAGGCCGCAATGAAAAAGATACAGCATGTCGCCGTAATCGGGGCGGGATTAATGGGGCTGGGCATCGGGGTGGAATATGCGCGGTTCGGTTATGATGTTAAGTTATTTAACACCGGTAAAACCAGCAGCGAAGCTGCTAAACAAAAAGCTAAAGAAATCCTGAATTTAATGGTGAAAACCAGATTCATGACCCGTGCCGGCGCTGATGCCGCCGGGAACAGGATGACCTACTATACCGATATCAAAGAAACGGCCCGGGGTGTCGACCTCGTCGTCGAATCGGTGCTGGAGAATTTGCCGCTGAAACAGGCGATTTTTGCCGAATTGGATGCAATTTGCCCGCCGACGGTTTTACTGTGTACCAATACTTCCAGTTTGCGGGTGACGGAAATTGCCTCACGCGCCAAACACCCGGAGCGGATACTGGTGACGCATTACACCCAGCCGCCGCATTTTGCGCCGCTGGTGGAAGTGGTCGCCGGGGATAAAACAGACCCCGCGATTGTGTCCGGAGTCGTCGAAATGCTGCGGAAGATGCACAAGATGGTGGTTGTCTGTAAAGACACACCGCGCTTCCTGCAGAACCGCATCCAGCGCGCCATCGGGCAGGAATGCCAGGCGATGGTAGATGAGGGGCTGTCCACGCCGGAAATGATCGATAACGTCATTTGCTACGGCTTCGGGCGGCGCATGGGTTATACCGGCTATTTCAAGCGCCTCGATTTAATCGGGCTGGATTTTGCCTCCGGTCTGGACAAAGCCAAAGGGCTGCAGCCGTGGCCGCCGATTGCCGGGCATCTGGCGCGGGGCGAAACCGGCATGGCTTCCGGTCAAGGTTTTTACGAATGGCCGCCGGAAAAGAGGGAGCAGTTCCTTTTGTGGTACCACAGTGAACTCATCCGGCTGATGCAGCAGGATATCGCACGGGGGGAGATTTAAAGGTTTAATGCGGGAGCCCCTTAATATTCCAGTTTTATCCCGAGTTTCTCCGCGGCTTGCCTGGGAAAATCCGGGTTGGCCAGCAATAAACGCCCCACGGCTGCCATATCTACTTTGCCTTCGCGGATAATCCGGTCGGCGTATTCGGGCTCGGTGATATGCCCCACGCCGATGACCGGTATTTTAACTACCGATTTGACGCCTTCTGCCAGCGGCACGTAATAGCCCTGTTCGGTTTGGTTCCTTTGACCGTCGCCGCCAAGTCCGCCGGAAACATCAAGGACATCGACGCCGGCCTGTTCCAGTTTATGCGCGGCTTTTTTGCCTTCCTCGCGGGTCAGGCCGCCTTCCCGCATGTCGTCGGCGCCGAAGCGGTAAAACAGCGGCACGTTCTTGCCCAATTTCGATTTCACCTCCCGGATGACTTCCGTGGGGAATCGCAGGCGATTTTCTAAGCTGCCGCCGTATTCGTCAGTGCGGCGGTTGGTGTAGGGTGAGAGGAACTGGCAGAGCAGGAAACCGTGCGCGCCGTGCAGTTCCACGGAATCGAAGCCCGCGGCCGCTGCCCGGCGGGCGGCTTCACCGAATTTCACGGCCAGTATTTTCATCTCCGGAGCTGTTAAGGCGTGGGGAAGCTCGCTGCCTTTGGGGTGCATGATTTCGGAAGGGCCGACCGGCTGCATTCCGGTAGACAAACGGGAAGCGGCGGCACCGACGTGGTTTAACTGGATGATGACCTTCGCGCCATCGGCGTGAATGGCATCCACCAGCTTTTTGAGGCCGGGAATCAGTTTATCGTCGTCCAGTCCGAGCTGACCTTTGCTGGCCTTGCCTTCTTTGGACACAAAGGTGTGTTCGATAATTATTAATCCCACGCCGCCTTTTGCCCGGGCGGTATAATGGGCGATATGCTTATCGCCGGCGGCGCCGTCTTCAGCACCGAAGCCGTTGGCCATCGGGGGCATCACCAGTCGGTTTTTCAGGGTAAGTCCTTTAATTTGAATCGGGTCGAATAATCCGGGCATAGCAGCTACCTCCACGAGAAATGAATTCGGTATTTGCCATCATCATATAATAAATATTACTGACGAACAACAATAAACAAATAATCAATAAGCAAGATCTGAGTATCAAGTAAAACCCTAAATACGAATGTCGAAATCCGAAACAATATTCGGATTTTCGGGTGATGGGATATTTGACTATGGACTTGAACACCCTCTGGTTCGTGCTCATTGCGACGCTGTTCACCGGCTTTTTTGTGCTGGAGGGCTTCGACTTCGGCGT
>PMCB01000122.1 GCA_003153955.1 Dehalococcoidia bacterium | reverse complement strand
GTTACTTATGAACTTGTTAGTAAGTGTGAATGATGGAGTAATAAGAAAAATACAGTTGCTGAATAACGAGGAGGCAGTAATTCCTGACCCTTTGCTGCTCGCGGATATCTCGATTCTTTCCGATATGCTTAAACTGATTGTTCAAGATTGGGAGCGAGAATATGCGCCATTCCAAGAAAGTCTAAATTTAACGATTTCTCATAAGGCGAAATTATCACTTGCAATACCATGGTTCTTAAAGATACAGCCACTTTATTTAAAATGTTTGCTCTCCTATGCATTATTTTTCGTATCATTACAGAATGCCTATGAAATACTGTATGAAGAATTGAAACATTTTAATAATACACTCAAACTCGGTGTCAATCTTGCCAAACAACCGACTAACAATAGCTTCATCAAAAAGATTAGACGTGTTAGGAATTTATCAATAGCTCATCTTCGTTCCGATAAAGAACCAAACAAGGCAAATGTAACGTCAAGTATGATGTGGCAACCATTAACCATGACTATTAATGATTCAGGAATATGCGAAATTATCTTCGGGAATGGTAGGATTACATCCTATGACCATGATGGAAACTGCATAGAAAAATCTGACGATTTTCAGGTTGAGATTGGAGATATGATCATGCAATGCACGAAATACATTAATGAATATGAACAGGTTTGTGGTGAGTATATCTCTAAAATCAAGACTAAATTACCAATAACTTTAAATGGATTTCAATATCTTGAACGTAAGCCATAAATTTTTATCCTTCGATTCTAACCCAGACGATACACATAAAAAGGCTCACTTTTAACACTAATTGCATTATTTACACAAAATGCTAAAAATACCCGCCTAAAACCTCTCCAATCCCTATCCAATTTTAAGCTCTCATCAAACTTCACGCTTCTCGTGTACCTTAATACCACATCCAGACTTTCCCAACCCTCTAACCTCATAATATGTTCGACAGCCAACCCAAATAAATCCTTAGATAGAGACCCAATCGTTAGTACCAGGTACTTTGGTACTAATTGTTGGGAGGATTGGTTGATTTAGTTGAAATTAATTCATCTTGACCACCTAAGCAATGCGTTATACCATTGGATTTAATACTTCATTTAANNACTCTCCTAATAATAGAGGCTATGGATGGTAACTTATGACCATAGAAACAAACAAACCAACTAATAGAACTATCAGTGCATATGTAAGTGGGATGTCTAATCGTTTTAGCAAACGTCGGATATGGACACGTTGTCCTCGGTGCGTCGGTGGGAATATGTATCAGGAAGATAATGGTGAATATGTTTGCGTGCAATGCGGCTGTAGCTATTATCCTGATAAAGACGCCCAAACACCGATTGTGCGCGGTATCTTATGAACGTTGAAATAAATGGAAGTACATATCGCACGACACAAATCTATTACGACCCTGACTGGTGGGACGAATGGTTAAGGAAAAACTCAAAGAAAAAGCTAAAGTTATTCTCCAACAAAGTCAAACAACCTGGGAATCTGCGCCAAACTTCCCTCAAACTTAAAGACTTCTTAGTAGTCATTTTTACTGCTGTACATTAAAAAGCATGTAAATTGTATCGTGGTGCATTATACACTACTCCCAACTCGTTTGTGGGCCTTCTTGATGACTAGAACTTAATACCTTCCATTTGGCATACATTCCATTCCATAATGGACCATACATTTCAATATTAGGATGGTAATGCCCAGAAACCCTGTAGAGAAAATTTATGTATTATGACCACTGTTTAAACTTATGAAGAAGATGTTTCGTTATTGTCCAAAATGCAATATGCTTGCTGACCACGAAAGGATTGGTGGGAAGTGGCAATGTCTGGCATGCGCAGCAAGCAAGGCAAGACCGAAAAATAAGTGAAATTGAAGCAATAGTCGATATAATGTCAATGCATCTTCACCACATCTACACACACATAAAAATGCTCACTTTTAACACTAATTGCGTTATTTACGCTATTTACACAAAATGCTAAAAATATAGGATAATCTTATACAGGTTGGAGTTACCTCAAAACTGGTACACTATTATTGTGCCGCACCGTCTTCAGCTCTGCGAACTCTATCCAAAACCGAACTGTCAAGAGTGCACTTTGACAAGTGAATGTATACCGTGCCCGATCGGGAATCCAGCCCCCTACCCCACAAGCACTAAATCCGAATCTCGAAATCCTAAACTTTGTCCTCATGAAAATGGGAAAATATCAAATATTAAAATCCAAATTCCAACTTTTCACTTCCATTGCGAGACCTTATCCCTATCCCCAAATAAGGTCGTGGCAACCTAAAATCCCCCTCTATCTGGCTCTACGAGTGGAAAAAGGACTGGCCATGCATTTGGTCTCCCTCCCTCTCAGGGAGGGATGAAAGGAGAGTGACAATTGCCATCAGTCGAAGATTGCCTCTTATTAGTCTCCTCGCCCTCTGAGTCGAAAGGTCTGTAGGGTCGGGTTTCAAACCTTGAGTATTTCGACGAAATACTTTCAACAGCAGTTGAAATGTACGACCGCCCCCGTTTCGTCATCCGTTCCCCAACCGCCTATTGTCATTCCCAACCTGATCGGGAATCCAGCCGCCATAATCCCTATTGTCATCCTGAGCGAAGTCGAAGGGTCTCCCAGCCTAATGACTTCCCCTTTGTCATTCCTGCGAAGGCAGGAATCCAGCCTCCACACCCCCCATTCTCACTGTCTTTGCGAGACCTTATCCCTATCCCCAAATAAGGTCGCGGCAACCTAAAATCCCCCTCTATGTGCAAACGGGATGATGGGTTACATTTTAATCCGGGCGGATAGGTAACACTTTTTAATATTTCCTCATTCTCATTATTACCTCATCTAAAAAGCCCAGCGGATAAAAGCTGTAGTTCACTTTCCACAGGTAGTTATCCGTTTGGGTCAAAGCTACATATTGACCGATAAGAGCTCCTGAAAGATAGATTTTATTACTCTTCCATTTGATTTCACCGTTCGTGCGTACAAAACGGACCGTTGCANNAAAGCTTCATGCGGTCTTTCATCATTGTATTCCGCTCTAAACTGATTGAATGCCTTCTGCTGCTCCACCATATTCTGCTTCGGAGGACTCGCGACAGCCTCCTTCAGTGTCTTATGCATCCGTTCATGCCTGCCGTTTTGCTCAGGGCAGCCTGAGAGTATTCTTTCCGGCTTGATGCCCAACTGAATAAGCCAGACAGACAATCTGGACAATCCACCCAGGCCGGTAGAAGCAAATGGAGAGCCATTATCAGTCCGAATAGCTTGCGGTAAACCGTAATTGCGGAATGCCCACTCAAAACAAGGCTTAGTTTGATCAAACCGGGGATGGGCTAATCCATGGCAATCCAGAAGATAGCGGCTATAATTATCGGATATTGTCAGAGGATAACACAATCGACCATTTCCCAGCCTGAATTGGCCTTTGTAATCGGCACTCCAAGTCATATTGGGCATATCGCATCCCAGAAACGGTGCGGTGTATGGCGGGGTATGCCGGCGATATTTTTTAATGCTGACCAGTCCGTATCTCTTTAGTATTTCGCCGCCCGTGCTGGCCGCGGGCCAACATGTTTCGGGCTGATCCAGTTTTAATCTTGCCAGTATTTTTTTAGGCCCCCACTTGATTCTCCTCAGTTTCATTGCCAGGATAGCTTGTACTACTTCTTCTTGTGTCGCATTCGGAGGATGAAATGCAGCGTGTGAGCGCTCCGCCAATCCATCCTCCCCCTGGCTCTGATAACGCTCCAGCCATTTGTATATGGTTTTTCGGGCGATCCTATGACGCTCGCTTAATTCCGTAATTGTGTAATCGTTACTAAAATATTCGTTGATCATTTCTTTTCTGATATCCAAGGCAGTAAGCTCCTGATAAGGCATAAGTTTCACCTCCACTTATACCTTAACTGTTACCTATCCGCCCGGTCTATTCTGTTACCATTCTACCCGGTTTGTACCCACTTGTATTCTCTCCCTTATCATGGGAGAGAGGTTAAAAACTCGGGACTCTGGCAGCGGAGCGTAGTACTAACCCGGGGGAATCGGAATATGAATCGTATTTCGAGGTGGGTATCAAGGCTAGGTTGGTTTGATGGATCCCTGCTTTCGCAGGAACGACAATAGGGGTTTTGGCGGCTGGATTCCCGATCAGGTCGGGAATGACAATGGGGGTTGGGGAATGGACGACGGGGCGGGAGGGTTATTAACCCTCCCCTACAGACCTTTCGACTCAAAGGGCGAGGAGACTAACCCGGGGATTTTAGGTTGCCACGACCTTATTTGGGGAAAGGGATAAGGTCTCGCAATGGAAGTGACAGTTTGGTTATTGGGATTTCTTATTTTGATATTGTTTAGGATTTCGAAATTAGTATTTAGAGTTTCTCTTATAATCCTCTCAGGAATTCCGGCCTCAGAGTGTTGGGGTCTCCTTTTTTGATGATTTGCTCGAGGGCTTTGACCATTTTCTCTTTGTCCTGCGGCAGGGTGCCCCGGACGGAGAAGTAGTTGGAGGCGTGCATCGAGCTGAAGAAGCAATTGCTGAAATTGGCGTTTTTGACGATGGTCAGCAGTTCCTGCAGCGACTCGAACGGCGTAATCAATTGGAATTTGCCGGAGGCCGCGTCGTCACACATCGGGGTACCGGGCACCAGCGTCATCGTCAGCGCGCCGGCGTAATCCGGATCCATTTCGCTGAGGGCTTTGGCGGTGGCCAGGGCGTGCCTGGTGGAACCCTCTTTCCCGCCCAGTCCGAGAATGACGGTGACCGAGGTGAGGATGCCGGCGGCTTTGACCTTTTTGACCGCCTCGACGACCTGCGCCGCGGTGACATTCTTGCAGACTTTTTTGAGGACGTCATCGTCACCGCTTTCCAGTCCGATATAGAGGATGCCCAGCTTCAGCGCTTTCAGTTCCTTGAGCTCCTCGACGGTGCGGCGGAGGATGTCCTGGGCGGTGGCATAAGCCCCGATGCGGCGGATGTCCGGCAGTTTGAGGTTAAGGTATTCAAGGGCCTCTTTGAGCTTGGGAAAGGGATAAACCAGGGCGTCGCTGTCGAGCAGAAAGACGTCGTTGCCGTCCCATTCCTGCGCGACGGCGTAAACCATTGGCGAGATTTCGGGCAGGGTAAGGCCGCGCCGCACGTAAAGGGCGAGCGCGTCAATTTCCTTTTTCACATCCTCGAGGTCGCGGAGGTGGAGTTTTTCGCCCCAGCGGTTGCAGAAGGTGCAGGTGTTATTGGAGCAGCCGCGGGTGAGCGGGAGGAAGTAATCGCGCCACTCGGAGGGGGGACGGATGATATCGGGACGTTCGAATTGCATATTCATCGCTCCACTTTAATTACCGGGGATTGGGGCGGGCGAGTTCGTACATCGGCTTATAACAGCCGAGCACCTCCGGCTGAGGCCTACGGAAACTCGCCCCTACAGATACGATTATAACCGGGAGATGTTTAACAGAAATGGGTTTTCGCTATCTTTATCCCATTTAGCTGCATTATACACAATATATTCCCCGATTTTCAGGTACTCCCTTTCGGTCCGGATGATTTGCTCGTAATAATTTCGCTGCCAGACAGTTGTTCCCGGCGAATGCCTGGCTTCATTTACTGCTCTTGACGAATAGGACTTGAAACCTCGAATAACCTCGGACAAAGAAAAGCTGTCGGTAGGGTCGGGTTTCGAACCCGACCGCCTGTTTTCATCTGCCAGCATAATAATACCGTGAACATGATTAGGCATAACGATAAAGATTTGATTATTGATACCGGCGTAATGAGTTGGAAGCGCTTCCCAGCATTCCCGGACGAGTTCCCCGGAGCGGTTTGGCTGCATTGCTCCGTCATCAACGGCACCAAATATACACTGTTTTTTGTGAGTGCAGATAGTCACGAAATAAGCGCCCGGAGACGAATAATCCCAACCTTTTAGTCTGAAAGATTTGTGAGAAGGATAGTGGTTTTTTATGATATTGGCATCCATAATTATCACCGTTGACAGGGCGGGCGAGTTCGTACATCGGCTTATAACAGCCGAGTACCTCCGGCTGAGGCCCGCGGAAACTCGCCCCTACAGATGTATGTCATAGTTGATAATTGTACATCATTCAACAGGCGGGTGAAACATCATCCGGAAATAACCCGGGAGAAAATGGAGTTGGAGGTGAGGATGTGGGCGGGTTCAAGGCGGTAGGTAACCCCGGTTTGGAGCCACAGGCCTTCCCGCTTCATTTTTTCGAGGCGGAGGATGATGTCCGAGGTGTTGGCCGGGCTGAATTTGGCGGTGAGTTCGTCGGTGTTCAGGCCTTCCTCGAGCAGGCGGAGTCTTAGCATGGCCTCTTCAGCGGCTTTTTCTTTGGGGCTGAGCGTTTCGACATACTCGACCTGGCCGGTGGGATTCTGCAAATAGGCATCGAGGTCGTTGTTGTTTTTAAAGCGTTTGCCGTCGAGGTGAGAAGCAGCGGCCGGTCCGAGTCCGAGATATTCGCCGCCGCGCCAGTAATTGAGATTGTGCAGGCATTCAAAACCGGGGCGGGCGTAATTGGAGATTTCATAATGCACAAACCCGGCATTGATGAGGAAAGCGCGGGTTTTTTCGTAAAGTTCGGCCTGGGTGTCATCGGAGGGGAGGTCGTTCGGGGGATTTAAGGCCAGCTGGGTGCCGTTTTCCAGCGAGAGGCAATAGACGGAGAGGTGCGGCAGTCCGAGCCCTGTGAGAGCCTCCAGCGAGCTGTGGAGGCTGTGCCAGGTCTGGGCGGGCAGGCCGATGATCAGGTCGGCGGAGATATTCTGGAAGCCGGTTTTTTGGGCGAGTTTGATGGCGGCGACAGCCTGCGCGGCGGTGTGGATGCGCCCGACGCTTTGGAGTTCGGCGTCGGAGAGGGACTGGACGCCGAAAGAGAGGCGGTTGAAGCCGAGGTTTTTGGCCGTTTGGAGGAATTCGGGAGTGGCGGATTCGGGGTTGACTTCGAGGGTGGATTCGGCCAAGTCTAACCCTACCCCTTTCAACCCCTCCCCGTTTTGTGGTACACCCTCATCCTGACCTTCTCCCCTCGAGGGAGAAGGAACTAACATGAGGCCGGAGATGAGGGTTTGGAGGTTTTGGGGGCCGAGAAGGCTGGGGGTGCCGCCGCCGAGATAGAGGGTTTGGAGGGAGAAATTTTTAAGTGGTTGCAAATCCCCCTTAATCCCCCTTTGCGAAAGTGGGAAACTACCTGCTTCCCGGAGGACGGCCCGGACGTAGTGGGCGATGGAGGATTGGCGATTGGGGAGGGAATAGAAATCGCAGTAGCTGCATTTCCGGACGCAGAAAGGGATATGAATGTAGAGACCTTTCACCTTATTCTTCCATTTTGAGGAGGAGGAGAAACGCTTCCTGGGGGACTTCCACGGAGCCGACCATCTTCATTTTTTTCTTGCCTTCGGCCTGCTTTTCCAGCAGTTTGCGCTTGCGGGAGATATCGCCGCCGTAGCACTTGGCGAGGACATCTTTTCTGAGCGCAACGATGTCTTCGCGGGCAATAATTTTACCGCCGATGGCCGCCTGCAGGGGGATTTCAAAGTTCTGGCGCGGAATAAGTTTGCGCAGTTTATGAATGAGGCCGCGGGATTTGGTTTGGGAGCTTTCGCGGATGGAGATGAAGGAAAGGGCATCAACCTGATTTTCTTTGACCAGGATGTCCACTTTGACGAAATCGCCGGCTTTGTAACCGAGAAAATCGTAGTCCATGCTGGCGTAACCGCGGCTGACGCTTTTGAGCTTGTCGTAATAACCGGTGATCATTTCCGCGAGCGGGAATTCATAGGTCAGCATGGCNNCATGGCGCGCTTTTTATCCGGGTGTTCCATGGCGACGAGTTTGGCGCGTTTTTCATCGGACAGGGCCATGATGGGGCCGACGAATTCGGTGGGCACGAAAACCCGCAGGGTGACAATCGGTTCTTCGATGTGGTCGATGCGGGTGGGGTCAGGGAATTTGGAGGGATTATCGATCATCTGGAAGGTGCCGTCGGTCATGACGACTTTATAAATAACGGACGGCATGGTGGCAATCAATTCCTGGCCGTATTCGCGTTTCAGCCTTTCGAGGGTGATTTCCATGTGCAGCATGCCCATGAAACCGAGACGGTAGCCCCAGCCGAGCGCGGCGGAGCTTTCCTTTTCGAAAATGATAGAGGAATCGTTGAGCTGGAATTTCTCCAGCGCGGCGGTCAGTTTGATGTAGTCGTTGGTGTTGATCGGGTAGATGCCGCAGAACACCATCGGCTGGGTGTGGCGGAAGCCGGGAACGGCTTCGGTTTCCGGATGTTCGGGGGAAATAATCGTATCGCCGACGTGAATGCTGCCGACTTTTTTGATGATGGCGCCGACATAGCCGACATCACCGGCGGTGATGAGTTCGGTAGGTTTCAGTTCGGGAACGAAATAGCCGACTTCATCCACATCGTGAATCTGGCCGGTGGATTTAATCATAATTTTATCGCCGTGTTTGAGGCTGCCGGAAAAAACGCGGATGTGCGGGATGACACCGCGGTAGGTATCGTAAAATGAGTCGAAAATCAGGCATTTGAGGGGTTCGGATGCGCTGCCTTTGGGCGGCGGGACAAGGGTAACGATGGCCTCGAACAATTCGCTGACGCCGGTGCCGTCTTTGGCAGAAACCAGCAGCGCCGATTTGCCGGGAATGCCCAGCGAGTCCTGCAGCTGCTGGCGGCAATCTTCCACCATGGCATTAGGCAGGTCGATTTTGTTGATGACCGGAATAATTTCCAGGCCGGCATCGATGGCGAGATAGGCGTTGGCGATGGTCTGGGCTTCGACACCCTGCGAGGCGTCAACTAACAGCACTGCGCCTTCACAAGCCTTGAGGCTGCGGGAGACTTCATAATTAAAATCAACGTGGCCGGGCGTGTCGATAAGGTTCAGAATATAATCTTTGCCGTCCAGCGATTTGAAGGGCATGCGGACGGATTTGGCTTTGATGGTGATGCCGCGCTCGCGTTCCAGGTCCATGCTGTCAAGCACCTGGGCGTTTTCCGTCGTGTGAATCATGCCGGTCATTTCCAGCATGCGGTCGGCGAGAGTGGATTTACCGTGGTCGATGTGCGCGATGATACAAAAGTTTCTGATATTTTCCATACATCTGAATAGTATCACGAGAGAGGCAAAGGGGACAACCGCGGAAGTGAAAAGAGCGATGAAGAAAGATGAAATAAAAATCGGGAACTGTCGGATAGCCGATGATTTTGGAGTACGCTAAATCACAACCCGACGATTAATATTTTAGACCGAAAAAACCGACGCACCATCCCGGTATTCGATTCCAGGCCCATTTTGCACGCGGGCTCAAGGGAAGGGAGAACTTATTTAGTATCCGCGGCGATGGATTTCCGGTTTTCTTCCTGCAATTTCTCGAGGTATTCGGTGATCCGTTTGCACTGCATCCCCTTACAATCGAGGGTGCGTTTCAAATCCAGGCTGCGCTCGAGCATCTGCAGCTGGGCGCGGCGTGAGTTCTTTAATTTGTCGAAGCCGGAGCACTGCACCGACCAGTCACTTTTAACGATGACGGTAACTTCGTCGGCGACAGCCCCACAATTAAAGGTACCGGAGGTTATTTTCCAATCCATAAATTTTTAAATCCTAATATCTAATATCGAAATCCTAAACAAATTCAAATGTTAAATTTCAAATTTTATATTTCGGCATTGTTTAGGATTTAGTGCTTCGTATTTAGAATTTTACACCTTTTAGTGCAGGATTTCTTTCAGTTCGAAGTGCAATTTACCCGAGGGGACGGTGACTTCAAATGTATCGCCGACGCATTTGCCGAGAACGGCTTTACCGACCGGTGAAACGGTAGAAATCTTGCCCTTGGCGGCATTGACTTCCCGGGGCCCGACCAACGAATAGCGGCATTCCCGGGTTGAATCCAAATCCTGCAAGACGACGGTGGTGCCCAGGCCGGCGGTATCGGTGCTGACATTTTCTTGGATGATGACGGCCGTGGTAATCATCTCGTCCAGTTCCATTATTTTACCATCAAGCATGCTTTTCTGCTCGCGGGCGGCATGATAAGGCGCATTCTCTTTGAAATCCTTGTCCGCGGCAGCCCTTTTGACATCTTCAATGACTACGAGCCGTTTTTCCTGCAGGGTTTTCAACTCGACTCCGATGTCATCGTAGGCTTTCTGGGTCATATAAGAAGGCTCTTTCTTTTGGCCTTTCTTTTTCGAAGCAGCAGAAGCAGGTTTGGTTTTACCATTGCTCTTCTTCACGACGCGGATACTGACCGAGAGGTTTTCTTTGCACCAATGCTGTTTGTAGGCATAGGTCAGGAACCCTTTGACCAGTTCCAGTTTTTGATTGCAGGCGGCATCGGTCCGGGCCAGACGCTCGGCGTAATTGCCAACCGCGGCGCCTTCAAGCGCTTCCAGCGGTTTTTCCCGGCCGCCGTACCAGCGCATAAAATTATTGATTTCCTGCTGCGTGGCATTCTTTTTCTCATCGGGCAAAATTGCCAGATACTTGCTGACCGCTTCACCCAGAGTGATGTTTTCATTCGTATTGTTAATAACCATTGCACCCCTTTACAAATTTAATATTTTTTGAATTTATCCGGCGCTGCCGGCCGTTTTTTTACGGCTGAACGGCATGGTAATGGAATTTAAAGTTTTTGCCATTAGTTTTTGTCCCATGACCCTGGTGATAACATCCGCATGCCAGTCGAAAGACAACTCTTCGGACCGGCTCAATTCTTCGATTATCCCGGTAGATTCCAGTAATCCGAAAACCCGGCTGACCTGGCGGTCGTTGAGCATTTCGTAGGCCTTCCGGCCCAAATAGCCGTTGCGTAACTCGCGTGCCAGTTTACGCCGCCACGCCCTCTCATAGCCGGCCAAAGCGCGGGCCGAAAGATTATCTGCTGTCAAAGCCCGATTGAGAGTGTTAGCGGCAATATCGGCACAAATCAGCCCGAAATAGATTCCCCCGCCGGTAATGGGTTTGACCTGACCGGCCGCCGTGCCGACGACGAGTAAATTATCGCCGCGGGTATGCGGGAGCGGCTTCAAGGGAACACCGCCGTAGTTCATTTTGACATCGGCAGAGGCAATTTTACCAGCGGCACCGAGAGAGTCCAGTAGTTTACGGAGATAGAAAGGATTATCCCGACGCGCCAGAAGACCAACCAGCCCTTTGCCCGGAGAAGTGGGCACCAGCCAACCGAAAAATCCGGGAGCAATCTGGTTACCGAAGTAAACCTCGACTTCAGCGATATCCGTCTCGACGACAGCTTGAGCGCCCATGACAAAATCACCGGCGGCGCCCAGCCCGAGATTATCCAGCAGCGGCGTGCCGAAACCGGTAGCAATGACAATTGCCCGGCCCTGCAAGGTTAATGTCTGACCGCGGCAGGAGACTTCAGCGGTGACTTTTCCTTTTTCATGGATAACACCTTTCAAATTGCAGCCAAAACGATACTCGGCACCGGCTTTTTTCGCCCTTTGCGCCCAGATCTGATTGAAAGCGGAGCGGTTAAGTACCGCTACCTGCGGAGTATCACGCTGAACATGAACCGGTTTCCCCGAGGGAGGAAAGAGTTTAGCGCCGCTGGCCCAACGGTGAATTACAACTTCAGGTATAGAGAATTTGTCAACACATTCGCGGCTGACGAGACCGGTGCAGCAAATATCGCCGTTCAAAGTCGCTTTTTTCTCCACCACCCCTACGATATAACCCATGCCCGCTAATTTATAAGCAACCTGGCTGCCCGAAGGACCGCCACCGACGACAATGACATCGTAAGAATCAATTTTTCTGGCCATAACTACTTGAGGACAACCCCAAGTATTACTTTATCATGAATGGGGAGGTTAAGGCGAATAAACAGGGGGAAAAGCATCAAGAAACAATACATCAGCTCGTTGAACTGAGTACATTGTAATCAAGTTTCAAGTTTCCAAGTAAATACTAAATACCCGAAGGTATCGAAATACGAAACAATAGTGAAATACAAAACAGGAAGAGAAAGGCCAGTTTTAATGAATTGCAAGATACAAAGTAATAAGCGATGGCAAGGAAACAGTTAAATTTAATCATCTGGATTCCCGCTTTCGCGGGAATGACAATTGGGGGGATAGGATGATACGGAAAACGGGGCGGGAGGGTTGAGTCTGCGACTCAACCCTCCAATACACAAAGAGGAACCGGCCACCCCACGCTGGGATTGCCGTGCTTCGCTCGCAATGAAGACGAACCAAAGTTAGTCCTGGCAGGCGGGGGCGGGGATATTGAGGTATTCGCCGACGACTTTCATGGCGCAATAGTCGCCGCACATGCTGCAGGCCTCGCCGCCGGAGGTATGTTTAGCATGGACTTTGCGGGAATAATCCGGCGTTAAGGTCAGTTTTGCCTGTGCTTCCCAATCCAACGCTTTGCGGGCTTTGGCCATTTTAATATCCCAATCCATCGCGCCTTTGACACCTTTGGCAATATCAGCAACATGTCCGGCAATACGGGAAGCGATGACACCCTGGCGAACATCTTCGACATCGGGCAGGGAGAGGTGTTCGGAAGGTGTAACATAGCACAGAAAATCAGCCCCATGCATGGCAGCAATAGCGCCGCCAATAGCGCCGGTGATATGGTCGTAACCGGCGCCGATATCAGTCACCAGCGGGCCGAGAACGTAAAAAGGCGCACCTTTGCAGATAGATTTCTGGAGTTTGACGTTGGTTTCAATCTGATTAAGCGGGACATGACCGGGACCCTCAACCATGACCTGCACGCCGGCTTTCCAGGCGCGCTGCACCAATTCGCCGAGAATCAATAATTCTTCAACCTGGGCATGATCGGTGGCATCCGCCAGACAGCCGGGACGCATACCGTCGCCGAGGCTCAGAGTAACATCATATTGATGCGCCAACTCCAACAGACGGTCATAGTATTCGTAAAGCGGATTTTCCTGTTCATTATGCAGAATCCAGCCGACGGTAAAAGCGCCGCCGCGGGAAACGACATCGGTGATGCGCCCCTGTTCTTTCAATCGGGCAATGGCGGAACGGGTAACACCGCAGTGAACGGTGATAAAATCGACGCCGTCTTTACAGTGGTCTTCAATCGCGGAAAAAATATCGTCAGCGCTCATCTTCACGATGGCGCCGGATTCACTAATAGCTTTGATGGCGGACTGATACAACGGCACTGTCCCCACCGGAATCGTACTGGCTTTCATTACGGCGCGCCGCATGGCGGGAATATCTTTACCGGTGGACAAATCCATC
The DNA here is from genome assembly GCA_003153955.1 of Dehalococcoidia bacterium. Classification (GTDB taxonomy): domain Bacteria; phylum Chloroflexota; class Dehalococcoidia; order Dehalococcoidales; family Fen-1064; genus Fen-1064. The sequence continues at coordinate 4,564 of PMCB01000122.1, read as the reverse complement.
ACGGTATCCGCGCCCACATCAATCGCGGCCTGCAACTTCGCCAGCTCAGTCTGAATCGTGCCGAAATCGGACGAAGTGCCGAGGTTGGCATTAACCTTGGTGCGCAAACCTTTGCCGATGCCGAAGGGAGTAAAATTTTTGTGCCTGATATTGGCGGGAATAACAATATTGCCGTCCGCAATCCCGGCGCGGATGAATTCCACATCCAGTTTTTCCTGTGCGGCAACAATTTTCATCTCAGGAGAAATAATACCTTTGCGGGCCATTTCGAGTTGTGTCATATGAATACCCCCATAAAACAATAAAACCAGGGTTGCGATTTTCCCTGGTTTGTTTCAACCGCATCCCTACGCTCGTATTACCGAGGTCAGGTTCTAAGGGTCGTCCTTCAGCGGAAGGACTCTCAGCATTCAGCACCCCTAGCGGATAATTCACTATTCTTTTTTCAAGCTTGTAATTTAGAATTTTAGCAGATTCAGAGCCGAAAATCAAATTGCAGGCACGAAATGGGACAGAATAACAAATAAATCCGAATTATTGCAAAATGAGACTTCGATAGGGTATGCTAATACAACGATAAAATTTTAATAACGGGTGATATTATCAACGGTAGAGGGTTAGGGGCATGAAATGAAGCTCAGGGAACAATTCCCATTCGATGAGCACACGATAAATGAGAAACCGGTTGTTGCTGTATTGCTTACCTGCGGCCTCGCCTCCCGTTTTCCGGAATTCGGGAATATAAAATATAAAGCACTGTTACTGCTTAAAGGCCGCCCTATTGTTGATTTCGTATCGACAGCATTATGTATCTCACAGGTAGAAAAAGTCTTTGTGGTGCATGCACCGGATGAAGACATTAAAAAAACACTTACCAGTAATGAAAAAATCGTTTTTGCCGAATGCAGCCGACCTACTCCAACCTTGACAGACAGCGGGATGTGCGCCCTTGAGAAACTATTCGAATATTATGGAGAGAATAAACTAGCGAAAAATTAATCATGTTTGTTCCCTGCGATATCCCCCTGGTAAAAGCTCAGGATTTTAATGCCTTAATCGGCCAGACACTCAATAATGATGCTGATTATTTCCCCGCAGTCATCAGAAACATCCTGCTTAAGGAAGACGATGCGGGGCGTCGTTTCCGTAAAATACACCTCAACGAACTGGGTGACGATTACTCGGTTCAGCCGATAAACTTCATTCGCAGCAGACTTTTTCAAAAGCCAAAGGCGGACGGTGGTTCAGATAGAACATCGATAGACGACAGCCCCGGTAGTTTTTTAGATAACCTCCTGAAAATAATTGATGATGTACGTAAAAACAGACATAGCGTCATCGGATGGGTGCGATTTGCGTACCGAATTGCAGGGAAGGGCGGTGTGATTTTGTCCTTTCAATTATTGTCCGATCTGTTAAGAAACAGGATAACAGAATCAAAATTCGGGCGAGCAGTATATCTTACTTTAAATGTGAAGGTGTCGGTCATAGAATCACAGTCCGCGACTTTTTCTTTGGATATTGATACACCCGATGATCTTAATTACGTGTCACGGTTAACCGGGCTTCAACCGCAGAATAGTTCCGGTGAGTAAATCGGACTTTGATAATTCCCGGCGAGCGATACTATTATCGGAACAGGATATGGTCGAATTTCAAAATAAATATCCAATTAATAAATACCTTTTAGTTGTTATCTCTTCAATCACATTTATTGGAACCATGGTTGCGTCAGTCTTGATGTTGACCCGTGGAGATTATATCAACCACCTTAAGGCGTATAGTTACCTGGGTCTATTTGTCATAGCATTAATCACAGGATCGCCGTTACCTATACCTACTTTTTGCGTGTTGCTGGTATTCACAATGGGAAGCGTTTATAATCCCATACTGGTCGGACTTACAGCAGGCCTGGGCGTTGCGATTGGGCATATGATGGTATATTGGTCCGGCTTTGGGGGCTACCAATTATTGACAATCCTTAACGTTCCCGATTGGGTCAACAGACAATACTCAAAAACTAAAAACAAATTTATTAAAAAGCCAAAAACAGAGAAATTCCTTAACTTTGTGAACCGGCACGCTATTTTTTCAATGTTCTTGATGTCGGTTATCCCCAATCCTTTTCAATTACCGTCTTTACTTATTTTAGGGGCCAAGCGAGCCTCATTCTGGAAAGTGTTTGCTGCCTGCTGGGTGGGCAGAACGATACTATATGTGTTTCTGGCTTACATGGGTTATTTCGGTTTACATTACTGGAGAATAACTTTCTGAAGGCAAGCCTAATCCCGGGGGGAAGATTTTAGTGATCAGCTGGAATTATCTAATTTGAATGAATAAGACAGTATAACGCAACGCTGCTCGCAGGCGGTTAGATTTGGAATCACCCGTCAGTGGGATGCCCTGTAAGCGATGGGGGGATGTCTGATCCGGATATTTTCAAATTTCTAAAGGATATTACTTCAATCCAAATTAATCCACCGGATAGTAAAAGCAATTCCTGAAGACCAAGCAAAGGCCAATAAGTAAGCACAAACAACCTGCTACCGACGACAAATAAAGCGATGTAACCTGTAATTAATGTAAAACCGAATAAACTGCCCCATTGTTTATCCCGTTTTATATTTTGGGCAACAAGAAAGCAGCCAATGGGGAATAATCCCGCACCCACGGAAACAATGATCACATGAAAGACACGATGAACCGACCACGTGGCATGGTTTGGTTCGGTCTTGATGAAAGCCGCCATAAAAAAACAGACACTAATAATGAAAAATATGACCAGGATAGTTTTATAAAATCTTCCTTCCGGCAGACTAGTGGATATAGCTATAGTAAACACAAATAAAGTGATAGCCAGAGCAATAAAGGATAGACTGCCGAGCCAACCGTATGGTCCAACCGCCAGTTCGCTTAATGGGATTCTGATAATATTCTGCTGATTACTTAATATTTTTGTTATCGTCTCTAATATGAAAAAGACAATGGGAAATATAATGCTTAAGATTGACAGAATTCTTAGATTTTTCTTTACGCCAATAAGTTTATTGAAATACATTTAATTAGAGATAACTCCCAATGTGAATTATACGGCTGAATAGCATTGACTTGTCAACGTGAATACGGCATATGGTAAAAGCCAGAGGTCTCTTGATTTTCAAATTTAAATGATTTTAGATTGCCACGTCCGCCTGAGGCGGACTCGCAAAGACAGAGTGAATGAGTGTCCGGAGACCAGCCATATCCCCATCCTAATACGTTCGTCCCATTGAAAACGGGACTTAGTACGACACTGCGATTTGTACATTCACCCCGTCGAAAATGGGGTTCAGTATGACATTGCGATGTCAGATTGCCGCGCTTCGCTCGCAATGACGGTACTGGTATAATAGATTCATGGTGATGGAAAAACTGGCCGCCGGACTGGAAAAACTGGGGATTAATGCAGGGGAGCATGAACTCGCCCTCTTCCAGATTTATTACGAAGAATTGACTGACTGGAACCAGCGGATGAACTTGACGGCCATCACCGAATACGACAAAGTACAAACCCTGCATTTTCTGGATTCCCTGACGGTGCCGGCAGTGTGGAGACCAACGGAAAGCAGACCACACCCCAGGGTAATTGACATCGGCACGGGCGCCGGGGTGCCGGGAATCCCGCTGAAAATCATTTTCCCTCAAATTCGGCTGACACTGATGGATTCGACGAACAAGAAAATTACCTTTTTAAATCATCTGAAACAGAAGCTGGGGCTGAACGACATCGAGGTCATCAGCGGGCGGGCGGAAGAACTGGCCCGTCAGCAATACCGGGAGAGTTATGACCTTGTATTGGCACGGGGTTTAGCGCCAATGGCGACGCTGGCAGAACTGACGATTCCATTCTGCAAAATCGCAGGAAGGGCCATATTGCACAAAAAAGGCGATATTGCCGAAGAGATGAACAGCGCGAAGCGCGCCATCGCCACGATGGGAGGGAAGTTAATCGAGATAAAACCGGTGGAATTAAGTGAATTCCCAGACAATAGGGTGCTGGTTGTAATTGAAAAAGTGGCGCCGACGCCGGAGATTTACCCGCGGGGGCAAGGACTGCCGATAAAGAGACCTATACAATAGAAAATTCCAAATACCAAATTCCAAATAAATCTGAAATTCGAATATCAACATATAAATTGGGATGTTAGCTATTATTCGCAAAATGCTAAAAAGGCTACTTCCCACAAGATAAATCCCTCTGTATCTCCCTTTCCCGAAAGGGAGAGTTTCCTGTAGAACTAATAACCCCATTCATTACCGTATTTTTTCAGCATTCATATTCGGGGAATATCGAGATAACTCAATCCCCTCCCTGATACAATCGCTTTGCTAAGTACGGCAGTGCGATGTCGGTTTGCCACGCTTCGCTCACAATGACGAACCGTTTGATAATCACACATAAACAGTTGTAAAATAGCTTTGTAGCTCTGAAGGGGAAAACGTTTTTTCAGCGCAAACAGGAGATTAAAATGGAAACCGCAACATTCCGAGTGAAAGTAGGCCTGGCCCAGATGTTAAAGGGCGG
>PMCB01000040.1 GCA_003153955.1 Dehalococcoidia bacterium | reverse complement strand
GGGTTTTCCACCTTGATTTGCAGCATCTGCCCTTTAGCCAGCAGCACCTGCATCGATTCACAGGCGATAACGTTGCCTTCTTTGATGATGGCCACCCGGTTGCAAACCAGCTCCACTTCATGCAGCAGGTGACTGCAGAGGATAATCGTGCGGTTTTCACCGGCCAGGATGGGGATTAAATCGCGGATTTCCTTGTAGCCGGCGGGGTCCAACCCGTTGGTCGGTTCATCCAGGATAATCAGCTCCGGGTCCCGCAGCAGGGCGGACGCAATCGCCAGCCGCTGCTTCATGCCTAACGAATATTGCTTATATTTGTCTTTGGCGCGGTCTGCCAGGTTGACCCGCTCCAATACGTCCATGATTTTGGCCGGCGGGATGCCGCCGATGGCGATTGAGAACAGTTCCAGATTGTCCCTGCCGCTTAAATAGGGGTAGAAAGCCGGGGATTCAATAGTTGCCCCCAGTTTACGAATTATCGGCCAGTAATTGTCTTTCAGGTCCATGCCGAAGACGTTCACGCTGCCGGCCGTCGGCTTAATCAGCCCCACGATCATACTGACGGTGGTGCTTTTGCCGGAACCGTTCGGCCCCAGGAACCCGAAAACCTCTCCTTTCCTGATTTCCAGATTGAGATTGTTGACCGCGGTCCTCTTACCGAATTTCTTGGTTAATCCCGTGGTGCGCAGGATTACTTCCGTTTGTTTTTGACTGTTAATAATTGATTCTCCTTTTTGGGCTGGTTACCGTGCAGTTTCTATTTGTTCGGCGAAACCGTTCGGCTAAAGCTCATTTATTTGCAATTGTAAAAAATCACTTATGAAATACTGCCAATAGTTATTCTACCTTTAACATATTCAATTGTATAGTAAATCCGGAATTCTTAACCAAAATTTAACTGTTTCATATGCACAATAGATTATTATGCACTAATATTTTTCAATTTGTCCCCGCTATTGAACACTGTATCCCTCATTCCCGCCCCTCATTCAGCCTTCTCATACCTGCGCAAATGTCTTTCCCGACCTGATCGGGAATCCGGTAATCTTATCATTCCGTAGGGTTGGTTGAACTTTGGCTCGCCTCCAACTCATACCCTTTCTCATTTATGATTTACATTGGAAGAGTCGCGGATAGATATTTTCCCCACGACAGGATCGCCGGAATAATTGAGCGTCGAGGAATCTGTGACGCTGATATCAATGTTATTCACTACTTGAATACTGGCATCACTGGATCCGCTCAGGGTGACGTCGGCAGATTGCATTGTGAAACCCGGGGAATTCATATCACTGGAGTCTCCGGCCGATATTATGGCGGCATTGGCGGAACCGGTGAGCGTACAGGTGCTGCTGTCGCTCAGGGTAATCTGGCAATCGGCCGCCTGCAGCGAGCCCCGGATATCGCTGCTGTCAGATGCGTTTATCACTGTCTTCCCGGTTTGCAGGTTAATATCGAGGTCGCTCGAACTGCTTAACTTGATTTGCGTATCGCCGGCGGTGATATTTCCGGTAACCCGCGATGAATCGCTGATATTCATGGTTGTTTTACCGGCGGTCAATTCTGCGTCCAGACGGCTGGAATCAGCCGCGTTTAATGTCAGGTCGTTGGTGGAACTAAAACCGCTTGCGGTGCCCTGGGAACTGTTGGAGACGGTCAGGCTGTTCAGCTGCGGCATCGTGATTGTAACCGTGTAATTATCATCTGTGCCGAACAACAGTGTGTTGTTTTTCATGCCGACAAATATCGTATTGCCATTTTGGTGAATATCCACCTTATCGGTAAGATATTGCCGGACCGAGACCGTGATACTATAAGCGGTTCCCTGTTGAATATTGTAATTAAAGGAATCGCTGACCTCCACCGCGGTAAAATTGGTGAAGTCATATGTTTTTTCTACCACCGGGCCTGTATCGGTGGTATGGAACAGGGCGGTGCATCCGGTTGTCAGCAGCATCGCGGCGATAATAAATGTTGTCACCGCGAATATCATCAGTTTTTTCATCTTTCCTCCGTTATTCTTTTAGGTTGGTTCTCTTTGAGCCCTTAAAGCGAAATACTTTCAACCGCAGTTGAAATATACGCCCCCCTGAGAGCCGAAGGTACTTTTATTTTGGTAGACTTACATCGAAATAAAAATACAGAGTGCGGGGTGAATGTATGCCTTGTAAAAACCGTTCTAAAAACCGAATTACTACTCCCTCACCAGCATTGCTTTCGCCAGCTTCCCGTGCAAGCCGCCGATTACTTTTGCCAGATGCAGGGTGGCGAAGAAAAGTATCACTCCGGCTACGGTCAGGAAAGGCGTTACCCATCCGTTTAAGATGTATTGGGTGCCGTTATTGGTGAACACCGGCAGATTGAAAACAAAGGACCATATCGGCGCCGCCACCAGCGCCAGCGACGTCGAAATTAATGTAATGAATACCGTAAAGTAGGTAATTCCCAGCGGCAGCTGCAGCAGCATGTAAACCATGGAAAACCAGGTGTATTTGTCAATCAGTAATGCCTTGAATTTGGCCCATATCCCCTTATCCTTGGGTGAAAACAGGGGGCGGTGCGGCATGCGGATGCCCAGCAGCGCCTCCACCAGTCGCCCTTCCAGCAGCGCCAATCCCCGGGTGGAGAGGATAAACAGTCCGGCGATGGGGATGCCGATTATCAGGATTAGCAGGCCTAATGACAGCGATATCCCGGTAACAGCCCACGTAAAATAGATGATTCCGGTGGCCAGGGTAAACAGGAGATACAGCAAAGCTCCCCACGCTTTCGGTTCAATCACCACCCCGAAAAACCGTCCGAAAAAAGACATGTTCTTCCTCGTAGTCCCGGCGACCAGTGACGGCGAGGTGCGCGCTTCGATTTTCCGGTAGGCATCCGCGATTTCGGCGGGGGTGCCGTATTCTTCTACCACGGACGAAAAGGCGTTCGCTTCCGGCACTCCCGGTTTGTTCGTTTTCAGGTTATCCATGGCGTTTCTCAGGTATTCCTCCGCGTCAGATAGGGCATCCTGGACAGTCGCCCGGTCGCAATCTTTCATTTCTGTTTTCAGCTGCCGCAAGTACCCGTCAATATTATTTTCCATCTTCGGCTCCTGTCATTATGCTGTCGATAAAAGTGGTGGCGCGCTGCCAGGTTTTTCTCAGTTCCGCCAGGGTCAATAACCCCAGTTCCGTAATCCTGTAGTACTTCCGCGGCGGCCCGGTCACTGACGGGTCGACTTTGCTCTCCAGCAGCCCATCCCTTTCCAGCGCCCGCAAAACAGGGTAGAGTGTTCCCAGCTTGATAATCGGGATGTCTTCGTTATCCTGCTCGATGATTTTTGCGATCTGGTAGCCGTAAATCGGCTCTTTGGCCCGCCCCACCACGCAGAGCAGGATAAAGACGGAGATGCCGGTGTACAAACCTTTCTGGAAGTCTTTGTTCGTTTCGCTTACTTCTTTGGCGTTCATAAATTCTTCCCTATAGTAGATTTTACACTATTGTATAATTTACAATACTGTATAAATAACAATATGTCAATAGGTTTTGGACAAACTATTAAGTTTTTATTTAGGATGCGCATCGGAAAGCATGACATTATTACGGTGAATCTGAGAGCCGAAAAGTGTTAAGATATTAAAGAGATGTCAAACTGGCCTCAGATTTCACTGAATACCAACAATGATAATAACCGCTGTTTCGGCTGCGGACCGGATAATCCCATCGGTTTGAAGCTGAAATTTCAGACTGACGGCAAAACGGTCAGAGCCGAGTTTACTCCGGGTGAGCAGTATCAGGGCTGGTCCGGCTACTTGCACGGCGGCATCACTGCTTGTATCCTCGACGAAGTGTTGAGCCAGGCGGTGCATATGGAAGGCTTGAACTGCGTCACGGCTAGATTGGATACCCAATTGAAGCACCTGATTCCGATTAACGAGCCGATTGTTATTACCTCGACGGTGACGAATAAAACGCGTAAAGTGATTAAAACTCAAGGTACCGTTTATCTCAAAGACGGCACCATTGCGGCGGAAGGTACCGGGACGCATTTTGTGGTCAGCGCCAAAGAAAACCCGAACGGGCAGGAGAAGTAATCTGAAAACCGAAACCACGAATAACTGCCGGGCGGTGCTCTGGGACATGGACGGCACGATTGTAAATTCACTCCCTTTCCACAAAATAGCATGGCAGGAAACTTTCACCAAACGCGGCAAGGATTTCACCGACGCCGATTTCAAATGGGCGAACGGCCGGAGAAACGAAGAAATCATCCCTCATTTCCTGGCTGTGAAAATGTCTTTAAAAGAAGTGAATGTTATCGCCGACGAAAAAGAGGCAACATTCCGCCGCCTGGTAAAAGGCAGCATCAAAGCGCTGCCGGGGGTAATCGAGCTAATCAAAGCACTGGCGGCGGCCAAATATCAACTGGCGGTGGTTTCCTCGACGCCGGAAGAGAACATCGAGTTAATCACCAAAACGCTGGGGATAAAAAAATACTTCAGCTTATTTGTAAATGGNNAAGCCGGTAATTGTGTCGTAATGGAGGATGCGGTGGTGGGGGTGCGGGCAGCTAAAAGAGCCGGCATGTACTGCATCGCGGTTGCCAATACCTGTCTCCGGGAAGATATCGCGGAAGCGGATATTGTGGTGGACAGCCTGACGGAGATAAACGCAAAAACGATTGAGGAACTTTTGTCCTCGCCGATGAAAAAATAGTTAAGGAGTCAAATAATAATGGAACGTTCTTTAGTACTGATTAAACCTGACGCA
>PMCB01000017.1 GCA_003153955.1 Dehalococcoidia bacterium | reverse complement strand
CTTGCATTAGACAAGACTGGCGGTAGTACTGAAATCAGGAATAGTTTATAATCAACTCAAAAGCTACTGGAAGGAGAAAATATATATGAAATCGATTAAAAGGGTATTTATAGTTGACGGCAAACCATTCTTTCCAATCGGCGGGCAATCATCATCTTCCAGCGCCTACAACAACAGTGAGTCGGAGGCAGCCTTTAAAGCAGTGAAATTACTGCACGGTAATACCCTGATTACCGATATATATTGGGAACACATCGAACCGGAAGAAGGTAAGTTTGACTTTACGATGGTGGACGACCTGATTGGGAGTGCGCAACGCTATGGGATCAAATTGATTCTTTTGTGGTTTGCGACATGGAAAAACGCGAACATGGACTACACACCCGACTGGGTGAAGACCAATCCGCGGAAATTCAAAAGGGTGATATCACCAATGGGAACCGATTTATGGTCGCTTTCACCTTACTGCAAGGCGAATTTCGAAGCGGATAAAAAAGCTTTTGCCACTTTTTGCAAATATCTTAAGACCAAAGATACAAAACGTACCGTTATCGGGATACAGGTGGAAAATGAGCCGGGAATTTTCGGGAGCGACAGAGACTACGGCCCGGAAGCCCAACAGATATTCGACCAGGCAGTGCCGGCAAAGATATTGACCTGGTTAAAGAAAAGCGGGAAAGGTCCCGTTTACGATATCTGGCAGAAAGCAGGGGGTAAAGAATCAGGGACCTGGCCCGAGTTGTTCGGATGGGATGCAGGAGAACTGATGAGCGCCTGGGGCATCGGGTCTTACATCGACGAGGTAGCAGCGGCCGGAAAAGCGATCTACGACATACCAATGTATCAGAATGTATGGCTAATGGAAGTACGCCGTCTGGATTCACGCTGGATGACCGCCGGGGAGACATATCCGTCAGGCGGCGCGGTAACTAAAGTACTCGATTTCTACAAGACTTTTACCCCGCATCTGGATTTGATTGCACCGGATATTAAATATTACAACACGCGGAAATTCGAGACAGTATGCGCGGCGTATTCGAGGGACGATAACCCACTTTTCTTCCCGGAGACACCGCCTGCGCTGGCTTTGTTCCGGGCAGTGGCCGATTATAATCTCCAAGGTTACAGCCGGATGTTTTTCCTGGAGTCAATTGTTGCAGAAGACGGTTCGGTACGTCCCGAGGCCAAGCTGGGTGTCGATACCGTCCGCAGTGTGGCGGCAGCGATTCCACTAATACTTAAGTACCAAGGGACAGGTAAAATTCATGCCGTGGTGCAGGAAGACGATATCGATGCTCAATTATTCGATATGGACGGGTATTATGGTTCGGCGGTATTCGGGGAAGGTCACGTACCGCACGTTCCGAAGGATTGGCGTCATTTTACACCGCCGCCTGATGAGCAAACCGGCGGCGCAACCGGTCCGGACCGGGGCCGCGGTCTGGTGATACAGGCAGATAAAAACGAATTTTATCTCGTAGGAGCCAGTTACCGATTATTCCTGCGCCCGAAAATGGCTCCGGAAAAGAGATTAGACGCAACGTTTGTAACCGACCACTGGCAGAGTAAATTAGCCCACCAGCTCAAAGTGGATGAAGGGCATTTCGATAAAAACGGTGAATTTATTGTAGACCGACGCCGGAACGGGGATGTTATCAGCGGCGGGGTTTGGGTTGAGGCGGATTGCGGCGTGATACGGGTTATAATGTGCGATTAGCGTTTAGGAAACAAAATTAAAAAGCCGAGACTGCAAAATAAAAACTCCACCGGAGTAAAACCCGGTGGAGTTTTTTGTGAGCTTTAGTGACATAAATTCCTTGAGCTAAGGCTTTTACACAGACATAATAACCGGCAGGGGTATTCAGGGAAAGGCTTAAGTCAATTTAGGGTTTGGCGATTTCACAGATAGCTAACGTATTGTTCACATTGGCAGACCTTGGTCAGTTTCCAGAAGATGTCAGATAGATTTCCGTACATTCACTTCGTTCAGTATTTCGACTACGGTCTCAACTTTCGCGGGAACGATATTGTGCAAGGGCCCTTTGTAAAATATTAAAATTTGCGCCGGCGATATCATCTACAAAACAGCAATACTGTGTTTACTTACGGCAGAATATTGATAAAATAAATACAAAAAATAAGGAAGGCGGGGATTTCCCCCGCCTTCCTTTTAATTAGACTTCGCGATAGAGTTTATTTCTTGGACGGATCAATCCAAATCTGTTTGATCATCGGCATCTGGTTGTAGTAACCGGCTTCAAGTTCACCGTAATAGTTTTGAACCCACGGCCAGTAGCAGTTCAGCACATAGGGCTGGGCAAAGGGGATAGCGCCGCAATCATCGAGGAACGCTACGGACAATGCCTGTACTTTAGATGTCCGATCAACAGGATCGGTATCGGTGGACATCGCGACAAACTGAGACTGGAACGGCTCGGAAGTGAGATAAGTAGGTCCGATACGTGTTCCGTCAAGCAGGTTCAAGGTGGTTAGCGGGTTAACAACGGTATAAGTAGTTTCGAGCAAGTCCGGGTAAGTGACGTTGTTGGACGCAGTGGTCATACTGGTTGTATCAAGTGTTTTGATGGTGAGTGTGACACCAATCTGAGCCCACATCGTGACCAAGGTGTTGGCTAAATCGTTATGAATATCCAGGGTGTCAGTATAAACGTTGACAGTGAAGCCACTGGGATAGCCGGCTGAAGCCAGCATCTGTTTTGCCAGTGTAACGTTATACTTATACAATTGCTGGTCGGCTGCCGGCAGTGAGGCCAAAGGTGTGAAACCAGGCATCTGCGGCCCCAGAGGCCAGCTAACAATCGGGCCACCGTTGAGAAGCAGGTTAGAAATGGTTTGCAGGTCGGTCCCGATCATCAACGCCTGACGGACTGTTTTGTTACTCAGGGTTTTCGAGTTTAGCCTGTTAACTTTGTAAATGGTAATTTTACCGCTCAAATATTTGGCCTGGATCATTGACGGAGCAGATGAAGCCAGACTTTGCTGATTGGAAATGGGAACGAAGGGATCCCAGTCAATCTTACCGACGCGGACAGCAGCGATTTGGGTCGATGCATCTGGAATAATCGGATAGTAGAGAGTCTGGATGAACGGCAGGTTGTACGATTTACCGTTAATGGTGGTTGTTCCCCAATAGTTGGTATTGCGGGTATAGGTAGCTTCGGAACCGACGACATAAGAAGTCAGAATAAACGGACCGGTACCGACGGTATTCCGCCAGTCATCTCCGGAAGCGTTAGCAACAGACATTTCCTGAGGCTGGATGGCACCCATGTTCATGCCGCCGCCAAATAAGAAAGGCCAGTTAGCTGCATAGGAGTTTAGTGTGAACACGACGGTGTATTTATCAGGAGCGGCGACGTTATTAACAAAATTAAGGAAGCTGCTGGGTCCGGGAGTGGCTTTAGTACGGTTAATACTAAAAAGAACATCCGCAGAAGTAAACTCACGGGGCGCCATGGCTATTTTTACATTTCCGGTAAACATTACGCCCTTGCGCAGGTGGAAAGTCATAGTATACGGAGTGGCGGTAACACCCGTAGCATTAATGGTCCAATCGGTTGAGAGTTCTCCACCAAGATATTGTTCGGGGACATTTTCGTAAATGCCGAATGCGAACGCATTGGTTCCTCTCGGCCCATACTTGTTGATGTCACCTCTGACCAACATTTCGGTGAAGGGGTTATCCCAGACGGTAGCCATGGGGAGGCCGGAGGTCAAGTCATCAAAACCTGTACCACTGGCATTACCCCAGTTGGTGTACACGGTCAATGACCCGCCATACAGCGGTGTGCCGGTCTGAGTAACGACCGGGGTTGTGGTGGTTGAGGTGGTTACAGTCGTAACCGGGGTTGATGTCGTGGTGACAACCGAGGTTGTTACCTGGGTTGTGGTAGCCGATGTTGTTGTCGGCGTGGTTGCGGTCGATGTTGATGTTGCGCTACCGCAAGATGACAATATCGCAGATGCGGCGAGTAAACAACTCAACACCAACCAAACGGCTTTTCTTGGCATCATTTCTCTCCTTTTTTTATTTTTTAGTGCAGGTAATAAAACTGAGCCGGGTTATTACCTTACCGGAAGAATATATCTCCCAAGTTTGAATTAATATATACTTTTTTCAAGGTTCTTGTCAAATACAATCACCCCGTTTGAAGTATGAGATAATCCAGCCGCAAGAATAATTATTTGATATAAAATAAGTATACTGATATTTTGAACTAATATTGCCTTCCCTTTTGTTAATTTATCGATGGGCGAACATATGTTCATTGACAAACCTAATGATTAATGGTAGCATCG
>PMCB01000062.1 GCA_003153955.1 Dehalococcoidia bacterium | reverse complement strand
CCATTCTTCGATTAGAAAAGAGTCCGTCCGTTGATCATTCAAAATATCACCGTAATTTGGTCGATATCTAATTTCTCTCTTTCTTTAAAAATGTTCTGGTAGACGTCTAAACGGTATTGTTGTGTAAATTTTATGTAAATATTTATCATGTATAGTGTGTTGATAAATATCAACCCGGCAAACAAGCTATTTTCATCGAAAATAACGTTGTTCAGCGTTAGTGCTTCGTTATTTTTTAAAAATGTTGAGGATTCTTTGCGCGTTTGATAAATATACTTTCTCAAGGACATCGTCGCGTAGGCCTAAAGATTTCCATTCGGTGAATAAACGCTCGAATGAAAACAAAGGATAGCCCGAACCAAACATTATTTTATCCTGAAGCCGTCCCCCGATTTCCTTTTTCAATTCCGCACTGAAATATCGTGGCGCCCATCCATGCAGCTCGTTGAAAACATTCGGTTTGTGTAACAGCACCGCGATCATCTCGTCCTGCCACGGCCAGGCCGGATGACCGGCGATTATCGTCAAATTCGGGAAATCCGCCGCTACATCATCAACATTTAAGGGACTGCAGTGCTTTAGGTGCAGCCCCCCGCCGCCGGGCAGACCGGCGCCCGTTCCGGAGTGACCGACATTGATCAACACCGGCGCGTGCAGTTCATCGCATAGTTCGTAGAAAGGATAAAATCGAGGGTCGTTGCAGCCGGTATGGTTTTCTATCTGATTCACTACCAGACCGGTCATATTCAATTGCCGCAGGCATCTCTCCAGTTCTATCAGCCCCTCCTTCCCTGTATGCACCGGAATATGCGCCCACGCCCCCGCAAACACATTTTGATGGTCTGAAACCATTTCGCTGATATAATTGTTGTTCTCTACCAGGTCGTTGATATTCTTGCAAAGCGGTCCGTCTAAAATTGCCAGCACAGAGGCATCTAGAAAATCGTTACCCATTTGGTCGTCGGTCTTCCACTTTATCGCGGTTTTATATACTCTCTCGGCTGCTTCGATTTCTGCCGGCGTGCGGAAGGCGCTCCCCTTCTCGGTGCTGAAATGTGCATGCACATCGATTGCTTTCATTATTTCCCTCTTGATATCCATTTTTATATATGAATTGTTTACAACACGGGAGAACAACGACGTTAGAATAATTGAGTGCGGCGAACGGCTGATAATCTTATATAAAACAGCTGAGTTTACCCCGTGATTACCCTGTCGCGGCCTTCCTGCTTCGCTTTGTACAGCGCAGTGTCCGCCACTCTCAGCAGCTCATCCATTCTAACCCCATTTTGGGGATAAGCGGCGATACCCACGTAATGATACCCAGGATTTGTCCTTGGAAAACCATTTCCAGTTTTTTGATTTCCTCTCGTAAGGCTTCTGCTCGCTTAAATGTGTCTTCCGGCGATGTTTCTGGCAAAATGATTAAAAATTCTTCCCCGCCGTACCGGCATGCAATATCCGAACCCCTGAATTTATCGTTAAATAATTTACCTATTTCAGAGATAATCTTATCGCCTGCTGCATGCCCGTAAACATCATTGAACTTCTTGAAGTGGTCAAGGTCTCCCATTATAATGCCGATTGGCGTTTGCTTCCTCGCGGCCCGTGTAATTTCCCGCTGCAGCGATTCTTCCATAAATCGCCTGTTATATAACCCTGTTTGGGGGTCCTGTATCGATTGTTTGGAAAGGCTTTCACTCAGTTTTACGTTCGCTATCGATAGCGAGAGATATTCGGACAAAGTGGTTGCCATTTGTTTTAAATCGGCGATTTCCTGATTTCCCGAACCGTTGGTATTGAACGCGTTCTTGAGATGCAGCAATCCCAGGATATCCCCTTTTGCCATTAACGGCAGGCAAACATAAGGTGCTGGTGTCGTATGGATCAGATGCGGGCAAATTGGGCCGACACTGACGTCTTCTACCACATGCGCGCGCCCGCGTCTTAATCCCCAGCAGGCATCAGGTGAAAAAATGTTATTTTCCGAACCGGTTGGGAAATCTCCCCAGGTTACCACAGATTCTAGGTCGGAACGGGAATTGCTCAGCAGGAACAAAGCCCCCTGTGATGCCGGGAATAATTTTTTCATGCTTCCCATTATGATCGGTGCGGTTTCTTCCATTTTTGAGCATGCCTGTAGCATATCTCTCATTTCGGTTAAAATAGAATTCTGCCGCTGCTGCTCTTCCAGTTTCTTAATCATTATGTTCAATTTTTCATTGGTCCGTTTTGTTTCTTCGGCAAGCCGTTTCATTTCGGTTATGTCTCTTCCCATGCCGATAAAATATAGGAATTTACCATTTGCGTCACGGACTGTATTGCCTGTGCCGTTATGCCAGCGCCATTCACCTGTAATATGACGGACGCGGTATTCGGTACCGCCGGGGGCCTGGTGACCATCAATGATGTTACGTTGTATTGCTTCCTGCACTATTTTGATGTCATCCGGATGTAATACAGACCGGAAAGGACGTCCTATCAGGTCGGTGGCATTATAGCCAAGTACGTTTTTAACAGCAGCCGATATGTAAATAAAATCTCCTGCACCGTTAAGTGTAAAGATGATATCGCTGCTGTTCTCCACAATCAAACGGTATTTCTCTTCACTCTCATGAAACGCCGCCTCTGCCGCTTTACGTTCGGTGATATCGTTATAAAGTGTTTGGAATTGCTGTTGCCCATCCCAGAAAACATCTCTCATCGAAACATCCAGGTTCCTTATAGTGCCGTCTTTACGGATTATGTCGATGTCCACCTGTTTCGGCATGGGTTCACCGCGTAAAAGTTTTTCGTGCCGCATTACCCAACTGGTATGCGCCGCCGGGGAATAATGTTCTTGAGGAGGGCTTTTTTTAACTTCATCGATATTTTCATACCCGAAGATTTCTAATAGCGCCTTATTGGCATAGGAAGTATGGTCGTTTTGGTTGGAAATTCGAATTCCAAATGTCGAACTATCCATTGAATTTCGAAAATTCCGTTCTGAAAGCTTCAGCGCGTGTTCTACTTGCTTGCGCTCGGTGATATCATGATAGAGTGTCTGGTTCTGCTCTTTCCCGTCCCAGAAAACTTGTCTCATCGACACTTCCAGGTTCCTGCGCTCGCCGTCCTTCCGGACAATATCTACGTCTACCGTTTGGGCATCGGTTCCCCGCGTAAAAGTTTTTCATGACGCACAACCCAATCGGCATGTGCTTCCGGTGTATAGTATTCCTGCGGGGGCGTAGACATTACTTCCTGTATATTTTTATAGCCGAAAATCTCTAATATTGCTTTATTAACATACGAAGTATGGTCGGTGTTATCCGAAATTCGGATTCCGTTCATCGATTGGTCCAACGAATTGCGAAAATTTTGCTCGGATGCTTTTAGAGCCTCTTCCACTTGATTATGGTCGATGACCTCTTTAACGATGTCATGCTTTTTTACTATTTTGGATTTTTCCGGGGTTTTGACTTTAGATTTTTCTCTTGCAGCCATTTTTCCCCTCCTCAGAGGAGCTCATATTCAAATTATTTCGGGCTTCTAACCGCTCTGGCGTTTCACAATCTGATATTCGCTCCCATAAGATATTTTACTATATTGGCTGATAGTTTATTTGGTCAACCTGTAGCTTTTTACTCAAAATACAGATACATATTGATAATACTTGAGTATATTATTCAACAAATACCAACCTGAGTCTATCCGCCGTTGGGCCTACCTGCAAGCAGTACTTTAGTAGCCGGGTCCTACCTTCCTTATCGTTATTCCCTTAATTAAACCGTTCCATTCTGGAAAATGACAGGCTTGAGATATCCGCAAGCAGGTCATTTTATTTTCCAGTTGCTTCGAGCCTCTTTGATGTCCGAGGCAAGAATATACTTTTTATGTTTAGTCATGGTCTGTAATCTGGCGCGTGGCTTTTTTCGCTGTTGACTCGGGATGCATGTCGTCTCATGCGTAATATGGTAAAATAAAGTCGTCTCAATTGGTTAGAACGAAAATAAATAAAAGTCAAGACTGTTAAATAAAACCACTGGAGGGTAAAATGGACTACGGATTATCGGGGAAAGTGGCGTTGGTGACCGGGACCGCCAGCCAGGTCGGAATGGGAAAAGCTATCTGCTTAACTTTAGCGAAAGAGGGATGCGATATTATTTCAACTGATATCAATCTCGATGGCGCGAAGCAAACCGCCGATGCGGTTGAGGCGCTGGGACGGAAATCCGTCGCTTTTAAAGTTGATATCACCAAAGGTGACGATGTTGATTCGATGGTCAAAGCCGCCTTGAAAGAAATGGGTAAAATTGATATTCTGGTGAACACTGCCGGCGGTAACTCCAAACTCGGCGATCAGTTCCTGGAATCCAAACAGGAAACCTGGGAAAAGGACATGGCGCTGAATTTATACGGTACAATGAACTGCGCAAAGGCGGTTTTACCCGGTATGATTGAGCGTAAATGGGGAAAAATCATTAATTTCTCCTCTATTGTTGCGCGGACCGGAATCGGTGGCCCCGGCTCTTATTCGGCCGCTAAAGCCGCGGTCCTTTCCTTTAACCGTGGTCTGGCAACCCAGTATGGACCGTTTAATATTAATGTGAATGCCATTGCGCCCGGTATGTTAAACACCAATTTCTTTGCCGGGTTACCCGGAAATGTCACCACCCAGATATTCACCGAAGTGGCTTCGTTGGCTCCCTTAAAGAGAAATCAGACCGTCGAAGACATTGCCAACGCCGTCGCCTTTTTGTCCTCCGATGTTTCTAAGAATATTACCGGGCAATGCATACAGGTCGATAGTGGTTTGGTGATGATTTAGCCTCTCGCCGTTTTTTAGTCAATTTGAAACAGGAGATTATAATATGGATAGTATCAGGATCGGTTTTGTACCCGCTCATCGCAACTCTCTTAGTGAAGATTGGGCATCGGAGCTGCGGAAAAGATGCCTGGCTGTATTTAATAAAATTCCCGGCCTTGAAATTATCGTTCCCGATGAATCGTTGACCAAAAGGGGTTTTGTGCGGGACGAGATCGAAGCAGAGAAAGTTATCAAACTGTTTCAGTCCAAAGGCATCGACGGCCTCATTATCGGCACTATGACTTTTGGCGATGAAATCTCGATTAACACCATCGCCTCTGCTTTTCGTAATAAACCCCAATTACTCTTCGGCACAAAAGAAAATGAAGTCCCGTCCTGCGGCGCCCGTACTTCGGATTCTTTCTGCGGTACTTTATCAATATCCTCGGGTTTGCACCGGAGGAAGATTCCTTTTATCTTTGCCGGACTCGTATTCCCTGAGGAAAAAGAATTTCAAAAATATATCTCCGATTTTGTCGGAACGTGCTCCGTTGTCAAAGGATTTATCGGCGCGAAAATCGGTTTGGTCGGACCCCGCCCCGAACCGTTTGAAACCTGCATTTATAACGAAGATGCCATGATTAAACAGTTCTATCAGCGCGTCGTCCCCACCGGGGTTAGTGATTTAATGAACTTCACCCGCGGTCTCAAACCCGGCGACCCTGTGCTTAAGAAAATTGCTAAAGAAATGGCCGCCGAGACCGATATGTCGAACTCCGGCGCGGAAACCGGCGAAAAACTGGCGCGCGTGGAATATGCGCTGAAGCAATTTGCGGCCCAAAAAGGGCTGTCCGCATTGGCCATACAATGCTATTCGGCGATGGAAATGCTTTTCGGCGTCGTGCCTTGCTATGTCATGGGCAGGATTACCACCGCCGGTACGATGGCTTCCTGCGAAACCGACCTGTACGGCGCGCTTACCATGCTGATTCAATACAAAGCGGCATTGTCCTCCACACCGCCCCATTTTATGGATTGGACGTTAAAACATCCGGTAGAGAAAGACACCTTCTTGGCCTGGCACTGCGGCAACGGCCCGGTTTGCCTTTCCGGTCAAAAAGGCAAGATACCGGTCACCTGCCATTATATGGGGCCGGATATGGGTACGGTTCATTTTCAGCTTAAATCCGGCGTCGTCACTTTATCCACTCTGCAGGAAGACGGCGGCCATTTTAAAATGTTCGTAACTACCGGAAAATCCGTCAAACTCGAAGGGACGATGAAAGGCTCCTGGAGTTGGGTTAAAGTTCCTGATTTGGACAAACTCTACCGCACCCTTGTTACCGGCGGATTTGTCCATCATGCCAGTCTGATTCACGGCGATTACAAGCAGGCAATAACTGACGCCTGCGCTATCATGGGCATCGAAGTTGTTACCATCTAATTTAGCGTAAAAGAGGACAAAATATGACAGAAGTGAAACGAGTATTCGTGGTGGATGGGCAACCGTTCTTTCCTCTCGGCGGCCAATCCTGCAATTCCAGCGGTTATAACGACAAAGAGTCCGCTACCGCCTTTAAAGTGATCAAGTTGTTACATGGCAACACCTTGGAAATTCCCGTATATTGGGACCACGTTGAACCCCTGGAAGGCACATTTGACTTCACCGCGGTTGACGAGCTGATTACTACAGCACGCCGGCATGGTGTCAAATTAATCCTCCTTTGGTTCGCCACCTGGAAGAACGGCAACATGGACTATGCCCCGGCTTGGGTAAAAACCGACCCGCAGCGGTTTAAACGGGTTATTTCTCAGACCGGCAGCGATATCTGGAATCTGTCTTCCCATTGCAAAGCCACCCTCCGCGCTGATAAGAAAGCTTTCGCTGCCCTCTGTAAACATCTGAAAGACAAAGATGGCACTGACCGTACTGTGATTGCTATCCAAGTTCAAAACGAACCGGGTATCATCGGCAGCGACCGTGATTATGGTCCGGAAGCTCAGGCAATTTACGATGCCCATGCGCCTGCAAAACTGGTAACCGCTATGCGAAAAGCCGGTGAAGGCAAAATATTTGATATCTGGCAAAAATCCGGTGCCAATAATTCCGGCACCTGGCCCGAATTATTCGGGTGGGAAGCCGGCGAAATCTTGACCGCCTGGAGCATCGCGTGCTATATTGACGACGTTGCGGCTTCGGGAAAGGCAGTTTATGATGTTCCCATGTTCATTAACGTCTGGATGATGGAACAGCCTTGGTGGCCGATTCCCGGAGAAAGTTATCCCTCGGGCGGCGCCGTCAGCAAAGTGCTGGATATTTATAAGTGGTTCACGCCGCACATCGATATTATCGCGCCTGACAATTACGCGGACGATGTCGAAGGTTATAAGGCTAATTCCGTCGCCTACTCACGCGCGGATAACCCTTATTTCACCCCGGAAACAGCCGGCGATCAGAATATGTTCCGTGGTATCGCCGATTACAATTTGATCGGAAATTTCTTTTTTGGTATCGAATACATTGTTACCCCGGATGGTGCCGTCCGTCCGGAATATCAAACTTTAGTGGATAATTTTCATTGCGTATCGTCCGCCATCCCGCTCCTCCTCAAATATCAGGGTACCGGAAAAATTCATTCCGTCGTCCAGGAATATAAATTAACGACGCAGCGTCTGGATCTGGACGGTTACATGGGTATCGTGGATTTCGGGGAGAAAACTGCCCGCTGGGGCGGCAAAGATTGGCGGCATAATGCGGGATGGATGTGGAATGAACAGCCCTCAATGAATCGAGGCCGTGGTTTGGTGGTACAGGCCTCCAAAAATGAGTTCTATCTTGTCGGCGTCAACTACCGTTTATTCCTGCGCCGCAAACCGACCCTGGACAAAATGGGGGCACCATTGTTGGTTTCTGACTGGGCAACCAAAATATTTGGCTATATTGTCAGTGTCGATGAGGGTCACTTCGACCGCAAAGGTGAATTCATCGCCGATCGGCGGCGTAACGGTGATGAGATCTTCCGCCGCGGTTTATGGGTCGAATCGGATATTGGCGTTCTCCGCGTAATCACCTGCGATTAAACATTTTGGCCTTATTATACAAACACGAAATTCTTTAGAAAAAATAAAGAGGACAACGATGACGCGTACCCGTGAACTTTTTAATGTCGGCTGGAAATTTTTCAAGGACGATATCGAAGGCGCCGAACAAACTGCTTTTGACGATTCGGCATGGCGTGTATTGGACCTGCCCCATGATTGGAGCATTGAAGGCCCATTTGATGCCGGTAACATCTCCGGGCAATCTCTGGCTTATCTCCCCGGAGGTATCGGCTGGTATCGCAAATCTTTCAAACTTGCAAAAGAAGATAAAGGCAAAAGGGTATTTATTGATTTTGACGGGGTCTTCCGTTTTTCCGATGTCTGGCTCAATGGGCACCACCTGGGATTTTTCCCTGACGGATATACAAGCTTTCAATATGAATTAACCTCTTACCTTGTTTATAACAAGCCTAATGTGATTGCCGTCCGCGTCGATAATTCACAGCAGCCCAATTCACGGTGGTACACCGGTTCGGGCATATACCGGCATACATGGCTCACCAGGACATCCCCGACATATATCGTGAAAGATACCGCCTATATTCAAACCCCGGTTGCTAAAACGGATTTCTCGTCAGTATATATCCAGACGCAGATTAAGAGCGAACTTCCTGCTGTTGCCGGTTTTCTCTTAAATGTCGAGATATTGGATGCTGAAGGGGTAAAAATAGCGGAAACATTTGATGCCCGGTTCATCGATCCCGGGAAAGAACAGCGTTTCACTGTTTCTTTTTGGCTTAAAGATGTTAACCTTTGGGGCATCGAAAGCCCCTATCTGTATACCGCCCGTTTCAGTGTTTACGCGGGGGAAGAAATCATTCCCGGTAAACTTGTGGACAAACTTGAAATACCCTTCGGGATACGTTCCATCGAATTCACAAAAGACGATGGTTTCTTCCTGAACGGCCGACACATTAAAATCCAGGGTCTGGCGCTGCATCATGATGCCGGTCTTCTGGGCGCAGCAGTCCCTGAAAAAGTCTGGGAAAGGCGCCTGTTAAAACTTCGCGATATGGGCTGCAATGCTATTCGTAATGCCCATTCCGCCGCATCGCCCGAGTTACTTGCCATGTGCGACAAACTCGGATTGATGGTCTTTGACGAATTTCATGATGAATGGCAGATTTCCTGGGAAAAGAATCATTCTAACATCCATTTTAAACTCTCTAAAACAAGTGATTCCCGCTTCGGCGCCAGTCAGTATTTTGATGAATGGGGTTACAAAAACACCGCCGCTGTCATCCGCCGGGACCGCAACCATCCCTCGGTAATCATCTGGGGCATCGGCAATGAAATATATGAACAGGGACAGGCCGGGGGGCACCTGATTGCCCGGAAACTGAATGAAATCTGCCATGTCGAAGACCCCACCCGTCCCACCATGACGGCCAACAACGATATCCATAACGAGACGCCGGGTGCCAAAACCACAATTGAATTTCTTGAAGCCACAGACTTAATCGGTTACAACCATATCGGTAATTGGGGCACCGTCTACCGCCGCCTCTATTTTGAAGACAAGTGGGCCCATCCCGATTGGAAAGTCATGGGTTCTGAAAATGCTTTCTCCTCTAATTACCGCGGCGAATATGTTCTTGAACCCCGGGCGTCCAGCCATCATAAGCCTTATTACATGGGCATGCTGGATTCCGAAGAATTATGGAAATTCACCAGGCTCTACGACTACGTCATGGGGGACTTCCTTTGGGCCGGAATTGATTATATGGGCGAATGGGCTTGGCCCAATATCCTGTCTCCCTGCGGGCTGCTTGATACCTGCGGTTTTGAAAAGGATTCCTATTACTTTTTTGCCAGTCAATGGAGTTCTAAACCTGTTATCAAATTAGTCCCTCACTGGAATTGGCCCGGTCAGGAAGGAAAGGCTATTCCGGTCATCTGTTTTACCAATTGCGATGAAGTGGAGCTTTTTGTCAACGGCCAATCTTTCGGCAAGCAGGCTTATGACTATTTCCGCCCCGGCGCCGTTAAAAGTCGGGATTTCACGGCCAAGCCGCGCCGCATCACCACTAATGAACTTCATCTCCTGTGGATGGTTCCCTATCAACCCGGTGAAATTCGTGTCGTCGGCACAAAAAACAATACTGTTTTTGAGGATGTTGTCCGTACCTGCGGCTCGGCGGCTAAACTTGAATTGACCGCCGACCGCACGGAAATAAAGGCTGATTCCAATGATATTTGCCATGTCGCAATCAAGATCCTTGACGCTCAGGGTAATTTTGCGCTGCTTTCAAAAGACCGGCTGAAGTTCTCCATCGAGGGTTCCGGTGAAATTCTATGCCTTGATAGCGGCAGTCCCACCAATCATGATATCGGCATGCGTGCTGACAATATTCAGGCTTATAACGGCATGAGCCTCGCCTATGTCCAGGCTCGTAAACCTGGACGCATTAAGTTGATTGTCCGCGGGGATCATATTGCTCCGTCGGGTATTGTCATCGAGGCATTGGATTAATTTTACCTGTTTTTTTGTAATATACCTTCGGCGCTGTTACACTATGAATAACGAAACAAATAACGGGTTTATGACAGATTCTAAGGAGAAATATTGTGTTTGATACAAAAATGAGGGATAAACCGTGGGGTTGGAACGGTGTTATGGGTTATATCAGCCCTGCCGTAGTTTTGTCTTACGGAGCAGAACTCGATTATAGGTTGGGCCTTTTAGGATTCGGCACCATGCAAATAACTTTGGGACTCGTTAACGCCACCGATGATAATTTGGGTAAAGTCCTTCCCGGTCTTGACAGCGCAGCTAAAACACTGGCTGACCAGGGCGCGCAGTTTATCTGTCTCGGAGGCCCGCCTTCTACGCTTGTTGACGGCCGGGACCTTAATCTGCAAATTAAAAAGAGGTTGGAAACAATATCCAGGGTTCCATGCACCACTGCGTTGTTAGCGACATTGGATGCGTTTAGTTATCTTTCGGTTAAGAAGATTATCATTGTCGAACCCGGCGCCAGTGACGGCACCGATATCTGGGCGCAGCGCATGAAAACTTATTTCGAAAACAACGGCCTTAAAGTGGTCAATACTAAAAGTGCTTATTCTAAAACCACCACTCTCGGGAAAGCCAAATTGCCAATGAAATTACCTTTAGATTTGGCCAGAGAAGCCATGAAAGAGACCCCCGGCGCTCAGGGCATATTCATCGCCTGTGGCGTTTGGGTCAGCCCGCCTGTAGTCCAAAGATTAGAAGCCGAATTCGGGATACCGGTCGTTTTTGATGATGCCAATTGTTACTGGGCAGGTATGAAAGCGTTAAATGTCAAAGGCCCTGTTAAAGGTCTCGGCAAGCTTTTTGAAACCCTCTAAACCCTCTAAAACATGCTGCCGCTTTTAAACCTCATGGCTGTTATTGTTAATTAATACTGATAATTTCTAAAAATAAGGGGCTGCGAACGAAAGTTCGCAGCCCCTTTTGTCTCAACTGATACTTTGTTTCAGTTCGTGTTAGGTATTAGTGACCTAAACCTGATTTCAATGACTGATCGATCCACATTCTCTTGATCATCGGGATCTGGTTGTAGTACGAAGCATCGATTTCTCCGTAGTAGTTCTTCAACCACGGCCAGTAGCAGTTCAAGACATAGGCATTGGCAAAGCCGATAGCGCCGACATCTGTCTGGTAAGCTATATTGAGCTTCTCCAGTTGCAATTCGCGAGATGCCACATCCGCATTAGCTGCTGCCTGTACATACATGGCTTCCATTCCGGAAGGATCGCTGGTCAGATAGGTCGAACCGGCGAGCCCTGCGCGTGCTAGGTTCAAAGCCGTGAACGGATTAACAACCGTGAAGCTGGAGAACATCGCGTCTTTATATGTGACGTTGTTGTACTCAGCTGCTGATGTTGTCGCGTCAATTACGTTGATCTTCACCGTCACGTTGATTTGCTTCCATTCGCTTGCAAGGATATTAGCTACATCTTGTTCGGTTTGAACCGGACCGACATCCAGCTGAATTGTAAAACCGTTGGGGAAGCCGGCGCTGGTCAGCATTTGTTTCGCCAGTGTCGGATTATAGGTCCATAAGGTTTGCGTCGCGGCCGGCAATTGGGCTAGCGGGACATATCCGGCAGCGCCCGGAGCTAACGGCCAGCTGTAGGCTACTCCGCCGCCGTACTCAAGGGTCGCAATTGTGTTCAGGTCGGTGCCGATCATTAATGCTTGGCGTACCGCTTGCTGGTTGACAACCGTAGAAGTAAGTCTGTTGAATTTCAGGAAATCAACATTACCGGACGTATATTCCGCCGCGGTCATCTGAGGAGCGGAACTGGCTAAGTTTGCTTGGTAGGTGATCGGTACTTTAGGATCCCAATCCAGTTTGCCGGTTCTTACCGCAGCGATCTGGGTAGAAACATCGGGAATGATTGGATAATCCAGTTTTTGAATGAACGGTTCTTGATAGGATTTACCGTTGATAGTGACTGAAGCCCAATAATTGGGATTTCTGGTGTATTCTGCAGAGGAACCCTGAATATAGGAAGTCAGCATAAAGGGTCCGGAACCGCAGGCATTTTTCCAGTTATCGGGGCCGCCCTGAGCGGTAGCGTTAACTACTTCTTGTGCCCAGATTTGCCCTAAAGCTGTGCCGCCCAGTCTCCATGCCCAGTTTGTATAGAAGCTGGCGCAGGTCCAGACGACTGTGTATGTTCCGGTCGCTTGGGTGGATGAAAGCCATGAGAAAGCCGCGGCAAAGCCGGACCTGCTCATCGCGCGTTGTTCGGAGTATACGACATCAGCTGCGGTCAGTGCTCGCGGTGCCATACCGATGTTCGTGTTTCCGGTGAACATGATACCCTGGCGGATTGTCCAGGTATAGGTCAATACTGGGGTCAATTGAACCGTCCAACTGCTGGCAACGACGCCTCCGTACTTAAATTCGGGGACGCCTTCGTAAAGGTTGAACGCAAATGACCCGTCTGCGCCGGGCCCAAGGCCGTATTTCGCGATATCGCCGGTGAGCAGCCATTCCATGTAAGGGTTGCCCCAGCGGGCTCCGGAACCGAGGTCCGAAGTGTACATGTGGTCCCACCCGGTCGGGTCCTGGTTGCCCGAACTGATGAACAGTGTTAATGTCCCGCCGTAAGTCGGTGCGGTTAGTGAGCCAGGATTGATTGTGCCCGTTGTGGTGGCAGTGGTTGCCGTGGTAGTCACGCTCGTGGTAGAGGTAGGTGTGGTTGTCGACGTTGTCGTCGATGTGGCTGTTGTCGATGTTGTGGTTGACGTCGGTGCTGTCGTCGTGCTTGTTGTTGTTGTCGTTGTTTTGCCGCAAGAAGACAACAAAATAGCAGCGACGATCAGGCAGCTTAACGCTAACCACGCAATCTTTCTTCGCATTTCTTCTCTCCTTTTTTTATTTTTGTATATATATATAGGAAATTTTTATCAATATATACTTTATGTATTATTTTGTCAATCTGCTTTTATAACTTCTGATTCAGTTTTTGTCTGGTTTTTAATTTTTTCGATACTCTTCGGTGACAATCCGTATCGCCCGATACCGCCTCTGAGCCTCGGATCCAAAATATCTCTCACGGCATCACCGAACATATTCACGCCCCACACTACCACGCTCAAAACCACACCCGGCCATAAAACCATCCAGGGTGAGATGAACATATAAGTCCGCGCGCTGCCGCTCAGTAATGCGCCCAGACTTGCATTTGGCAGCGGGATCCCATATCCCAGAAAACTCAGACTGGCTTCTGTCAGAATGACCGCCGGCATACGTGTTGAAAATTCGATGATTATTGGTGCCATGATATTCGGCAGTACATGCTGCCGGAGGATATCTTTAAGTGGAGCACCGATCGCCACCGCAGATTGAATGTACAAATTTTCTTTGATGCCGATCGTTGCGCTCCTGATTACCCGTGAACCGCCGATCCCCATTTGTATTCCCAGAACAACGATAATATTAATCATCGAAGGACGAATTATGGAAATAATCACCATTAAAATGATTAATGACGGGAAACACATCACCGCGTCAACGAATCTCTGCACGACCAGGTCGAATTTACCGCCGATGTATCCGCTCATGATACCGATAAAAATTTCCACTACCGTCGCGATTAGCGTGGCCGCTAAACCCACAATTAACGAAATGCGGGCGCCGTAAATCACTCGGCTGAGGACGTCTCGTCCCAGCCAGTCCGTCCCAAACCAGAATTTAAAAGAAGGTCCTTGCAGTGCATTCAGTCCGTGGATTACATTGGGGTCGAAAGGCGCCATTTGCTGCGCGAATATCCCGGTCAACAATAATAAAATAGTAATAATACCGCCGATCAGGCCCATCGGTTTTTCCCTGATCAATCTTATCATGAAATCCATCGCGCCGGATCGTCTTTTCGTTGTTGTTTTAGTTATTGCTTTATCTGCCATTATATTATCTGTCTTATTATTTTTATTTTTAATTATAGTGAACCCTGGGGTCAAGCATGCCGTATGTCAGATCGGTTAACAGGTTGATAAATACAATCGCCACGGCATACAACAGCACCACGGAACTTACTACCGTATAGTCTCTTTTTGATATAGCATTAATGAATAGCTGCCCCATGCCCGGTAATTGGAAAATATTTTCTATAATCACCGAGCCCCCGACTAATAGCGGTATTTGCGACCCTATGATGGTAATAATCGGGAGGAGCGCATTTTTTAGCGCGTGCCGCAATACCACCACTCTTTCTTTTAGCCCTTTGGCCCATGCCGTCCGGATGTAGTCCTGCCTTAATACTTCCAGCATCATCGTCCGGGTCATCCTCATCGTCAACCCCGCCATAGAAATCCCTAATACGATGGCCGGAATAACGAACATTTGTAAATTACCCAACGGGTCTTTAGTAAACTCAATCAGTTTTATTGACGGCATATAATGCCACCAGATTGACGGGAAAACAATAACCAGCGTGGCCAGGAAAAAGTTAGGAATTGAAATTGCTAATATCGCAAAGCTTCGTGCGAAAAAGTCACCGATTGAATCCTGCCTGATAGCAGAATAGATGCCGATCGGTATTGAGATTAACTGTGCGAATATCAGTGCCAGTATGCCCAGTTCGACGGTTACCGGCCATCTGGCTTTTAAATCTTCAACAACGGTGCTCTGGTCTATCATTGATTTACCCATGTTGCCGTGTACAATAATCTGTCCCATCCATATTCCATACTGCTCCAGCATGGGTTTATCCAGTCCTAGTTCGTGTCTTACGGTCGCCAGATCCGCTTTAGTTTGAAATTCGTAAGATGATACAATGTAATCCACGACACTGCCGGGTATCAGACGGATGCTTGTAAAAATGATTAAACTGACAATAAAAAGCGTTGGAATAATTAATAATAATCTTCTGATAATATATGCGCGCATTTATTGGCTACCTGCTTTTCTTAAACTGAAATATGATAACATTTATGTACCTGTCTGTCAACCGCGTTGTGCCTGTTCGCAAACAAAATTGTGAATTTTGAAAATAAAGCGGATTTTATACCTGATTTCATATCGAAATTATTATTTAAAATTCTCATCTTCAATTTTAGCCAGAGCGTCCAGTGCTGCGGCTCGTTTCTTTTTTCCGCTTTCGGTCGCGTCTTCGGCAAATTTTCTGGTCAGCCACAGGTCCGTTGCCTTTTTCGCCCGGGTTTCGGATATTACCTTTGCGCCCAACGCTAAAATATTACAATTATTTACCAGTTTGCACATTTCCGCCGTGAATTCGCTCTCGCATAAACCACACCGGATACCTTTGAATTTATTCGCCGTCAGGGAGACCCCCATTCCGCTGCCGCAAAATATAATCGCTCTTTCCGCCACCCCGTTTTGAATGGCTTTTGCCGCTTTGGAACCGACCTCATAATAATCGATAAAGTGGTCAGGAGAGTCAGTGCCGAGATCAAGTATCTCATATCCTTCGCTTAGCAGGTGTTCTTTGATTGCTTGTTTTAGCGGAAACCCGAATGGGTCTGCAACCATCACTATTTTTTCAGACATAACTGCTCCTAATTTATTTGCTCTACGAAGTCATTATAAACCTTTTTCCGTTTACAATTCTATTCCGCTGATTATGTCTGGTATTCGCTCACGCATGTTTTCATGCCGGTCAAATACAAACGACTGTCTTAACAAATATAATATCGTTTCTGCGCTTGGCACTTATGTTACAATGAAAACAAAAGTAATATCTTTCTTCCATGGCTTGTTTCCTTGCTAAATCTGTAAAGTAAGGAATATAATCTTTTTCGATGCTCCGGCGCCGGTAATTCCGGCCGGGGGCAACAAAAATGAAAACTCGGGAACTATAGAGTTCTGGTATTATTTTGAATATTGATTACGGAGCGCGCATATGTACAAATTTAAAAAACTTTTCCAACCCATTAAAATCGGGACGATGGAACTTAAGAACAGGATCGCTTTCGGCGAACAGGCTCCTCAGGCTTCCCACGGCTATATTACTCAGGCCACGGAAGATTTTTACGTTGAGCGTGCCCAGGGCGGCTGCGGATTGGTCATGGTAGGGGGTATTTGCCCTGATATCTCAGGATGGGGTACCGAGTCCATGGCCAGAATCGATGATGATAAATACATTCCCCTGCTGGCCAGGATGGGAAAACGCATGCGCGAAGTGGCCCCTGATGTAAAAATCGGGATTCAAATAATGCATGAAGGCCGGGCGATGCGTCCTGACGAAGCCGGGGCCGCAAAAAATTTGAAACCTGTTGCGCCTTCTCCTGTTAAGTTTAAATTTGGCGTTGTTCCTCATGAATTGACCGTTGCCGAAATTAAGCATCTGGAAAATCAGTTTGTTGCCGCGGCAGTACGCGTAAAAAACGCTGGCTATGACTGTGTTGAGATTCACGGCGCCCATGGCTATCTTATTGGCTCCTTCATGTCTCCTTATACTAATCGGCGAACCGATGAATATGGCGGTAGTATCGAAAATTGCGCCCGCTTCGCCTGTGAAATTATCCGGGGAATCAAGGAAAAGTGCGGTAAAGATTTTCCCCTGTTAATCAAAGTCAATGCGTTAGACCGGCTTGATAAAAAAGAAGCCCCTGTGCAATTGACACCTGATATCATTACCGCTATTGCCCCCTACCTGGAGAAAGCCGGTGTCGATGAAATTCATCTCTCGGGCGGCACTCACGAAGCTCCCATGTGGTCCGCTGTGGGCCCCTATTATGTCCCTAAAGCAGCCTTTGCCGGTTATGCGGCTCAAGTCAAATCCTCTGTGAAAATCCCGGTCGGCGTGATTAACCGCATTAACGACCCGGTTCTTGCTGATGAACTCATTATCGAAGGGAAAGTGGATTTGGTCTGGATGATGCGCCCGCTGGTTGCTGACCCGGAACTTCCTAAAAAAGCAGAAGAAGGGCGCCTCGATGAAATCAGGACTTGTATTGCCTGTAATACCTGCCACGATATCCTCTGCCAGGGTTGGTTCCACGAAACCCGCTGCGCGGTAAATCCGGATGCCTGGCGGGAAGGGGTATCTCACCTTGAACCTTCGTTAAGAAAGAAGAATGTTCTCATCGTCGGCGGCGGACCTGCCGGCATGGAGGCCGCCCGTATCAGCGCTCTTATCGGCCATAACATAACCCTCTGGGAAAAAGACAATAAACTTGGCGGTTTATTGAACCTCGCAGCTATTCCTCCGCTTAAAGGTGAAATTATGAGTATTCCCCGATATTATACGTCGCAATTCAAGAAACTCGGCGTAAAAGTCGAATTGAATAAAGAAGCGACTCCCGCCCTTGTTAAACAGCTTAAACCGGATGTCATCATCATCGCCAGCGGTTCGAGCACTTTCTTTCCCCCCATTCCGGGAATTGACAAGAGTCTTGTCGTTGATGCCCGCAAGGTTTTAGAAGGTTCGGCTAAAGTCGGAAACAACGTCGTCGTGATTGGCGGCGGTGAAGTAGGCATTGAAACTGCCGAATTTCTCGGTACTCAGGGCAAAAAAGTTACTCTGGTGGAAATACTTCCTACCATTGGTGAACTCATGGTGCGTGATGTGATTGACTATGTTATCGACCAGCTTGTTCAGCACAAGGTGGAAATATTAACTGGCACCAAGGTTGAAGAGATCACCGGTGACGGTATCGTTGTTTCAAATAAAGACCAGCAAAAACGTGTCATTAAAACTGACAATGTAATTATTGCCACCGGCGCCAAACCTGATAAAACGGTGCAGAACGCGTTGCAAGGTCTGGCCCGCGAGGTTTATCTGGCGGGAGATTGTCTGGTGCCGAGCAACATTAGAGTGGCCGTACATCAGGGCAATATGACCGCCCGTATGCTTTATTAGAATAATCTCTGGCAGTAAATTGTCGGCTTAACGGCTTAGGTCCTTCTTGGTATTAATCAAGAAATAAAAATATAATAGCTTCAGGCAAAACTTGAAGCTATTATTCGGATTTGTCATTCCCGACCTGATCGGGAATCCACATAAATAATTTCTATTGACTATTTTCGCACAGCCTCTTACGGATGGATTTACTTTCCTTGCCAGTTGAAAAATTACCGTTTTATCGCGAAATGTATTATTTTGTAATCTAACTATTAAAAATATCTGATAATTTAATTAGTTATCGCCAACTCGCAAGTTATTCCGATGTGCCTTCGAAAAATCTGCGCGGATTGTCGATACAGATGCTTTTAATGATTTTCTCGGAGACTCCCATCTCCCGTAATTTCGGCAGTACCACTTTATTTATGTAAAAAAAACCGTAGGGATTGTCCGTCTCCAGTTTCTTTTTCGCATCATCCGGCAATGTGTCGAAAAATGATGAAACCAGGAAAGCGTCATGACCCAGCAGGATGCGGTTCGCGTAGCCGGCATCGATTAAATCTTTAATCGTTTTTATCCTGCCTTCCGGGCTGACGCGGGCCAGCGGCGGCACATGGATTCCCGGCAGTCTGTCCATACCCAAATAACACCCCTGCTCAATAATCCAGGTCAGATATTCCATATCCTTTGTATCCGTTGAATGGTCCAGTTTAACCCGGCGCAAATCTACCCCTTCTTCTTTCAGGATGGCAATCTGTTGCCTGCCGATTTGGTCCGGGGAGTAAGAATGCAGCATTATCGGTACCCCGGTCATTAACTGTGCCCTTGCCACTCCTCGCAGCAATATGGCCCCGTTAGGGGTTATGCCGCCAAAATCCGCGGCGGATTTCAGGATGCCGGCTTTGATATTCGTGCCTTCGATCCCTTCCTTAACTTCCCGTGCAAATATTTGCGCATACTGGTCGGACGAAAAACTTCCCAGATAACCCGGCAATTCGCCAAACCAGCCGCTGCAGCAGACAATATTTACTCCGCTCGATTGCGAAACTTCTGCCAGTATTTTTACCGCTCTTCCCAGGTCGAACGTATCGGCGTCGACTATTGTATTTATTCCGGCTTTTTTGGCCGCGGTCAGGCCTTTAATAATGCGCTTTTTATAGTCTTTCCCCAGTAACTCCGGGTAGACTTGGGGGATGCCGCTGGCTGACCCCATGATGTGGTCGTGCATTAGCGTAAACCCGATTTTTGATGTTTCCAATGGCCCGAGTACCGTATTTACAGTTTTCAAGCCCGTCTCCTGTTTCCCTGTTTAAATAATATGATATTCCCCGATATTATATATCATAAATCACCGGCATAGATAATTACGCGGATTAAAATATTACTAATCGTTATTGACACTAAATAAATGCTATGATAAAGTATCGTCAATTATGTGTGAAAAAATTTTCAGACAAATTAAGTGGAGGCAGCAATGAAGAGAAAAGTTATCTGGTTAGTGCTCAGCTTATTCGTGATAAGCGCTATGTTACTCGCCTCGTGCGGCTCATCGAACAATTCATCGACAACGACCTCTGCTACAACAACTGCTAATGTCGATACCTCATCTGTCACCGTCACTTACGGCAGTATCACCAGGACATATGGGATGAACGATATGCAAACTCTTTTAGTTTCTTTTGGTTATGGTGGGCCTCGGAATCAGGACGGCTCCGTTAATAAAACCCCGGATTATCTTTACACCGCGATTGCTTTGAATGATGTCATCAAAGGGGCAAAAAACTCTCCCGGAGTTGAGCCGGTAGGCCTCGTTGCGGGACAAAGTGTTAAAATTACCGGCGCCGATGGTTATTCTGTTACGTACACCTACGACCAGGTTATCAACGGCAATTTTCCAACCTATAACATCGCCGGTGTTTCCACCACTCCAGCCCCTACCAGTGCTACTGTCCCCTTAATCGCCATACTCTATTGGGCGAATGGCAATGGCCTCGGTACTTCAGTCGGCCCGTTTGAATTGGGAATTATCTACGGGCAGCCTCTCCTTACGGACGCGTCCAATTGGGTCAAAACGGTATATAAAATCGATGTAATCTCCGGTTCGTAGTCTACGGTCCGGTGGAATCGGTGAGGTAAAAAGTGAATAGAAAAGGTTTATGGGTAGTCCTGAGCTTGTTTTTGGTAATTGCCCTTTTTCTTGCATCCTGTGGCTCGGCGACCGGCACTTCTGGTACCTCAACTACGACAGCGTCAGGTACCACCGCTACTACCGGGGCTAACGGCGTTATCCTCACGGTAACCTATGGCAGCGTCGTTAAAACATTCACTATCGCTGATGTTGAAAAACTCACGGGAATGCAGAATATGGGCGGGGAGAAAAGTGCCAATGGCACCATCGCTCGCTACGGTGGAGCAGAATTAACCGATGTTATTAAAGGGACGGGTTCCTTTCCCGGTGTCGAACCTGGTGGACTTACACCGGGACAAAGTGTGACCGTTTCCGGCGCCGGCGGGAAATCTGTTACCTTTACTTATGACCAGATTACCAATGGCAGTTTCACCACTTATGATTCCAGCGGCAATGTAACCACCCCCGCCGCCAACGTCGCCACGCCCGTAATCGGCCTGGCTTATATGGTCAACGGGAACATGCTGTCCAACGGCGCCCCCGGCCCGCTGGAACTCGGTATCCTTTACGGTGGGCCGTTTTTTACGGATTCTTCATATTGGGTACCGTCGGTAAATCAGATTACTGTCACCGGACCGTAATCTCAATGATTTAATAATAGGAAATTGTTGAAAATATTGTAGTAAATCAAGAAACTCTCCCTTTCGAGAAAGGGAGATACAGAGGGATTTATTTTCCATAATCGATAGCCTATTTCACCAGTATCAATTGAGAAACAAAAAAGAGACCCGGCGCGTTAAATCAACGATGTCGGGTCTCTTTTTATTCCGTAAACCTATTTCTTCAGCATTTTGATGTCGATCTGTACTCGCTTTAGATTGGTATATTCGTACAGTCCCACCTGCGAATGTTCTTTCCCGATGCCGCTTTCTTTGTAGCCGCCCCATGGCAAGTCCAGGTCCCTGCCGTGCACGTTGCCCACTGTCACCGTGCCCGCCTGTAATTCATTGACGAACCTCATGCCCCTTGCCGCGTCCGTTGTCCAGACATAAGCGGCCAGACCGAAGGTGGTATCGTTCGCTTTTTGAATTACTTCTTCATCGCTGCGGAAGGGCTCCATAAAAACCGCCACCGGGCCGAATATTTCTTCCCGTGCCACTTTCATGTTTTGTTTTACCCCTGTAATAATTGTCGGCATTATCCAGTAGCCTTTATTAAACGGCGGCGCCGTCGGTCTTTTCGCCCCGAAAATAACCTTCGCCCCTTCGTCAACTGCCGATTTGATATAACCTTCGACTGTATCCCGATGTGTTTTACTCACCACCGGCCCGATCATCGTCTTCCAGTCGGTCGGGTCCCCCACGGTCATCTTTTTAGTCGCCTCAATAAACTTTTCCAGGAACTTGTCGTAAACTTTTTCATGGACGAAAAACCTGCCGGGAGAAGCGCAAACTTGCCCGCTGTTTCTGAACTGGGCCGGCGCCATTTCCGCGGCCGCGGTTTCGATGTCTGCATCGTCCAGGATAATCACCGGATTCTTGCCGCCCAATTCCAGTTGGCAGCGTTTCAGCGTCGGGCTGCCCAGCGCCATGATTTCTTTCCCCACTTCACAGCTGCCGGTAAAAGCCACCATGTCGACACCCCGGTGTGAAGCCAATGCCCCCCCGACTGTGCCACCCGGGCCGGTAATGACATTCACCGTGCCTGGAGTCAGTCCGATTGTATCCAGTATCTCCGCTAGTTTAAAAGCTGTCAGCGCGTCGATGCTCGGCGGTTTTATCATGCAGGTATTCCCCACCACTAAAGCCGGCGCCAGTTTCTCCACAATCATCAGTAACGGGTAATTCCACGGCGTAATTATCGCTACCACCCCTACCGGTTCCCGCTGCAGATAATCCAGTTCATCGGGACTATTCGGCACGGTTTGCCCCATCAATTGTCGGGCGCTGTAAGCCGCCCATTCGAACCATTCCGGTAAATCCGCCGCGATAAAATCCGCCCGCTTGGCCGGCGTGCCGTGTTCCATTACATCCAGCGCGGCTAATTCATCGTGATGTTCCTTTAACGCTGCCGCAATTTTCAGACAAATCTGCGAGCGCTCAAGCTGCGATTTTTTCGACCATACGGGAAATGCTTTGCGCGCCGCCTCGACCGCTTTATCGACTTCTGCCTTGCCGCCGGATGGAATCTGAGCTATTTCTTCTTCCGTCGCCGGATTAAACACCGGATAGGTTTTCCCTGATTCAGCCTTCACCCATTTTCCGTTTATCCACATCTTATATTCTTTCGTCATTGTTTCTCCTTGTCTCTTGGTCGGCATATTTTAAGTTGTTTTTCATAAAAAAGGACACCTTGTAAGGTGCCCAAATATTATTCGTAAAAATCGTCTTCCGCCAAAAACTTACCCTCTATCTCTTTCGAGTTTACTCTAGCATGGCCTCGCTGTTTTCGTCAATTTTGTTGAGATTGAGGTACTTCCAACCATATAATGAAACTGCCGAAAAAGTTGGAGTAATCAATGAAGTAATTGGTTTCACGTGAAACCTCTCCCTTTCGCGAAAGGCCGCAGGTCCCGGAGGGACGAACGGGAGGAATACAGAGGGATTTATCTTCCATAATCTTCATTTAGGCATCACCTCCTACGAGGAAATAAACTATTTCAGGAGTCTGATATAATGGGAAAGCAAGGTACTCGTTCTCCCCTGATTATCTGGAGGTAATCCATGGCTAAAATTGTCATCATTGGCGCCGGCAGTCACTCCTTCTCCAAAAATCTCATCACGGATATTCTGTTTTATCCCGAACTCCGCGACAGCACCATTTCCCTCATGGATGTCGCTCAGGAACCGTTGGATTTAATTACAGCCTTTGCCCGTAATCTTGTAAAGCAAAACGGTCTCAACACGAAAATAGAATCCACCACCGACCGCCGCGTCGCTTTGACCGGCGCTGATTATGTTTTCGTGACAATTAAGGTTGGCGGTTCGCAGCCTTCCAAACTCGATAAAGATATCACCGCCAAATACGGCATTGACGAAGCTGTCGGCGATACCACCGGCCCCGGCGGCGTATTTTATGCTGCCCGCCATATTCCCGCTATTTTAGATATCTGCCGGGATATGGAAGAACTCTGCCCTGATGCCTGGCTCTTGAATTACACTAACCCCATGGCCATGATTACCTGGGCTGTCAACGACTATACTAAAATTAAAAATGTCGGCCTGTGCCACAGCATCCCCCACACCTCGACCACCCTCGCCGCTTATATCGGCGCCCCCTATGCCGAAACCTCTTATTGGGTCGCCGGCATTAACCATATGGCCTGGTTCCTGGAATTTAAGTGGAATGGCCGGGACGCCTACCCTTTACTGCGGGAGAAATTTAAAAACCCCGCGGTTTATGAAGATATGAATGCCCATTGGGCCGGCCCCGATGTTGTCCGCGCCGAAATATTTAAAGCCTTCGGCTATTTCGTGACCGAGTCCAGCCGCCACATGTCCGAGTATGTGCCTTATTTCCGGAAACGCCCCGAACTCATCGGCAAGTTTAAACTCGGCAATTTCGGTAAATTCGCTGCCGAGGCCAGGGAACAGGAGCGCAAAGACCAGGACGCCGAAATGAAACGTCTGACCACGGCCAAAAACCTGCCGATCAAGCACAGCAGCGAATACGGTTCCATCATCATCCATTCACTCGAAACCGGCGCACCTTCCCGGATTAACGGCAATGTTATCAACAAAGGGTTAATCACCAATCTCCCGAAAGGATGCTGCGTTGAGGTTCCCTGTCTGGTCGACCGCGAAGGCATCCATCCCTGTTATGTCGGCGGCCTGCCCCCGCAGTTGGCAGCTCTGAACCGCACCGAAATCAATGTTCACGAACTGGCAGTGCGAGGCATTCTGGAAAAGGATAAAACCAAAATGTTCCAGGCCATTCTCCTTGACCCGTTAACAGGTGCCGTTTTGACCATTGATGAAACCCGCCGCGTGGTTGATGAAATGTTCAAAGCCGGCGCCAAATACCTCAAAGGCTACAAATAGCAGATATAGTTGTTGTGTCAAACATATTTGTTAGTTTTGACGACTATATTTGTGATCGCTTGTTAATTCTTAGCCGCCTTCAGCGAAAAGGTAAGCGGAATCATATCGCCTTTGATGTTCCAGCGTCTGGGCTTGTATTCATCCATCAATGGGAACTTTTTGTAGACGATATCGGGAAATTCAAAAACGCCCTCTATTCTCTTTTCCACCCCTGTTTCGTATAGACAAAGACCCCCGCGGCCAGCAATCCAATCGAAATCAATAAAGTCGACAAAACCTGGCCTGCTGTCAATGGGTTATATCCTGCTGCTCTCTCCCCCAGCAGCAGGTAGACGGATGAAGCTGCAGCCGAGGATATAGGGTAAATATGGGCAAACCCGCGAAAATATGACGGTAAAATATCATAGGAAATGAAGATACCTGAAATAAAGGCAGTACCCAACGCTATGCCCAATCCGGTAAAAAAAGCTGCTAGGACCAGCTTGGCATAGGTTCCGACGATGAGCCCGATACTTGCCGCTGAAATAATTGCGAGCAGTAGAAAACCAAACGCTTCCACGTAATTGGTAATACCTCCACTAAACTGGGCGCCAATGGCTATTCCAACAGCAACCAATAATACTGAAGCCACAAGGGATAGAAGGCCGACAGCCAGTATACGTCCCAGGAAATCTTGCCAGGGGCGGATCGGCATGGATTTCAATTTCGTTAAGACGCCTGTCTCGCGATCTCGGGAAATAGATCCTGCAAGATTGAGTACTCCGGCAAGCATTATGGAAAAGGCAATCATGGAAATCGTGAGTACACCCTTGGCTAAAGGCAAATCAGATCCGGATATATTTTTGTTAAGTGAGACAACGGTTATGAGTAAAAGAAACATGGGGAAGATTACAGTAAAGATCGATACAGCCCGTATTCTTAAAAAGCATTTAAAGGTTTTAGTAAAGGTACCTAAGACTTGTATCATTAGATTTGGACCTCCTGAATCCGGTGCTCCGTCAACTTAAAAAATACATCCTCAAGCGTGGGTTTTGCCACCTCCGTCCGGTTTACAGTTATACC
>PMCB01000033.1:6662-7366 GCA_003153955.1 Dehalococcoidia bacterium | reverse complement strand
TCCGTTCGATTGACGACCCGGACCAGTTGGAAGAAGAGCGCCGACTTTTCTATGTCGGGATTACGCGGGCCAAACAGCGGCTGTACATCCTGCATGCGTTCCGCCGCACGTTTATGGGGCAGAACACGGTCAATCCGCCGTCGCGTTTTCTGGACGATATCCCC
This sequence comes from Dehalococcoidia bacterium, assembly GCA_003153955.1. GTDB lineage: Bacteria > Chloroflexota > Dehalococcoidia > Dehalococcoidales > Fen-1064 > Fen-1064. The sequence goes on along the minus strand of PMCB01000033.1, from coordinate 7,202 downwards.
AAACACCTGATTACTTCGCCGGGCTGGCAGCAGGGACATGAGAATAAAGTCACCGACGCGGTGTATGCCTGGAACCGGGTGCGGGTCGATGAAACTTTTCCGGCGACGGCCGGGGCCAGTGAAAAACCGTCGGGTTTGCCGTCATTTGATTTGAAGGCCGGCGACCGGGTGCGGCACAGCATTTTCGGGGAGGGCGTGGTGGTGAGCAACAAAAAGGTCAAAGCCGATAACGAGGTTACGGTCGCGTTCAGCGGGCAGGGCATNNGCCGGCGAGGTCGTAGAAAGGCCCGCTTCGGTGGTGAAAGAACTGCTGGAAAACGCGCTGGATGCCGGCGCCGGGCAGATTGCGATTGAGACCAAAGGCGGCGGACTGGAATCCATCCGGATTACCGATGACGGCTGCGGGATTGCGGCGGAAGATGTGGAAACGGCCTTCGGGCGGTACGCCACCAGTAAAATTACCAGCGTCGAAGACCTGGACGGCATTGCCACGCTCGGCTTCCGCGGCGAGGCGCTGGCCAGTATCGCGGCGGTGGCGCA
>PMCB01000033.1:0-6643 GCA_003153955.1 Dehalococcoidia bacterium | reverse complement strand
TGAAATTCCTGAAATCGACGGCGACCGAGAACAGTCATATTGCCAACGTGGTCAGCCAATACGCGCTGGCTTATCCCGAAATCCGGTTTTTCCTGAACATCGACGGGCGTACCGCGCTGCAGACCACGGGCAGCGGCAAACTGCTCGATGTCGTGATTGAAATTTACGGACTGGAGACGGCGCACCGGATGCTGGAAATCAGCGGCGGCGAAGTTGGCTGGCAGGACGGGCAGGCAGTGCCGATTACGGTCACGGGGATGGTCGGGGCGCCGTCGGTAAATAAAGCGGGGCGCGATTCATTGAGTTTCTTCGTCAACCGGCGTGTCATCGGGAGCCGACTGCTGACCCGGGCGGTGGAAGAAGCCTACCAGGGACTGCTGATGCAGGGCAGGCACCCCATCGCAATTATCAACATTAATTTACCGCCGTCGGAGGTGGACGTCAATATTCACCCGACCAAGGCCGAGGTGAAATTTCAGGACGAACGCGCCGTTTTTACGGCGGTGCAGCGGGCCGTAAGAACCGTGCTGGTCACTAACGCGCCGGTGGCCAAAATCGAAGAATCACAAAAACAATACACCGGACAGTCATCCGGCATGACGCAGCCTTTATGGTCGGGGCCGGTTAGAGAAAACAGCGCTGCCCAACCTTCAACGAATGCACAAAGTCCCAAACTGACACTGCCGCTGCTGCGGGTGCTGGGACAGGCGGCGGGCAATTACATTGTGGCCGAGGGGCCGGACGGAGTGTACGTCATCGACCAGCATGCCGCCCACGAGCGGATTATGTACGAGAAGCTGCTGGCGGAGAAAGCCACCCGCGACATCCAGGTGCAAGGGATGCTGGAACCGTACAGTTTTGAAGTCACGCCGCCGCAGGACGAGATGCTGAAAGCGGAGGCGGCGCAGCTGCAGGATTTCGGGTTTACGATCGAGGCGTTCGGCGAGCGGACGTACCTGGTGCGGGCCGTGCCGTCGGTATTGAAAGACGGCGACTGGCTTGAAGCACTCAAGGAGATTCTTAACAACCCCCGTGGCCAGACCACGAACGTCGAGGACGACATCATCAAATCGCTGGCCTGCCATAGTGCCGTCAGGTCCGGCAAGATACTGACCGACGATGAGATGCGGGAATTAATCCGGCAACTGGAGCAGGTGAACCTGCCGAATAGCTGTCCGCACGGCCGTCCCACGATGCTGCACCTGAGCATCGGGCAATTGGAGAAAGAGTTCGGAAGGATATAAACGAAAAACACGAAATCCGAAATTCGAAATACGAAACAGATATAACCTGAATCGGTGAATTGACAACACGCGGCAACTCTCTCCTAACCTCTCCCTGACAGGGAGAGAGAATATCCCTTAAGGAATATTTGATATAGATCTTGATGCCCTATCTAAACTTCTTTTTTCAGGAATATTTTGAGGGTACCGATTTTCCCGACGCCTTTGAGGTTGTTGGCCATGGCCAGCACTACATTTTCGACAATTTCCTCGGTGAAAGCATTCAGGGCGATGGGAACGTCGTTGACCAGCAGGGTGAAGCGTTCCCGGTTCGGTTGGATGAAGCCGGTTTCGAGTAAATCCGCGATGGCTTTGATGTCATCCAGGGCGAACTGACGGACTTTGGTGTCCAGCGGTTCGTCGGTGGCAATCGCGAAGAGTTTTTTGACATCGGTGAGGGGCGGGGCATTTTCTTTGCGGTGCACCTCAATTTTGGGGGCGTCATCCTGCTTGTAGCCTTCGGTCAGGATGAGGTCATAGTCTTCCCCGATAATCTGGGCGATCTGTGTCAGGTTGAGTTCCTTTTGCAGTGGTTTAATCATCATCAAACCGTGCGGGTCGATAATCAGCGAGGTTTCGCTGCCGGCTTTGAGGTGGCGGTCGCTGTCTTTATCGGACTCCGGCAGAGTCATGTCGCGGTGGGTGTGTTTGGCGGTGGCGATATGAAAGCCGCGCGATTTCAGTTCAACGATGAGTTTTTCGATGAGGGTGGTTTTACCCGATTTGGACCTTCCGACGATAGAGACGATTGGGGGCATAAGGCACCTCCTTTGTTTTTCAGGAATAACGGGGCGGGCGAGTTATAAACTCGCCCCTACAGAATCACGGGTTGTCGATATCTTTTTTTAAAGCGGTTGCGAGAGCTTTGCCGAGGAGGGCGATGGATTCGCCGGAGTAGTGTTCGATATCGCCGTTATCNNNTTTTCGACGATGCCGAGGATGGGTTTTTCCATCTTTTGGGCCATGTCCACCGCTTTTTTGACAATCATTTCCACCAGGCCCTGGGGGGTGGAGACGATGATGACGCCGGTAATCGGGATGGACTGCATCACGGTCAGCGGGGCGTCGGCGGTCCCGGGCGGCAGGTCGATGAGCAGATAGTCGAGCTTGCCCCAGACGACATCGGTCCAGAATTGGGTGATGGCTTTGGAGAGCAGCGGCGCGCGCCAGATGACGGCGCTTTCTTCCTGCGGCAAAAGGAGGTTCATGGACATCACTTCAATGCCGGATTGGGAAACCACGGGGAGCAGTCCGGTTTCGCTGCCGAAGGGACGGGCGGTGATGCCGAACATCCGCGGGATGCTGGCGCCGGTGATGTCCGCATCGAGGATGCCGACATTNNACGCCGCCTTTACCGCTCATCACGGCAACGATGTTTTTAATCTCGTTTAGTTCTTGCGGTTTGGCCTCGACAAAATCAACCTGAACCGCGGTGTTTTTAAATTGCTGCAGGGCAGATTTAACGCCGGCGGCCACGAAATTCTGCACCTCGTCGGCCAATGCGGTGGAGGCCAGGGTGACAGTGATATTTTTATCGGCGACCGTGATTTTACGCACGAGGTTGAGGTCGATTATGCTCTGCTCGGCAGTGGGGACGAAGACCTGACGGAGGGCGGTTTTTACCTGTTCTTCAGTGACCATTTATTTTCCTTTTTTGAACATCATTCGGAGACTCTTTGTTATTTAAGTTTACTTTATTTCGAAAGACTCCGATACTTTGCTCCGGCCTATGGTGAGTATTTCTTTGCGAATCAAAGAGAGCTAAGGTAAATTATCGTTGGCCGAAAATGAGGGTGCCGAGGCGGACTATATTCGAGCCTTCCTCTAGGGCGACGCGGTAAGAGTTGGTCATGCCCATGGAGAGGTACTGCATGGTGACATTGGGCAGATTCCCGGTTTTAAGTTCGTCAAATACCCTGCGGGTGGTGACAAAGTAAGGGCGGGAAGCCTCGGGGTCGCCGAGGGCCGGCCCCATCGTCATCAGGCCCATCAAGCGGACGTTGGGCAGGACGGATATAGATTGCGCGAGAGCAATGACATCTTCGGGCATGACGCCGGATTTCTGAGGTTCGCAGCCGCTGTTGACTTCGATGAGGACAGACATGATTTTACCGATAGCGTAACAGCGTTTGTCGATTTCCCGCGCCATTTCCGACGAGTCCACGGTTTCAATCATGTCGAAGATTTCCACGGCTTTTTTGATCTTATTTTTCTGGAGGTGGCCGATGCAGTGCCATTGGGCGATCTTGCCGACGGCCTGAAAGTGGTCTTCGGCTTCCTGAACATAATTTTCTCCGAGGATTTTGATGCCGGATTGAACAGCCTCGGTAATTTCCGCGGGCGTGCGGGTTTTAACCGCGGCCACCAGTTGAATGCCGGGGGGCAAGTCGCTGAAAAGTTTCCGGATGTTCTGCGAAATATCAGTCATGGTTAAATATATTTTACTCCCCGGGGGGAATTTTGGATACAGGGGCCCTTGGCACTTGACTATCAGACTGTAATGTAGCAAAATTAATCGTTGGGAATCGACGGGGTGTAGCGCAGCCTGGTAGCGCACCTGCATGGGGTGCAGGGGGTCAGAGGTTCAAATCCTCCCACCCCGACCAACAAATCCGAGACGGCCTAATCCCCCTCTCTCTGGCTCTCTCCCACGCCGGGGCGAGAGGACTGAGGGTGGGGCGTATACATTCACATCGTGAAGTACTTTCGCTGCGACTCAAAGAGGACTAACTTTGATTTTCCGAATCTTTTCTGTTTTTGTCCTGGGAAGAAAAATATTTATTACCAATCCAGCTGCACGTCGGCAATTGTTCCGCCATCCTGGTATTTTACGGACTGGCCGTTGACCGGAAACAAGCCTACAGGTTGATAATCAATGCCGATTTTAACGCTGACGATTTTGTCATTATTCGCCGGCCCGGCTTGAAGGGCTTCCAACCCGGTACAATCGATGAAAACCAAACCTTTATCTGTGGTCATGAAGGCATTCAGCGCATTGCCTTCGCTNNGCATTGTTGTAAACATCCCGGGCAAAGTCGGCACAGACATAGGCGCCCGGAACATAAGTATTTTGATCTGTTTTATCCGCTAAGAGAAAACTTTGCAGCTGAGCAAATGTCGGATCAACTGCCGAAGGATTACCGACCAAAGTAATGGGCTGACCATCCGGGCCGATGGTGGGATGTATATCGCCGGATTCAACCTCACCGTAAGTGTTTTGATAGAGTTTGATTTGCGATTGTGCCGATGCCAGTTGCGCCTGAACCGAATCTAACTGCGTTTGCACCGACGATAATTGGCTATTCGCCGACGTAAAGCGGTTCAGCTCACTACTAAACCGGTTGTTAGCCCATGTTTCGTATTCAATAATAGTTGACATAGCGTCGGAATTGCTCCTTAAGGCATAAACGGCAAAAACGTCAACAAATAATAAACTGAGCGTCAAAATAGAGAGAATGACTAGCGGCAGCAACAAGCGATTAGCGCTGAATACCCGGCGATTATTTTTAGATTGATTGTGTTCCATAAATTGCCACCTCAGACGTAAAACGATTTAGGCTCATTATAATTCCACGAAGTGCTTAAATATTAGTCTTCACTCATTATTGTGTCAAGCACGATTAATGAATAACGGCTATGGGAGGGGATATTGTTTTCCGGTTTTTGCGGGTGTGGATATGCCTGGTGGGCGCTGCCTAACTTAAGTATGCCATAAAATAAAATTCCAAGCTCTCCATCAACTCGTTGAGTTGAGTATACATTGATTGCGTCAAGTACCGAAAATGGCTTTCCGGCAAACACCAAATTCCAAATAAAAAACGAATTACGGATATCATTGACCTGTATGAGTATTAATCAGTTTGTGATGTTGAAGTAGCTACTGCCGCCGGAAATCGGAGAGTTACCGCCGAGTGTGCCTTTGATGATTATTTCTTCGTGAGAACCGTTTACTGAACCCGGAATTGTCCATTTGTAATTTCCTGTATCCCGCACCCCATTTAGTCCGGTAATATCTGTTTCAGTCCCATAGGTAGATATTAAAGTTATATTTACTGGATTATTTTTAGGGACATTAATTGTTTTCCACGAAATAGTGATAGTCTCCCCCGAATGAAAGGTTTCGCCACCAGAGGGATAATTTACTAAAATAACAGGTAAGGAAAGAGCGGTGTTACGGATTCTACCAATTATGATAAAAGATGAAACCACCAGCGACAAAATTACAATCGCAGACAATAATACAAACAGACGTTTCCGCGACACTAAAATTCTCCAATCCATAATTCAAATAATTATAGCACTTAGATGGTATTATTGAGAATATTCATTGCCGATAAATAATTTTATTGTTCTATTAACTGCTGATGCATATCCCAAAATATGTGATTTGACAAGCAGACGGGCAGGTAATAACATCGGGTTTATAAACAGGGGGATGAGAAAATGATCGGGCTGCTGATTTTTATGGTTTGTCTGGCCTTTATCCTGGCGTTGTGGGAGATACAGATCGAGGGGAAAGACGGATGGGCAGCAAAATCCCCGGGGTGGCGCATCGAAAATGGATGGGTGATGAAGTTAACCGGCGGACGGCCGTTGACCGGTTATCATGTCTACATGACGCTGTTCCTGATTGCAATGGTGCATCTGCCGCTGCTGTTAGTCCATTGGAACTGGCGGCTGGAATGTCTGCTGCTGGGGTTTTACGTGGGGATGGTTTTTATCGAAGATTTTTTGTGGTTTGTTTTGAATCCGTATTACGGGATAAAGAATTTCCGGAAAGGGAAAATCTGGTGGCATAAAACGTGGTGGGGGCCGGTACCGGCCTTATACTGGGGATTGCTGGTGATTACGGCCGTTTTGTTATATTTCGGAAGAAATGCGTTATAAAAAGATAGATTCGGTGCTTCCAGTACGATTGATAATTAGACAGACCATGAATTGCAGATGTTACCCCTAAATGAACTGTGATTTTAGAAACCGGGCTGTTTGAAAACTGAAATGATACCAAGCGAGCGGATCTCAGTAAGAGTTGAATTTCAGGTTGCTTCGTTACTTTTGCGCCTCGCAAAGACGGTTTGTGGGAAGTTATGGTGGGGGGATTCCCGATCAGGTCGGTATATTTTGCCTTAATGGCAAAAATATTTCGGCTTGCGAGCCTCAAGAATGACAATTGGGATGGGGACCGGCAGGAATTGTGTGCCACTAATTCCGGGGCGGGCATACATTTCGATAATAATTTCAAAATGCTCAAGGTTCGAAACCCACCCCTACGGAAAAGAGATATAGGCCGTGTGTCGGTATAGAGACAATTGGCGGGTGTTGCGCAGGTGGTACTAATTCTGTCTTAATCTCTTGTATCT
>PMCB01000011.1 GCA_003153955.1 Dehalococcoidia bacterium | reverse complement strand
GAACCGGTGGAAATACAAATCCCGGACATGTCCAGATTGAGGCACATCGCTTCGCCTTCCACAAATTCTACGCTGATATTGACATTATTCGGCAGCCGTTGCACCGGATGGCCGTTAAGACGGATATGGTCGATATTTTTTTGAATACCGGTAATGAGTTTATCCCTGAGACGGGTGATACGAGCCCCTTCGGAGTCAGTCTCCAGGACGGCAAGTTCGGCTGCTTTTCCAAAACCGACGATGCCCGGCACGTTCTCCGTGCTGGCGCGCCAGCCCCTTTCCTGGGCGCCGCCATTCAGGAAAGGCATTATTATAGTGCCTTTTTTAATGTACAATAACCCGACGCCTTTGGGACCGTACAACTTATGGGCGGACATGGCAAGCAAATCGACGCCGAGTTCTTTAACATCAGCGGGGATATGCCCGACCGTTTGGACCGCATCGGTATGAAAATAGACGCCGGCCTCTTTGGCGACCATGCTGATTTCACCGACNNCCGTAACCATCAACCGGGAGATAAGTAATTTTGAAATCCATTTTCCCTAAAAATTTACACGATTCGAGCACGGCATGATGTTCGATGGAGGAGGTAATGATATGGTTGCCTTTGCTCTTGTTCGCGAAAGCGATACCTTTTAGCGCGAAGTTATCGGCCTCGGTGCCGCTGCCGGTAAATACTATTTCATCATCACGGGCGCCAACGAGACGGGCAACTTTTGCCCTTGCTTCTTCGACAGCGTTTTTGGCTTCCTGCCCATACGAATAAATGGCCGAGGGATTGCCGAAAGCGTCATGGAAATAAGGGAGCATCGCCTGCACTACTGCGGGGTCAGCCGGGGTAGTGGCGGCATAGTCAAGATATATCTGCTTCATTCGTGAATCCGCTCCTTTATGCGCGATTTTTCACTAGGAAAATACCGGTTTGCGCAAAAACATTAGGGAAAAATTTAATTATTCTGTTGCCATCAAGATAAACGGCTTTCTCAATTTCCAGATTTCTGGCGCGGCAGTAAGCCAGAAAATCGGAAATACTCAAGAAATGCAGGTTGGGAGTATCGTACCACATATTGGGCAAGGAAGGCGTGACCGGTGTACGGCCGCCGAAAACCATTTGCAGCCGTGATTTATAATAGACGAAATTCGGAAAGCCGATAATCACTTTGGAACCGACGCGCAATGTCTCCTTAAGGACAGACTCCAATTTAACCACCTGCTGCAAACTCTGGTTCAGAATCACAAAATCGAATGATTTGTCACCGTAATCCGATAAGCCGCCTTCAATATCCTGCTGCGAGACGCTGATCCCCAGCGAAGCGCATTTCCGCACTGCTTGTTCGTCGATTTCAATCCCGCTGCCCCGCACATTTTTTGTTTTCACCAATAAACTTAATAATTCCCCATCGCCGCAGCCAAGGTCAAGCACAGAGGACCCTTTAGGGATAAGGTGGAGGATAACCCTGTATTCCAATTTTACCTTTTTTAAATCGATTGGTACAGTTTGATTGTTACTCATCGGATATCCTTCTCAGGAAATTCCTGATAAAATGTTCCTGTTCTGTCACTTCCACCAGAAAAGCATCGTGCCCGTAAGTGGAGTTCAATTCGCAGTAGCTGACGTCTATTTGCGCCTGTTTGCAGGCCTTAACAATTTCTTTAGACTGGTACGCCGGGTATAACCAATCGGACTTGAAGGCGATAACCAGAAATTTGACAGATGATGCTCCTTTGAAAACTTTATCCAGGGAATCTCCGTTAGTAAGGTCAAAACGGTCGATGGCCTTNNGCATCGAACCTTTTTACAAAATTATCCCCGCGGTATTGGAGGTAACCTTCCACTTCGAAATCGGGGCTGAATTTCCTGTCCCCATGCTCTTCCTTGACCCGCCGCCCGAATTTCTCAGCCATGGAAACGTCACTCATATAAGTAATGTGCCCGATCATACGCGCGACGGCCAAGCCCCGCCCCGGCGCGGATTTCCCGTAATAATGCCCTTCTTGCCAGTCCGGGTCGGCCATAATTGCCTGGCGTCCCACTTCGTTAAAAGCAATCTGCTGCGGGGAATGCCGGGCGGAGGTGGCAATCGGAATCGCGGTAGCGACCATCTCGGGGAAAGAAACCGTCCACTGCAGCACTTGCATCCCGCCCATAGAACCGCCGGCGACACACAGCAATTTCCTAATACCGAGGCTGCGAACCAGATGGGCCTGAGCGCTGACCATATCTTTAATCGTAATCAGGGGAAAATCCAATCCGTAGGGTTTTCCGGTTTTCGGGTTGACTGAAGACGGGCCAGTAGACCCCTGGCACCCGCCGATGACGTTCGAGCAAATAACAAAATACTTATCAATATCGAACGCTTTGCCGTGCCCGATCATATTATCCCACCAGCCGGGATCTTTCTCATCAGGATGAAATCCGGCAACATGGGCGTTTCCGGTCAGTGCATGCAAAATCAGGATGGCGTTGGACTTATCTTGATTCAACATCCCGTAGGTTTCGTAAGCAAGCGTAACAGGCCCAAGCTTTTCGTCTGATTCCAGCATGAATTCCTCTGGTTGGTTGCCAAATGTAAAATATTGAGTTTCCACAAGGCCGATATCTTTTGCAGTTCTTTCAATTATCTTGGTCAAGTTGCGGCCTCCTTTTCTTTTCCGAGCTTATATTCCTTCACCATCGTTGAATTCCCGGACGATTTCCTGTATCTTTTCACTAAATATATCCGATGGAACGGTTATTCCGCCAATAATTTCAATGCGGGCCAAACGCTCCCTAAGTGCTCCCTGTTCGGCCAATACAATCCTGATAGCAGAAGCAACGGGGTCGGGTAATTTTCCATGTTCTAAGTCTGCGGTCGTTTTATGACTATCTTCAACTATCCGGCCCGGAATGCCCACGACCGTGGCTCCGGGAGGAACCGTTTTATTTACAACAGAACCTGCGCCGATTCTGGCTCCATCACCCACAGTAATAGCGCCCATAACTACCGCCCCCGTACCGATCACCACATTATTTCCAATAGTGGGATGGCGCTTCTCTTTCTTAGTGGAAGTGCCCACCAATCCCGAGCCTTGATACATCAGAACATCATCGCCTACTTCAGCCGTCTCTCCGATAACAACTCCGGATCCATGATCAATGAAGAACCTCCGGCCTATTTTTGCTCCAGGATGGATTTCTATTCCTGTCAGGAAACGGCTGACATGTGAGATATAACGGGCCAAAAACCGTTGCCGATGCTGCCAGAAAAAGTGGGCTACGCGGTGCGACCATAGGGCATGCAGACCGGGATAACAGAAGATTACCTCCGGTATACTCCTCGCAGCAGGGTCGTTGGCGAATATATTATGAACATCCTCTTTGATCCGAGCAAACATGAAATCATCCTTTTGAAAATTATCTATTCCTTTGTCTTTTAACTTACTGATCAGGTGCCTTTAATACAACCGAATACAATTATCCCAATTTACGGGAACCGGCAATCCTTTCCACGGCTTTAACCGTTAAATCAATTTCTTCCGCCAGGTTAAGGTAACCGGGACTGATCCTTACAGTGCCTCCAGGGAAAGTGCCGAACGTTTTATGGGCAGCCGGAGCGCATTGCAATCCGGCCCTCACTTTTATATCAAACGACTGGTCGAGGATGGTTCCGACTTCTCCGGGCTGGTATCCTTTGATGTTGAAAGAAACGACCGGCACCATCCTCGACAAATCTTCGGGTAAATACAGGTTTACCCCGGGGATATGGCTCAGACCAGCAATCAGTTTATCGGTAAGAAATTTCTCATGGGCAACGATTTTGTCCAAACTTTCATCGAAGATATATTTCAGTCCTGCGCCGAGACCGCTGATCCCGACACTATTTAAAGTCCCGCTTTCGTATTTGTCAGGCAAAATATCAGGCTGTTCTTCCCGTTCCGAAAACGAACCGGTGCCACCTTCACGCACTGAGTCCAGATTAACACGATTGCCGATAAAAAGCACGCCGGTGCCGGGAGGGCCGAACAATCCTTTGTGTCCCGAAAAAGCGAGTAAATCGATATTACCGGCCGCGACATCAACCGGGTGTTTACCTAAGGTCTGGGCCGCATCAACCATGAAAAAAAGATGATGCCGCCGGGCCACGATTCCATATTCATTAATGGGTTGAATTACCCCATTTACATTAGAAGCATGAGTTACTACAATAAGTTTCGTTACTCGAGTGATTGCAGCCTCAATATCACGAGCAGATACAACTCCGGTATCCGGTGACGGAGACAATGCGGTTATTTTGACCCCATGCACTTCAAGTTTCTTAAGTGGCCGGACCAGCGAGTTATGTCTAATGCTATCCGTGATAACATGGTCGCCAGGTTTGAGAAGACCTTTCAAACCCAGATTTAGTGCATCGGTGCAGTTAAGCGTAAAGATGACACGGTTAGTTTCCGAGGCATTAATCAAACGGGCTACCAACCGCCTGGTTTCCTCAACAGTCTCCCCGGCGGCTAAAGCCATACTATTACTTCCCCGGCCGGGGTTGCCACCTTTTGTCCTCAGGAAATCATCCATCGTTCGATAAACACTTTCCGGTTTCGGCCAGGACGTCGCGGCGTTATCCAGATAAATCATTTCACGCTCCGATATATTTCGCATAAAGCCCGCGGGCTAACGATTCATCGGCAGTGTTCTTTACAATCGCCCGGCCATCCGGGAACACTACCATCTCCTGGGAATCGGCCATAAAATCAAGCATAAATTCGTTATGGCTGACCTTCCCGACATTTTTCAATCGGGACTCTAACTGTTCGAAAGAAACGTGTTTGATTCCGGGATTTAAAACCTGCACCGCATTTTGACCGCAAAGCGAGGTAGTTTTGGTTCCAAATTGAGCGTCCAGAAATTCATATTTTCCGCCGCAAGCGGGACAATCAGGACGACGTTTTATTTTGAAATGTTTTAATTCCGTTGTCCATACATCTATTGATATCATATCCCGATTAATATGCTCATCGCCAACCAATATTTTTATGGCCTCCGAGCTTTGCAATGAAGCAGTGACAAAAGGAGCGGGCGCGACGACACCGGCGGTATCACAGGTTAAAGACATGCCGCCTGATGTATTACTGTGGACACAGCGTAAACACGGCGTTTTGTCCGGGATTATATTCATCGTCATCCCAAAGGAAGAGATTGAGCCGCCATAAACCCAGGGAATTTTCGCCTTTAGAGCTGCGTCATTAATCAGGAACCGGGTTTCCAGATTATCCAGTCCATCCAAAATAATATCCGCGTCACGAACCAGTTTTTCAATATTGGTAAAATTTACATCAGCCACGATTCCTTCAATTTCAACTGTCGAGTTCACTTTTCGCAAGTGCCGCTCAGCGGCGACCGCTTTGGGCAGGCGGTTTTTTATATCATCTTCATCAAAAAGAACCTGCCGCTGGAGATTGTGGTACTCGATGAAATCCCGGTCGATAATTTTAACTTTCCCCACGCCGGCACGCACCAGGACCGTCGCGATTACCGTGCCTAACGCACCGCATCCGATAATTACCGCGTTGCTTTCGGCCAGCTTTTTTTGCCCATCTTTACCGATTGGGGAAAAGAGGATTTGTCTTGAATACCTGTCGGTCACGGTCAGAGATACCTCAAATTATCATTTATTGCCGGATTGGAAAACTTAGATGTAGTACATCGCTTCTTTTGATGGTTTCTTATTTTTTTGGCGTTCAACCAGATCTTGTAAAGTTGTCGATTCCATGACCCCATTCATTGCCTTATTCATTTCGTCCCAAATATCCCTGGTCACGCATAATTCAGCACGGGAACACAGCTTAGGATTATCAACGCATTCCACCAGAGAGGTTGAACCTTCAAGGAGTTTCATAATTTGACTCAACGTTATCTGGTCGGGTGGTTTGGCCAGGGCAACGCCTCCCTTCGGACCTCTGATACTGCGAACTATACCGACAGCAATCAAAGGCGTGATTAAATGCTCTAAATACTGCAGCGAAATCTGCTGTCTTTCCGCAATATCCTTAAGCGATACAGGTGACTCCGCCTGATGTAAGGCTAAGTCCAGCAATGCCCGCGTTCCATACCGTGTTCTTGTAGATAGTTTCAT
>PMCB01000134.1 GCA_003153955.1 Dehalococcoidia bacterium | reverse complement strand
TATTATATGACGGGTTATTCGAGGCCTGTCAAGGGGATTTTGTCACCTCTTTTAGGGGAAATAACCAAGAATCAAGAAACAATAATCAAGAAATTCCAAGCTGTACATCAGCTCGTTGAACTGGATATATATTTGGCTGCGGCAAAGTACCTACGATTCGCTGCGGCCTTCGGCAAACAATGACGACGAAATACGAAACAATATCAAAATACCGAATATAAATTAACAATCCGATGGCAGCTTTGTTGTACACCCTCATCATCGTCTTCTCCTCTAAAGGGAGAAGAGATTAGCTTTGAATTAATTGCGGCCAGTTTAGAGTTAAGAACGGTGAGTTATGAATTATCCGAGGTTAACAGGGGATGTCAGTTTTCAAACCCGACCCTACTAAAGATATTTGGTCGCTCAGCTCAATTCTTCGACTTCACTCGTCCAGACGCGCGCGAGTTCTTTCACGAGCAAACCATTCTCTGGGTTCTTGAGGTGGCGGTCCCTGGTGAAGAGCCTTTCAGCTTCTTTGCGCGCCAATTCCAGCAATGCCACATCGGAAAGTTTGGCCATGCGCAAATCAGGCAGGCCGCTCTGCCGGGTGCCGAAGAATTCACCCGGGCCGCGCAACCTTAAATCTTCTTCTGCCAGCCGGAAGCCGTTATGCACGGTTTCAATCACGGAGAGCCGCTGCTGTCCGACGTCAGATGGATTTTGTGATAATAAGATGCAGTAACTCTGATCCGGGCCACGGCCGACACGGCCGCGGAACTGGTGTAACTGCGACAGACCGAAGCGGTCGGCGCTTTCTACCATCATTACGGTAGCGTTGGGGACATCGATACCGACTTCGATGACGGGCGTGGAAACCAGGATATCCAGTTCTTTATCGTGGAACTGCTGCATCACTTTCTCTTTGTCTTTAGCAGCCATCCGGCCGTGAAGCAAACCCATCCTCAAATTCGGGAAAACATTCTGTGACAGGTATTCATATTCCGCCACCGCAGCCCGGGCCTGGACGGTCTCCGATTCTTCGATGAGCGGGCAGAGAATAAATGCCTGGTGCCCGACGGCGATTTCTTTACGGATAAAGCGGTAGGCACTCTCCCGCTGATCAGGCTGCAGCCATTTTGTCTTGATTAATTGTCTGCCCGGCGGCAGTTCGTCGATTACCGAAAGGTCGAGGTCGCCGTAAATCGTTAAGGCGAGTGTCCTTGGTATAGGTGTGGCCGTCATTGCCAGCACATGAGGGTTCGTCCCTTTCTGGCGCAGCGTAGAGCGCTGGGCGACGCCGAAGCGGTGCTGCTCATCCACTACTATAAAGCCCAGTTTTTTAAATTCGACATCTTTCTGAATAATCGCGTGCGTGCCGATGACAATATCAATTTCGCCGTTTAAAATCAGCTGATGTATTTCCCGTTTGTTTTTGGCGGTCATGGCCCCGATCAATAATGCGATAGTAACAGGTTTCGGTAAAATCCCGGAATAGACGTATAGATGGTCGCGTTCTTCCTGCAAATGACCGACGGCGGATAACAGTTTATGGATAGTGGCGAAATGCTGCTGTGCTAAGATTTCCGTCGGGGCCATCAGCGCTGTCTGATAACCGTCGGCGACAGCGGTGAGAAGAGCCGCCGTGGCGACCACGGTTTTACCGCTGCCGACTTCTCCCTGCAGTAGGCGAGACATGGCCACGTTTTTCTGCATATCGCCCAGTATTTCGTTTAGCACCTTCTGCTGAGCTGTGGTCAGTTTAAAGGGCAGCGATTGCAGAAAACTGTCCAGTATTTTCTGGTTAAGATGAATTGGAGTGCCGGGCTGACTTTCCTGCCAGTCACGTTTTTTACTTAATACGCCTAACTGTAATAAGAAAAGTTCATCGAAAGCCAGGCGCAGCCTGGCTTTGTCTTTCAAATCAATATTGTCGGGATAGTGCGCCTGAGCAAGCGCCTGGGGCAGGGAAATCAACTGACATCGAGTTTTGATATCAGAAGGCAGGAAATCAGGGACGCGGTCGGCCCATAAATCCACGATGCCTTTGATCATTTTCCGGGTCTGGCGCTGATGCAGGCCTTCGGTCAGGGGATAAACAGGAACCAGCCGGCCGGTATGGATCAGGTCGCCTTCTTCCAGCGGCTCCCATTCCGGCGATTCGAAGACAAAACGCCCGTTAAACAGCTTGACCTTGCCGCTGAGCACGATTTTCATGTTAGGCTGCAAGGTTTTGGCCAACCAGGGATTACTAAACCACATCACGCGGACATTGCCGGTTTCATCCCCGACAATGGCCTCGGTGCTGCGGCGGCCGCCAGGCATCGTGATTTTAGCCTCCCAGACATTGGCGACGATCGTTTCTTCCTGACCCTCATGGAGCTGGGAAACAGTTTTCATCTGACTATAATCGACATGACGGCCGGGGAAAAAGTACAGCAAATCGCGGATGCTTTTCACGCCCAATTTGCCGAATTTCGCCGCGAAAGCAGTACTGATGCCTTTGATAGTAGTAATCGAAGCATCCAGCGATTGGCCGACAGCAACGGCAGCCGGTTCAGGCTGTGGTTTCGGTTTTTCCGGTTTGACGGTAATCTTGCGGACGGGAGCCGGTTTTGTCGTTCCACCGCTTTCAATTTCAACTGCCAACGCCAGGACGCTTTTAATCCAAGCTTCACGCTGCTTTGGCGTCAAGGATGCGTATTTGCCGTCGCGCACATGCAGTTTTTGGAATTTCGCCAACAGGGAAGGAGCGATAGTGATTTCAATTGCTTTATCGGCCCATTGACGGATGAATTTGTCCAGGCCGCCGATAACGGCGGAATCGGAGCATCCTTTCTTTTGCTCTAATTCCAGGATTTTACGCAGTGAACCAATGTCAATTTCCGGCATACGCTCAAACCTAACGGTGTGTCGGCCGATTTATTTTAGGCAAATGCAAAGGCGGCAGTTTTACTAATGGTTTGGAGGCTGCATCGATTACCTCAGTTTTCCCGCCGTTATTTCTCATCACCAACACAATTGTGCCCGGACCGGTGTGCACCCCGATAGCCGGCCCAAGCCTGGCTAAATACAGACGGTTATCAGTAACAAAAGGACTGAGGCGTTTTTTTAAATTTAGGGCCTCATCCGGAGTTGTGGCATGTACTATTGCCAGTTCCTGGACACCGGATGCACTTTGTACCATTTCGGTTAGTTTATCCAGGGCTTTGGTGCGCGTGCGGAAATTGCCCACCGGTGAAATTGCACCGTCGCGAATCGTGACGACCGGTTTCACATTGAGGATGCTGCCGAGCAGTGCCTTGCCCTTGCCGATGCGCCCGCCGCGGGCGAGATATTTGAGGGTATCGAAAGTGCCCAGTAAACGCGTATTATTTATTCCCTGTTGGATATTAGCCACTATTTCTGCCGGGCTTTTATCTGAATTCGCTAATTTCGCAGCGGACATTGCGATTAATCCCAATGCCATAGTGATTGTCCCGGAATCGATCATTGTGATGTTGCATTTGACGTCAGCCTGGGTTTTTCCGCGTTGAGCCGAGCTGAAAGTACCGCTGAATTTATCGGACATGTGGATGGAGATGATCTCATCGGTTTCTTTCGCCAGTTCCCGGTACACGGCGGCAAAATCGGACGGGGTTGCCTGTGAAGTGGATGGGTAAACCGGTCCATTGGTCAATTTGTCGTAAAATTCGTCGCAATTGATATCCACCCCGTCCCGAAAGCTTTTGTTCCCAAAATTTACGTATGCGGGCACAACTGTAATTCCGAGTTCCCGGACAATGGCAGATGGAATGTCGGCAGCGCTATCGGTAACAATTTTTACCGGCACTAATTATTTTCCTTCCGCTTCTAGGACGCTGACCGCGAAAGCATTGGGTCCTGCGTACGTTCCCGCCACCGGGGCGACAGTAGAACGGAGAATCGGAACTTTGGGATGAGCGGCGGCGATAATTTTAGCCAGTTGATCAGCGCTCTCCACCGAGGTGGTATGTTCGATCAGAATGGAATCGATATCTTTGAAACTGTTGACATAATTATTGAGATACGCAATCCCGGCTGAATTTGAACGGACCCTGGTTACAGGTGACATCTCGCCGTCTTTGATATTAAGGATTGGTTTGATCGACAAAACCGAACCGAGAAAACCCTGCGCTTTGCCGATACGACCGCCCTTGGTCAGGTACTTGAGCGTATCGAAATAGACCAGGAAATGAGACCGTTTCAAGGCTTTTTGAGTGAATTCGATAAGTTCGTCCAGCCCGGCGCCTTCCCGCGCTTTTTGGGCGGCAGACAATACGACCAGGCCCAGGCCGCCGGCGACTGTTTGAGAATCAATTACTTCGACACGGCATTTTTTGGCCTTCATCAGACGCTTTCCGGCCGTGGCTGACTGGACGGTTCCGCTGAGTTTGGAAGAGAGGATGATAACCAGGATTTCGTTGCTGGTTTCGGCGAGTTTGTCATAGGTATTGGCAAAATCCTGTGGGGACGGCTGAGTGGAAGCAGGCCACACATCGCCGTGCACGAGGCGATGATAGAATTCGTCGGTGCTGATGGTGACACGGTCAAGAAAAGTTTCGTGGCCGAATAACACGGTCAAAGGCACCACGGTGATATCAAGTTTACCGATCAAACCGCCGGCGAGGTCGGAAAGACTATCGGTCACAATACTTACTGTCACTTGTCCGGTCCTCCTTGGTTATTCTATCGAAATAATGAAGTTGTAATGGGGCTGGCTGCCGCGGATGATCTCCACCTGCAATTTTTTATATTTTTCGCGTATCGTTACCGCGGCTTTCTCTGCTTCAACCAGCGAGGTATCGGAACCGTAGTACATCGTCAGGATTTCATTTTCTTCCAGATTGATCTTGTTGAGTGTGTCCATCACGACTTCGATGGCATTATTCCCAACGGTGATGAGTTCATTATCCAGCAGGCTGATAATCTGTTTCTTTTTGATTTTCAGGCCGCCGATTTGAGTAGAGCGTACGGCACGGGTAACTTCAATGGTTTTTACATTCTCGATGGCATTTTTCATCAGACCGGTGTTCGTTTCCAGATTGGCATCATAATCGAAGGCCAGCAAAGCGGCGATGCCCTGGGGGATGGTCTCGGTCGGAATTATCTCCACTACTTTCTTGGTCAACGGTTTAACCTGTTTAGCGGTGAGAATAATGTTTTTGTTGTTCGGTAAAATAATAACCTTATCGGAAGGAGCCTGTTCCACGGCTGTCAGGATATCTTTAGTGCTGGGGTTCATAGTCTGTCCGCCGTGAACAATGGCGGTTACTCCCAAGCTGGTAAAAACTTCTTCAAGGCCTTCACCGGCGACGACTGCGATGGTGGCTACATCGGTAGCGGTAGTCCTTTCTTTCTGGGCGGCGACAAAATCACGGTGCTGCTCATCCATATTCCGGATGGAGACCTGGTGGATGGTGCCCAAACCCGTGGCCAGGTGGATGATATTGCCGGGGTCTAAAGTATGGATATGTACCCTGATAGTAGTCTCGTCCCCGACTACGATCAGCGATTCACCTTTCTTAACCAGACGGGTTTTCAATTTTTCAGGGTCCATGTCTTCGCCCTTAAGCATCAATTCGGTACAATACCCGTAAGGAACTTCATCGGCGGCGATCATTTCAGGGAGACGGAGTGTCAGAGGGATACTACTGGTGATGACCTGTGGTTTTTTAAACTGCATCTGTTCGGTTTCGCCCTTGAGATACTGCAGGGCGCCTTCCAGAATGGTATACAATCCCTGTCCGCCGGCATCGACAACACCGGCTTCTTTAAGTACCGGGAGCAGAGTCGGGGTGTTTGCGACGGATTCTTTAGCGGTACTGACGGTTGTTTCCATTACCGTAATAAGGTCTTTGGCATTACCGGCGGATTTCTTCATGGCGGCGTTTGAGGCGTCTTTGATGACCGTGAGGATAGTGCCTTCGGTGGGGTTGCTGAGCCCTTTATAGGCGGCTTTTGAGGCTTTGCCAAGCGCCCTGGCCATGTCGGCTCCTGTGATTTCTTCTTTATCTACCATATCTTCGGCCATACCACGGAAGATTTGGGAAAGGATGACGCCGCTATTACCCCGGGCGCCAAGGAGTGCCCCTTTGGCCAACGCCTGTGCGACGCCGGAAGCGCTGTGGTCGGGGGCGCGGTATGCTTCCTCAACACTGGAGCGCATCGTTAATAACATGTTGGTGCCGGTGTCGCCATCCGGTACAGGGAAGACATTCAGGTCGTCTATATCCGGAGCATTTTTCTCCAGCCAGGCCGTGGCTGCAGCGAACATTTCCCGCAGTTCCTGCCCGGTAATTGAATTTACTTTCTTTGTCATTCGTTACCTCTCAATTGGTTACTCTGAGATTTTTGAGGTACAGGTATATATGTATTTTATTCGGTGTATCCAGTTTTGTCTAATTTCACCGGAATGTACGCTAATCTTGTTAAGTTCGCCGGAGTATGTTAATATAAAATACTGTAAATCCAACAATTAGTCAAGGAGTACCTGCTTTGAAGTGCGATATTTGTGGGAAAACCCCTGCGTTCGGTAATACAATCAGCCATTCCAAACGTCATACCAACAGGATGTGGGAGCCGAACGTTCATTCGGCGATAATCATGGTAGACGGGAAAAAGAAACGTCTTCAAGCCTGCACCCGCTGCATCCGCAACCAGCACAAAGCGGCGAAGAAGCCGGTGGTCAAACCAGGCTCTGCCGCAGTTTCTTAATTGCCTGGTCAATACTGTCACCCGAATTAAAAATTGCCGCTCCCGCAACTAATGCCGTAGCCCCGCATTTGACAACACGCGGGGCTGTTTTTACATTAATACCGCCATCAACTTCCAATTCGATGTTCAGTTTGCGTTTATCCAATTCAGCGCGCAGCCGCGCGATTTTATCCAATGTGCTTTCAATGAAGGTCTGGCCGCCGAAGCCGGGGTTGACGGACATCACCAGCACCAGGTCCACCTCCGGCAGGATTTCATCAATCATACTCAGGGATGTGGCCGGATTGATGGAAATACCCGCTTTCACTCCGGTATTTTTGATCAGCTGAATGACGCGGTGAATATGCGGACAGGGCTCGATATGGACGGTGATAATATCGGCACCGGCTTTGGCAAACTGCGCGATCTGATCTTCAGGAGATTCAATCATCAGATGGACGTCCAGCGGCAGCGTAGTATACTTGCGGATAGCCGCTACGGCCAGTTCCCCGAAGGTGATCTGGGGGACAAAATGCCCGTCCATGACATCGACATGGATTAAATCGGCGCCGGCTTTAGTCGCTTCCGCGACCTGTTCGCCCAGCCGGGCAAAATCAGCCGATAAAATCGATGGGGCAATCTTTATCTTAGTGTTCGTCATCGCAGTCACACTCGAAATCCTTGAGTTTTCTTCTGGCGGCGGCAATCTGTTTGGCTACCTGTTTATAGGCAGTGCCTCCGGTATTGTTACGGGCGGTTACGGATGATTCCACCGTGATTTCATAGACGTCCTGAGCGAATTCAGGCGCAAACTTGCGGTATTCCGGCAGTGTCAAATCTTTTAGTGATTTGCCTTTTTTAATCGCGTAAGTTACCAGTTTGCCGGTAGCTTCGTGAGCGGCGCGGAAAGAAACCCCCTTGCTCACCAGGTAATCGGCCAGATCGGTGGCCAGTAGATAACCCATCTGCGCGGCGCCGGTGGTTTTATCGGTTTTAATGCGAACGGATTTCAGCATGCCGGTGAAGACTTCCAAGGTGGAAATCAATGTATCTACAGTATCGAAAAAGCCCTCTTTATCTTCCTGCATGTCGCGGTTATAGGCGAGCGGCAGGCCTTTCATCGTGGTCAACAGCCCCATCAGGTTGCCGTAAACGCGTCCGGTCTTGCCGCGGGCCAGTTCCGCCATGTCCGGGTTCTTCTTTTGCGGCATGATGCTGGAACCGGTGGTATAGGCATCGTCAATTTCAATAAAATCAAATTCACCAGAAGACCAGAGCACGATTTCTTCCGCCAGACGCGAAAGGTGCATCATGCACAGGCTGGCGTCGGCTTCAAACTCAATGATAAAATCGCGGTCGGCGACCGCGTCCAGACTGTTCCGGCTGATTTCTTTAAATCCGAGCTCATCGGCCACAAACTTACGGTCGATATTATAAGCGACACCGGCCAGCGCCCCGCTGCCCAGCGGCATTACATCCACCCGGGTCAGGCAGCTGTCCAGCCGCTCGATGTCGCGTCCCAGCATCTCGAAATAAGCCAGGAAATGGTGCGCCAGAAGTATTGGCTGCGCTTTCTGCATGTGGGTGTAGCCGGGAATTATCGTGGTTTTGTGATTTGAAGCCAGTTCCACGAGAATGGTTTGCAATTCAACAATTTCGCCGATAGTATGAATTATGGCGTCCCGGGTGAAAAGCCGGATATCGAGCGCAACCTGGTCGTTTCGGCTGCGCGCCGTGTGCAGTTTTTTACCGGCATCGCCGATTTTTTCAATCAGGCGGGCTTCGATATTGATATGGATGTCTTCCAGTTCAGGCTTGAACTCGAATTTGCCTTCGGAGATTTCCTCCCCGATTTCGGCCAATGCTTCGACAATGGCTTTGCCTTCGGCCATCGTGATGATGCCCTGCTTGGCTAACATTTTAGCGTGCGCCATGCTGCCGGCGATATCGTACGGATACAGCCGCCAGTCGTAATGAATCGACGAACTGTAATCCTGAGCGGTTTTAGCGGCTTCTTTCTGAAAACGGCCGCGTATCTGATTCGCCATTATTTCTTCCCGTTTTTCTTCGTTACGGCTTTCTTAACCGGTTTCTTAGCCTCGATGAGCTTCATCGGGTCTTCTTTATCGCCCAGTAACTGAATTTGAGCCTGGGTGGTTACAGGCAGCCCCCAGAGGTGGATGAAACCGACCGCGGCGCTGGCATCGAACTTATCGCCCTTATCATAGGTCGCCAGACTGAGGTTGTAAAGCGATTTCGGGGATTCGCGTCCGACCACCATAGAGCTGCCTTTGAACAGCTTTACCCGGACGGTGCCGGTGACGAACCGCTGTGAGCTCTGAATATACGCGGAGAGGTCGCGGTTCAAGCCGCTGAACCATAAACCGTTATAGATAATATCGGCGATTTCAATGCTGGTTTTTTCCTTAAAGCGCAGCTGGTCTTTAGCCAGTGTCATCGCTTCCAGCGCCTTATGCGCCTGCAGCAGGACAACAGCGGCCGGGGCTTCATAGGTTTCGCGGGATTTGATGCCCACCAGCCGGTTTTCGATATGGTCGATACGCCCGATGCCGTGCAGCCCGGCCAGCTGGTTCATTTTCTGAATCAGGCTGACGCCGTCCATTGCTTCGCCGTCGATGGTAACAGGGATGCCTTTTTCAAAACCGATTTCAACATAGGCCGGTTTGTTCGGCGCTTCATCGGCATTTTTGGTCCAGGTCCAGACATCATCCGGCGGTTCCACCCACGGGTCTTCCAGGATGCCGCACTCGGCGCTCTTGCCCCACAAACAATCGTCGATTGAATAGGGACTCTTTTTCGTGATTGGAACCGGGATATGATATTTCGCCGCATAAGCGAGAGTTTCTTCTCGGGTCATGCCCCATTCGCGGGCCGGGGCGATAACTTTGAGCTCAGGAGCTAAAGCATGCACGCCGACATCGAACCGGACCTGGTCGTTGCCTTTGCCGGTGCAGCCGTGGGCGACTGTGGTGGCGCCCTCGGCCAGTGCCGTATCCACCAATAATTTTGCCATTAACGGGCGCGACAGTGCGGTGGCCAGCGGATATTGCCCTTCATAGAGAGCATTCGCCTGTAAAGCCGGCCAGATGAAGTATTTGACGAACATGTCTTTGGCGTCGATAACAATTGCTTTGATGGCGCCGACTTTTAATGCTTTAACCCGGGCGGATTCAAAATCCTTAGAATTACCCACGTCGATGGTCAGGGTAATCACGTCCATCCCATATTTCTCTTTGATCCAGCGGATGGCGACTGATGTATCCAGCCCGCCGCTGTAAGCCAGTATTACTTTTTCTGCCATTTTAAGATTTTCTCCTTTTTATTGTGCCGTTGTTGAGACGGGAATTAATTTTTGGTCTGGATTCCCTCTTTCGCGGGAATGACAATGCTTTATACTTTTACCCCTGCGAAGACTTTATCGAAGATAGCCAGGGCTTCGTCGATTTCTTTTATGCTGATGGTCAGCGGCGGCATGATACGCACGGCGTTGGGTTTGACGTTGTTCACCATCATGCCGTTCTCCACACAGGCGGCCATTACGGACGCCGAGATGTCTTTGTTGAATTCAATCGCCGCCAGTAAACCGCGTCCGCGGACATCGGTGATGAAAGGATATTTACTCTTCAATTTAATCAGACCGTCAATCAAATACAATCCCGTTTTTTGGGCTTTAGCGGGGATATCATTTTTAATGATATATTCCATCACCGCCAGCGAAGTAGCGCACATCAGGGGGTTGCTGCCGTAGGTGGAACCGTGGTCGCCGGGCACAAAAACGGCGCATTTTTCTTTGGCCATGAAAGCCCCGATGGGGATGCCTCCCCCTAATCCTTTGGCTAAAGTAATTATATCAGGTTCAATTCCGAACTGTTGATATCCGAACATCGTGCCGATACGGCCGATGCCGGTCTGGACTTCGTCCAGGATTAACAGGATGCCTTTTTCGTCGCACCATTGGCGGACAGCTTTCAAGTAGCCTTCGTCGGGGATATTGACCCCGCCTTCGCCCTGCACAGGTTCCAGCATTACGGCACAGGTGTCTTTGGTGGTGGCGTTTTTAATCGCTTCGATGTCGTTGAAAGGGACATTAACGAAGCCGGCGGGCAGCGGGGTATAGGCGTCCTGATAATGCGCCTGCCCGGTAGCGGCGGTCATCGCCAGCGTCCGGCCGTGGAATGAGTTATACGCGGTAATTGTGGTAAAAGCGCCGTTGAGTTTGAGCTTGCCGTAGCGGCGGGCCAGTTTGACGGCGCCCTCGTTGGCTTCGGCCCCGCTGTTGGCGAAAAACACCCGGTTGCAGCTGCTGATATTTACCAGCAGTTCGGCTAAATGCAACTGGGGGATGTTGCAGGACTGCGGGCCGCACTGCACCAGTATTTTCGATTGTTCTGTGAGGGCTTTGGTCATTACAGGATGACTGTGCCCCAGGCAGCAGACCGCCCAGCCGCCGACCAGATCCAGATATTTCTTGCCGTTTTCATCCCAGAGATAAGAACCTTTGCCTTTGACGGGGAGAATCGACCAGCGCACGGTATTGTTAAACAGGTATTTTTTTTCCATTTCCTGCCAGTTTGACATAATAATAAACCTCGATATTATTTAGATTTTAAATATTAACATAATATGGGAATGAGAGACAAACCCGGGTTTGTATTTTTGATTCGTCTATAGCAATGCGAATGCATTTTATCACCGTCCATTTTATATGTTATTTTATTAATTGGAGCGTAATCGGGTTATTTTGGCCTCACCCTCTGACTCCCTCTCCGCAAGCAGAGAGGGAGGAGGTTACTAAGAGGGGCTGCGCCCCTCTAACTCAGGTCCCCGCTTAATACGTTTTTTTCAGCCTTATTATTTTACAAGCTCCTAGATTACCTTGTAAATTAAGTGCTTCCGTTTTTCACTCAGCTTCTGAACTTATATGTTTTTCAAACTAGCGCGAGTTGAGGTTATTAAGATGGGTTGCGTTACTCTATCCATCATCCTGCGGATGAGTACCTTCGGACCCAAAACGCCGCTTAATCCAATTTATCCAACCTTATAATTCACTATTTACTAGCATTGAAAAAAATAATCAAGATACACAAAAAAGTTAAAAAAGGGAAAAAGAAAAGAATTGCCGTAACTCAGCATCATCTGGCGCGGATAACTGTGCCGGCGCGGTCGCTTTCAATCGCGGTGATTAAAGCATGGGGCTCCCTTCCGTCGACAATGCAGGTGGTGGTTTTGTTGGCGGCGGCTTGCAGACAGGCATTGAGCTTGGGAATCATGCCGCCGGAAGCTACGCCGGAATTAATCAGTTCTTTGGCCTGGTGAATCGTGATGACATCAAGCAGTTTGCCTTCTTTATCGAGCACGCCGGTAACGTCGGTTAAAAAGATCAGTTTTTCCGCGCCGAGCGCCGTGGCAATTTCTCCGGCCAGGGGGTCGCCGTTGATATTCAACATCAGGGGCGCGTCTGCGGGTCGGTCGAATGTAAAATCGGTAATCGGGGAAATGACGGGGATAAAACCGGCTTTGAGCAGAGCATCCAAAACGGAGGTGTCTACTTTCACCGCGCCAGCGACATAACCCAGTTCCGGATTGGCGATGCGTCCCTGGATTAATCCGCCGTCGACGCCGCTGATGCCGACCGCCCGTCCGCCGAGGTGGTTGATGGTAGCGACAATTTGCTTGTTCGCCAGCCCACCGAGCACCGCTGTCACGATTTCCAGCGCCGGTTTATCGGTGATGCGTTCGCCACGAACAAATTTGGTCTCGATGCCCTGTTTCTTAAGCCATTCGGTGACCATGCTGCCGCCGCCGTGAATTACCACCAGCGATTTACCCTTTTTCTGGAGAGCGACAATGTCTTCCAGAATCGGGTCGCGCTTCCCGAAGGTTGCGCCGCCTATTTTAATGACGATTGGTTTTTCCATAACTCTTTTATTATATCACCGGGAAAATGAAATCCTGATATTTCCCTCTTTTGTAAGGAGGGTTTAAAGGAGAATTAGAAAAGGATATAAGCCCCGGTCAGGTTGTATATTCGGCATTAATTTCGACATATTTTTCCGTCAGGTCGCAGCCCCATGCGGTGGCATCCGCCGCGCCCATATTCAAAACCACGGTAATCGGCACTTCTTTTTGCTTCAGGACATTGACCGCTTTGGTTCTGTCTAAAGGAACGTGGATGCCCTGTTTGATCACCTGTATCTTTCCCGCGTAAACGTCCAGTTTCGCCTCTTCCACCTGCGCACCGCTTCTGCCAAGGGCGGCGGTCACGCGGCCCCAGTTGGGGTCGTTGCCGTAAATGGCGGCTTTCAGCAGATTGGAACTGACAATCGTGCGGGCAGCCTGCCGGGCTTCTTTGAGGTTGGCGGCGCCTTTGACGTTGATTTCAATCAGTTTGGTGGCGCCTTCGCCGTCCCGCGCAATTGCTTTCGCAAGGAAAATACAAACCTGATTCATGGCTTTCTGGAAAATATCGGCCATACCGCTCTTGCCGGTGATGAGCTCATTTTTCGCCAGGCCGTTGGCCATGATTAAGAGGGTATCGCTGGGACTGGTATCGCCGTCCACAGAAATCATGTTAAAAGAAATTGCCGCTGCGTCCTGCAGGGATTTCTTGAGATATGCCGGTGTAACGCTGGCATCGGTGGTCAGAAAAGCCAGCATGGTAGCCATGTTGGGGTGAATCATGCCGGAGCCTTTGGCCACCCCGCCGATGGTAAAAGTATTCGCGCCGCTTCTGACGGTGACGGCAACTTCTTTCGGTTGGGTATCGGTGGTCATGATGGCGCGTTCGAAATCATGCCCGCCGTCCGGTTTCATAACTATTTTTTTCATACCAGCGCGGATAGCATCCATCGGTAATTGCACGCCGATAACTCCGGTATTGGCAATCAGCACTTCGTCCGGTTTGGCGCCGATGACACGGGCGGCCAGGGCACTCATTTCGATGGCGCTGGCAAAACCCTGTTCGCCGGTGCTGGCGTTGGCGCAGCCGCTGCTGGCAACAATCGCCCTGGCTTTACCTTCCAGTACGCGTTTTTGACAAAGGATTACCGAAGGCGATTTAATTTTGTTGTCGGTGAATAATCCGGCGACCTCACAAATCTCTTTCGAGCTGATAATTCCCAAATCCAGCCGGTTGTCTTTCTTTTTCCGGATATCCGCGGAGGCGGCCCCGGCCGAGAAACCCTGCGGTGAAGTGACTGTGCCATTAACGACGAAATCTATCTTTTCCATAATAGATAAATATATCACAGTAAGAAGGGATGAGGCAAAAGATATTCCTTTTCTCATCCTTCCCGCTTTTCTAGTATAATAACGATATTATGCATGAAAATATTACCCCCATCCGCCAGCAGTATCTCAGAATCAAGAAGAAATATCCGGAGACGATTGTCTTTTTCCGCCTCGGGGATTTCTACGAAACTTTCGACGAAGATGCCCGCATCGCTTCCCGCGAACTGGAGATTGTTTTAACTTCCCGCGAAATGGGTAAGGATAACAAAATCCCCCTGGCCGGCATCCCTTACCACGCCGTGGATAATTACCTGGCCAAGCTGATTAACCGCGGCTACAAAGTCGCCATCTGCGAGCAGCTGACCAAACCAGGTGCCAATAAAGGCATCATCGACCGTGATGTCATCCGAGTGGTGACCCCGGGAACGGTCGTCGAACCGCTGCTGCTGGACAGCAAAGCCAACAATTATTTGACCTGCCTGGTAATGAACGGCGATCTGGCCGGCATTGCCTATGTCGATATTACCACCAGCGAATTCGGCACCACGCAACTGCCGCTGAGCCGGGTAAGGGACGAACTGGAACGGCTTAAGCCGCCGGAACTGATCGTGCCGCAGGACGCCGATTTATCTTCCCTGCAGATTACGGTGCCGGTGACAAAACTGGATAATTATCATTTTGAGACCGAAGTTGCCCGCCAAGTATTGCTGGAGCATTTCGGCACAACAACGCTGGACGGCTACGGTTGCAGCGCGCTGCCGCTGGCGATATCCGCCGCCGGCGCCCTGATTCACTACGTGCAGGAGACGCAGAAAGGAATCGTCGGGCAATTGAACCGGATGAACACCTATTCCACCGAGTCTTTCATGGCCATCGACCCGCAGACGCAAAATAACCTGGAGCTTTTCCGCAGCAGCGCGGGGACTTTTAAAGGTTCGCTGGCCTCCGTCCTCGACCTGACGAAAACCGCGTTGGGCAGCCGCCTGATAAAACGGCGACTTACCCAGTTACCGCTGGATTTGAAGGCGCTGGTCAAACGTCAGGACGCCGTGGCCTGGTTTGTGGAAAACACCCCGGCTCGGGCGCAGACCTTTGCCTATTTAAGCAACGTCATCGACCTGGAGCGCGTCATTAACCGGGTGGCCGGGAACAACGCCGGCCCGCGCGAACTGGTAGCGTTAAAGAAGACATTGACCCTGATCCCCAAAATGCGGGAAACACTGGAAAATACC
Source organism: Dehalococcoidia bacterium (assembly GCA_003153955.1). GTDB lineage: Bacteria > Chloroflexota > Dehalococcoidia > Dehalococcoidales > Fen-1064 > Fen-1064. Next base: position 25,843 of record PMCB01000134.1, on the reverse strand, counting down.
CCCAACCCGCAAGGTATTGCCTGGCTGAAAAACGAACTGAAGCCGCAGCCGGAAATCGTTGAGCTGATTGAACAATCGATGCTTGAAGAGCCGACCACGCCGCTGGGGGAGGGCGGGGTCATCAAACCGGGCTTCTCCGAGGAACTGGACAATTTACGCTCAGTTTCCAAAAATGCCAAACAGTTCCTGGCGAACCTGGAGCGCAGCGAACAGGAAAAAACCGGGATCAAGAATCTGAAAATCGGCTACAACCGCGTTTTCGGTTATTATATTGAAATCTCCAAAGCCAACGCCGCGCAGGCGCCCGAAAATTATATCCGCAAGCAGACGCTTTCGACCGGGGAGCGCTATTTTACGCCCGAACTGAAAGATTATGAATCCACAATTCTGAATGCCCGGGAGCGGATTGAAGAACTGGAAACAGAATTGTTTCAGCGGGTCTGCAAACAAATCGCCATCAGCCGCATTCCGGTTTTACAGCTGGCGGAGTGCATCGAACATGTTGATTTGTACGCCGCGCTGGCTGAAGTCGCCGTGCGTTACAATTACAAACGCCCCACGTTAACCAACGGCGATGAAATCATCATCAAGGGCGGACGCCATCCGGTGGTGGAACGTTCCCTGACAGATACTACTTTTGTGCCCAACGATACCTATTTGTCCAATAAGGATACGCAACTGGTTATTCTGACCGGGCCGAATATGGCCGGCAAATCGACCTATCTCAAACAAGTGGCAATTATCGTTTTGCTGGCGCAAATGGGTAGTTTCGTGCCGGCGGATGAAGCCACTATCGGCCTTGTCGACCGCATTTTTACGCGCATCGGCGCGCGGGAAGATTTAGCAACCGGACAATCGACTTTCATGGTCGAAATGGTGGAAATGGCGGCGATATTAAATAATGCCACCCCGCGCTCATTACTGATATTGGATGAAATCGGTCGCGGCACCAGCACTTACGATGGGCTCTCCATCGCCCGGGCGGTGGCCGAATATATTCATAACAGCCCGCACCTGGGCTCGAAAACCCTCTTTGCCACTCATTATCATGAAATGGTCGCCCTGGCCGATTATCTGCCGCGGGTGAAAAATTATAACGTTGCTGTGAAAGAAGATAAGGGCGAAGTTATCTTCTTGCGAAAAATCGTACCCGGCGGCGTGGATAAAAGCTACGGCATCCATGTCGGCAAGCTGGCCGGTTTACCGAAACCGGTGGTGCACCGCGCCCAGGAAATACTGGACGAACTGGAAGGCGGCGGTAAAACCGCCAAACCGCCGCTAAAATCTCCGCAAAAACCGTTGGCGCAAATACCGCTTTTTACCCAGAAATCACCAGCGCTGGAAGAATTAGCAAAGCTGGAGATTGATTCGCTGACGCCGCTGGAAGCATTGACAAAACTGTACGAGCTGCAGAAAAAAGCGAAAGAATAATTTAAACCGCGGAATTATTGCATATCCTTTGAAATTAATTTTCGTTATATAAACATGAAGGAAACCGATTTGCCGGAAACAAAGTCTCAGTCAACACCTTCGGTTTTCAGGGACAGGTTCAAGTCCTGTACCGCGTGGCCGCGGCGGCACATCCATCTCATTATCCTTGGACTCGTGCTGATTATCGCCGCTTTTATCAGGGTGTGGCCCGCTTCCATTTCATCGGGGCCGGACCCGGCGCAATTCTGGGCGTTCGCCAAGGTTTTCCAGCAGCACGGGCTAAATTTTTACCGCTACGCGGATGCGCAGCTGGATATTTTCCCGATGAAGGGCTGGGCTTACGTTTATCCTCCAATCTGGGCGATAATCACCAGGGTGTGTTTATTTTTTTCGCCGAACAGTTCGGCGGTCAGTGTAGCCGGTATTGTTTCGGTGTCCCCTTCATGGCGTCTGGCCGTCAAAATCCCGATTATTCTGGCAGACATGGCCATCGGTTTGCTTTTATACTGGGGCGTCCCCGGTTCGAAAACCCGTAAACTGTTATTTTCCACTTTGTGGTTATTGCACCCGACGGCCTGGTACGAATCTGGGGTTTTCGGGCAGTTCGACGCCATAGCGGCTGCCTTTCTGTTGACCTGTTTCATTTTCCTGATAAAAGGCAAGGACCGGCTGGCGTTTCTTTTCGCCGGCCTGGCCATCATGACCAAACAGCATACACTCTTCGCGGTCGGAATGATGGTAATCGTCTGTAAACAGTACATGAGCTGGCGGCGACTGCTCACTAATTGCGCGATTACGGCCGGCGTGGTGGCAGCCATTTCGCTGCCGTTTATGGTGACGGGCAACTTTTACGCCTATTTCCACTCGATATTGCTGCCGGGACAGGGAGCCGGCTATTCATCTCCGCTTTGTTTCACATTCAGCGGTCCCAGTTCTTTACTGACCTATCTGCATAATATGTTAGGATGGGACACCTCCACATTAATAACTTTCACTTTGCCTTTACTGATCATTGGCTTGAGCGCGACAGCGGTTTTGTGCTGGTTCCGCCGGATCACGCCGCTGCAGGGAGCGCTGGCCGGTTTTCTGGTCTTTATCAGTCTCTCCAATCAGGTGAACTACCAGTATCTGATTGTCTACATCCCATTGGCCATATTGCTGGCGGCTACTACCAAATTTAAATTCGAACGGATTTTTGCTCTGGTAATCGCCGTGTTGCCGGCGGTCTGGGTTTGGCTCGATAATGTTCCATGGTGGTTCAACAATCTGGAACCCCACTTCTACTGGGCGAACCATATCTTAGTTCATTTCGGCCTTTACCAGCGTTATCTGCCGGACTGGGTCTATGTCAGCTTTGCCTCTTTGCTGATGTGTACCGGGCTGGCTTACGCGGTTCTGGCTTTCACGAAATGGACGAAAAAGCCCGAACTGGAAACCGGCAGCCGTTAAGCGTCAGGGGTGATTGCTGTTTTCCCGCCGCTGTTATATACTTTTACTTACAAGAATTACGAACACTTGTTTTAGTATATTTTCCGGCATTCTAATTTTAAATCTGTTTAGAATTAAGTGTTTAGATATCAGGATTTATTCCCATGGAATTTCAATTAGTCTCGGATTTTCAAATGACCGGTGACCAGCCGCAGGCGGTGGACAAGCTTGTGGACGGTCTACAAAAAGGCTATAACAAACAAACCCTGCTGGGCGTAACCGGCAGCGGCAAAACTTTTACGATGGCCAATATTGTGGCGCGCGTGCAAAGGCCGACGCTGGTGATGTGCCATAACAAAACCCTGGCCGCTCAGCTTTATGCCGAATTCAAGGAATTTTTCCCCCACAACGCTGTGGAATATTTTGTTTCTTACTACGATTATTACCAGCCGGAAGCCTACGTCCCGCAGCAGGATTTATATATCGAGAAAGACGCCGATATCAACGACGAAATCGATAAGCTGCGCCACGCGGCGACACGTTCCCTGTTTGAAAGACGGGACACGCTCATCGTGGCCTCGGTATCCTGCATTTACGGCCTGGGCTCGCCGGAGGAATATCTGAGCTTTATGCTGCACCTGGAAAAAGGTAAAACCTACAACCGTCAGCGCGTCCTGCACCAGATTGTGGATATGCAGTACGAACGCAACGACATCGATTTCAGCCGGGGCAAATTCCGCATCCGCGGCGATACGCTGGAAATTCTGCCGGCTTACGAAGAAATAGCACTGAGAATCGAGTTTTTCGGGGATGAAGTGGAGCGCATCGTGCAGATCGACCCGCTCACCGGCGAATTGTTGAGCGAACTGAATGATATCGATATTTACCCGGCCAAGCATTTCGTGACTTCTCACGATAAGCTGATTCGCGCGATAGATAGCATCGAATTGGAATTAAAGGAACGGATAGCCGAACTGAAATCGCAGGATAAACTGCTGGAGGCGGCCCGTTTAGAGCAGCGCACCAATTACGACCTGGAAATGCTGCGGGAATCCGGCTATTGCAACGGCGTGGAAAATTATTCCCGGCATCTCTCGGAGCGGGCGGCGGGGACTGCGCCCTGGACGTTGATGGACTATTTCCCGAAAGACTATCTGCTGATGATTGACGAATCCCACATGACCCTGCCGCAAATCCGCGGTATGTTTCACGGAGACCTTTCCCGCAAACAGACATTGATTGATTTCGGCTTCCGCCTGCCTTCGGCCAAAGACAACCGTCCGTTAAATTATGACGAATTTGAGCAGCGGGTCAAGCAGGTGATATATGTCTCGGCGACGCCTTCGCCGTACGAATTCAGCCAGAGCAAACAGGTCGCCGAGCAGTTGGTGCGCCCGACCGGTCTGCTCGAACCGACGATTGAAATCAAGCCAACCAAAGGACAAATCGACGATTTGCTGGAGCAGGTCAAAGCGCGGGTGGCCAAAAGCGAGCGCTGCCTGGTGACGACCTTGACCAAACGCATGGCCGAAGAACTAGCGGATTACCTGATCGAGTTGGACATTAAAACGCATTATTTGCACTCGGAGGTCGATACCTTCGAGCGGGTGGAAATCCTGCGCGATTTGAGGCTGGGGGTTTACGACGTCGTGGTGGGTATCAACCTTTTACGTGAAGGCTTGGACCTGCCGGAAGTCAGTCTGGTAACGATTCTGGACGCCGACAAAGAAGGCTTTTTACGGTCGGAAGGCGCTTTGATTCAGACCATGGGCCGGGCCGCCCGCCATGTTGACGGGCATGTCATCATGTACGCCGATACCATCACCAGATCAATGCACGCCGCAATCAATGAAATCCAGCGGCGCCGCAAAATTCAGGAAGATTATAACCTTGAACACGGTATTACACCTAAAGGTATTATCAAGGCCATCAGGGATATCACGGAAAGGGTCGCGGCCGTGGCCGAAACCAAGACGCCTTATATCACTACCCCGGCGACGAAAGAAGGTATTGTCCGGCTGGTTAAAGAGCTGGAAGCACAGATGAAAATCGCGGCTAAAGCGCTGGATTTTGAAAAAGCGGCGCTCATCCGCGACCGGATTTTTGATTTGCGCAAAAACCTGGACCCGATTGATATTAATCCGAGGAAGAAATATGGCAAACGCTGATTTCGAGAATAGTCCTGAAACCCGGCAGGAACGCCGCGAGCGTAAACTCTTTAAGAAAAAGGAACGTATCGCGGAATCCGGGAAGGGGCTGGCGAAAATCTACCATGACGCCGTCGTCAAAAGAATGAAAGGGAAATAATACTTTTCCCCATTCCGAATTGAAGCAAGTGCAGTGTGAGGGGTGTTCCTTTCTGGATACCGGCTTTCGTCGGTAGGGAGTGCGAGCCTATTTATCCCCGTCTTCCGGCGGTTCCTCTTCTTCGCGGGGCATTGGCGTCAGGGGGTGGGGCTCTGATGTCTGTTTGTTTTCCTTCGCCAGTTCTTCGTCCAGCAACTCTTTCAAGCGGGCTGCCCGCGGGTAGCCGATTTGCAGCCGGCGCTGCAGGAAAGAGGTGGAAATCTGTCCGCCATGTTCCAGGGCAATTTTCCGGGCTTCTTCCATCAGGGCATCTTTGGGCGGTTCGTGACTGCCGGGCACGGAACTGACCGGCACGGATTCAATCTTCAGCGGCGCGACCTCGGCGACATTCTGGCTGCTCCAGAAAAAGACCAGTCTTTCGATTTCAGCATCCGCGACGTAACAGCCTTGCAAACGTTTCGGTTTGGCGGCATCGGTAGGGGCGTAAAGCATATCGCCTTTGCCCAGCAGTTTTTCCGCGCCGACCGAGTCCAGAATCGTGCGCGAGTCTACCTGCGAGGTGACGGCGAAACTGAGACGGGTGGGGAAGTTGGCCTTAATCAAACCGGTGACGACATCCACGGACGGGCGCTGCGTGGCTACGATCAGGTGGATACCGATGGCGCGCGCCAGTTGGGCCAGGCGGCAGAGGATATGCTCCACTTCGTCAAAACCGGCCATCATCAGGTCGGCGAGTTCATCGATAACGAGCACAATATACGGCATTTTGTCTTTGCCGGAACGTGTTTTATTGTAGCCTTCAATATTGCGCACGCCCACCTTTGCCAGTTCCTGATAACGGTTATCCATTTCCTGGTTCAGCCATCGCAGGGCTTCAATTGCTTTCTCAGCGGTAACAATGACCGGAATGGCCAGCTGCGGGATACTGTTGTATGGTGTTAATTCAACACGTTTGGGGTCAATCATGATAAAGCGCAAGTCGTCCGGCGTGTTCTGCATCAGCAGGCAGGCAATGATTGCGTTCAGACATACGGTTTTACCGCTGCCTGTCGCTCCAGCTATCAATAAGTGCGGCATTTTCGCCAGGTCGGCGACTCCGGCTTCGCCGCCGGCCCCTTTACCTAATGCCACGGTCATTTTAGTTTTAGCCGCCAGCTTCTGGTAAACCGGGGTCTCTATGACGCCGCGCAGGCTAACTGCGCTGGAGATTGTATTCGGCACTTCGATACCGATGATGGCTTTTCCCGGAACGGGGGCTTCGATACGGATTGTAGACGCGGCCAGTGCCAGCGCCAGGTCGTTGCCCAGCGACGTGATTCTGTCTACTTTAACCCGGGTACGGGAGACTTCTTCAGTATGAGTGGTGACGTTGCCGTCCTTATCCTTCTCCCGGACTTCCCGGGTCTTGATATCCCAGCCGGGTTCAACACCGAATTGGGTTACCGTAGGGCCGGCGTTAATCTGCACCACTTTGCCGGTGACGCCGTAACTCTTGAGGGCTTCTTCAATTTTTCTGGCCCGCTGGTTATTGTCCGCCTGCCCGACTTCTTTTTCGGCGATATTATCCAGAATTTCAATCGGCGGTAATTTCCAGCCGTCGATTTCCCGGGCGCCGGCGGATTGCCCATATTTTTTCCAGACATCCTGGGCGATTTGCCGCAAACCACGCTGTGCCGTCACGGCCGGGGCTTCTTTTTCCCTGGCCGCTGTTTTCTTTTCTTTCACCGGCGCCGGTTCGGCGACGGCATCGGCTGCCGTTTCAACCGGTGTGGGCTCTTTCTGCTGAACCGGAATATTTTTTGATATAACAGGTTTCATCGCGGCTTGCTGTTTTTGTTTGGCCATCATTTTTTTTATGCCGCGGCCAATCCATTTCACGAATGCCAATGCCAGGAGGGGGGCAATCAAACAAACGCTGAGGATTACGAGTCCGAAGATCCTCAGGACACCCAGAAAATCGCGCGCCCCGATGATCCCCAAGCCGAATGTGCCGCCCAAATCAGCCGTCGGGTTTGAAAAAGCCAGTATTCCCCAGGCAGCAAAAACGAGGGCAATTGCGCCCAGCCATTTATTCCAGTTCCGGAAAAGGGATAAAAATTTTCCCCGCCAGATGAGGAAAATCAGGGTGAGCAGCGCCAACGCGATAAAGATAATGCCCCAATCGACAGCCATTTTGACTGCCGCGAAAACATTGTTATACCAGTCGCTGATGGTGGAATGGGTAAAATAAACCGCGAAGCCGATGACAACAATCAGTGCTCCCCAGAACAACCAGTCCCAGCGCGATTTCCCGCCGCTCTTGCCGCCTGAGGCTCTTGCTTTTTTAGCCATTTAAATGCCTTCTTATCCCTACACCTTCACCATAAAGGGTAAAATCATCGGTCTGCGTTTGGTTTGTTCGTAATAATATTTGTAAAGTGTATCTCTCACTTTAGCGTTGACAAAATTCCATTCGGCCGGATGCTCGCCGCTATGGTCCAGTACCTGGACGACCATGTCCCGGCTTTTCTCTAGCATTTCGGTGTATCCCTGCGGATCGACAAAGCCTCGGGAAACAATATCCGGCCGCCCCACCGGCTTGCCGGTCTGCCGGTCGATGGCGATAATAACCACGACAATTCCGTCCCTTGAGAGCATCTGGCGGTCGCGCAATACGACGGTGCCGATATCGCCGACACTGAGCCCGTCGACATAGACGTTGCTGGAACTGATGCGTCCGGTAACTTTGGCGCCGGTCTGGTCGAGCTCCAGTATATCGCCGTCTTCCATCACAAAGATGTTATCTTTCGGGATGCCGACCGACTGTGCCAGTTTCCCGTGAATGCTGAGGTGGCGGTACTCGCCGTGAACCGGCAGGAAAAACTTGGGCTTGACGATGTTCAGCAATAATTTCAATTCTTCCTGGCTGGCATGGCCGTGGACGTGAACCTGGGTGATAGTGTTGTATAAAACCTGGGCGCCCTGTTTGAAAAGATTATCGATTGTCCGCGCGACCACGCCTTCATTTCCGGGTATCGGCGTGGCGGATATGGCCACGGTATCGCCGGGAATAATGTGCAGCTGTTTGTGGTCGCGGTTGGCAATGCGCACCAGCGCGGAAGTGGGTTCCCCCTGTGTTCCGGTGGTGATAAAGACAATCCGCTCCGGCGGCAGGCCCTTAAGTTCGTCGATCTGCGCCAGGATATGGTTGGGGGCTTTGAGATAGCCCAGTTCAATCGACATGCGCACGATTTCCGTCATGTTCCGCCCGAGCACGCAGACGCGCCGGTTATGTTTTCCGGCTGCGTCGATGACCTGCTGGATGCGAGAAATCAGTGAGGAAAAGGTTGCCACGATCACCCTGCCCGGGGCTTCGGCCATGATCCGGTCCAGGGATTCCCCGACGATTCTTTCCGAAGGGGTGTAACCCGGCAGTTCCGCATATGTAGAATCAGAAAGTAATAGTAAGACCCCTTGACTGCCGACTTGCGCCAGCCGCGAAAGGTCGGTCGGCTTGCCGCTGACCGGAGTATAATCGAGTTTAAAATCGCCGGTGTGCACAACCGTGCCGACCGGGGTAGTGATAATGAAACCGACGGCATCCGGGATACTGTGGCAAACCGGAAAAAACTCCACCCTGAATTTGCCCAATGTAATCTTGCCGCCGGGGGGAACGATCCGGAGGTCGGCATTGGCCAGGGCTTTATGTTCTTTCAGTTTGACCGATATCAACCCGTTGGTTAATTTGGTGGAATAAACCGGAACATTGAGTTGCGGCAGGACATAAGTCATTGCCCCGATGTGGTCTTCATGACCGTGAGTTACAATGATGCCGCGGATTTTCTCTTTATTCTCTACAAGGTAGGAGATATCCGGAATGACCAGGTCCACCCCCAGCATTTCTTCGACCGGGAACATCAAACCGGCGTCAATCACGATGATGTCATCTTCGTATTGCATGAGCATCATGTTTTTACCGATTTCGCCTAGTCCGCCAATGGGAATAATTTTCAGTTTTGATTTTGCCATTATTTCGAATCCTGTGAGGTTTTATTTGCCGCTCTCTGCCAGTCATAGCCGACGATAGTGCCGTCAACCGCCGAGACCTGGACTTTAAACGGGAAGTCGTTTCCTTTGCTGATTAAACCGCCGCCGATAGTCGCAATCCCGTCGATATCATAAATGAGAATCGAACCGATGGAGCCGAGTTTCACTCTGTCCACACCGATTTTTTTAAGATTTTTGAATTGTGCTTCCACAAACCTTTCGGCGGCCATTTGCGCCTGGTCGAGCGAGATGATTTCTTTTTCCGGCATGATGCCTCCCGGTTTCCGAAGGGTAGACTTAAAACATACTCAATTGCTGCACCGGCGGCTCCGGTTTGGGCGGTGCTTCCGCTTCCGCAGCTTTTTGTTTTAGCGCTTTGGCCTGAGCCAGGAGTGGTGGTAATTTCATCATATCTTCTTTCAATGTCTGTCGCAGGTTACCCTGATGCAGCGCTGCTGCGGGGTGATACATCGCAAAGTAAATGATGCCGTTCTGCGTCTGGGAAGTTCCGTGTATTTTACTGATCGTCTTCCCCGGGAAGAACTTGGCCATTGAATACCTTCCAAGAGTAACGATAATTTTGGGAGAAATCAATTCAATCTGCCGGTCCAGCCATTTCTGGCAATTGGCGATCTCGGTCGGGAGGGGGTCGCGGTTTTCCGGCGGGCGGCACTTGATCACATTGGCGATGTAGACACCGGCTCTTTTAAGGTTGATCGAGGCCAATAATTCATCCAGGAATTGTCCCGCGGCTCCGATGAAAGGACGCCCCTGCTGGTCTTCATTCCAGCCCGGAGCTTCGCCGATAAACATAATTTCAGCATTTTCCGCTCCCTCGCCGGGAACAGATTTAGTGCGTGTATTAACAATCTCACACTGTCGGCAAAGGGCAATCCCGGTATTCAGGTCAGTCAGTGCTGACATCTATTTTTAACAACCTGTAAAATATATTCTCTTTCGACTTTCGATTATGATACCACGAGATTGCATTCCAGTCAATAATGAAGGGGCTTGGGGTGAGACTATGACAATTCATACTACTGTCGTTGCGAGACCTTACTTAATTCCCAAATAAAGTGGCTGCAATCTAAAATTATTCCGCAACCGGAATTATTGTTTTCGAGGATTATCCCGCATCAACTGAAACGGTAGAAGTTCATTCTGAGTAAGTGGATGGTTTAGATAAAGGATCGTTGGGAATGTGTGTAATCAGATGCTTGCAACCAATGTCCGGAACGGCTGGATTTTAGATTGCTTCGTCTCCCGCAACAGGTTCGGGACTATAGGTTTTGACTCCTGGCAACGACAAATAGATAGGTATTTCGAATTTAGGTTTTCGTATTTCAGATATTATGCTTGATGCGCCCGCCCGCAGCGCGGGCATTTGATCATCGAACCCTGCATGGAAGGCGGCACTTTCAATTTAGCGCCGCATTCACATTCAATTGTCTTATAGTCATTCATGCGGTACATCATGTCATTGACGTCACGGGTGCGTGATACTTTGTCATCCACCGGGGGTTCCACCGGTCCGCCGGCCACCGCCGCGCGTAAACCGACCGTGCCGGCTGCTGCCGCGCTTTGAGGAGAGATAATGCCGCTATTGGTATTTTTCACCTGACGGTACGCCTGGTCGTAGTTGGCGTAAGCCGCACCTCCCGCCATCGAGCGCAGAATGCGGATTCGCTCTTCAAGCGGCGGATGGGTGCTGGTCAGATTATTGACATTCAATTTGTTACGGAACGGGTTGACAATGTACATCGGCGCCGTAGCCTGAGTGGCGTTTTTTACCGGTGTGGTTGACTGCTCCAGTTTCTCTAAGGCCGAGGCCAGTCCTGCCGGATACCGGGTGTATAGTGCCGAAGACGCATCAGCCAGATATTCCCGTTTCCGGGAAATCGCGAAATAAATCAGTTGCGCAAAAAGCGGGGCCAGAATCATCAGTAAAATTGCCAGGACGAGAATGATAATTGCTGCTCCCCCGCCCCCGCCGCTGTTCTTAGACGAGCCGCGCCGTCCGCCACCGCCTCCGCCGCCGAAAATCGCGCCGAACATCATCATGCGGGAAGCGTAAAACGAAAGAATGACGATTGTGCCCAGCAGTACACTGCACATCGACATCAGCAGAACGTCGCGGTGTTTAATGTGGGAAATTTCATGCCCGATGACGCCCTGCAATTCATCCCGGTTCAGTTTCTGCAGCAGACCGGAAGTGATGGACACCGCGGCATGATTCGGGTCGCGCCCGGTGGCAAAGGCATTCAGCGATGGGTCGTCGATAATGTAGATATCGGGCATCTTTTCCAGCCCGGAAGCGATTTTCATCTCTTCCACCACATCGTAAAGTTGCTGGTGGTCGGAAGGGGAAATCTTTTTCGCGCCGGCCACCGAGAGCAAGATGTTATCGCCCTGGAAGTAGGCAACAAGGGTCATGATGCCCCAGATTATCAGCGCGATGACCAGTCCGGCGATACCGTTGGCAGCAAAAACCAAGCCGATAAACCAGCCGATGAACACCAAAAGTGCGCCCATCAACACTACCAGAATGATTGACCTTGTTCGATTAGCCCTTATTTGTTCCCACATAACCCTATACCATCAGAATTCCGGGCCCCTCACGGGGAAGGACCCGGAATTATTTTTTAAAACGCGATAAATAATTTTAGAAACTGACTTTGGGTGCCTGTCTTTCGACATCCGCGGTGGTTGCCTGCAGGAATTCCTGCTCTTTCTTGAAGTTAAACATGCCGGCGACGATGGTCGCGGGGAATTGCTGTACTTTATTGTTGTACTGAAGTACTTCGTCGTTGTAAGCCTGGCGGGAGAAACTGATTTTATTTTCGGTTGAAGTCAGTTCTTCCTGTAAAGCCAGAAAATTCTGGTTGGCTTTCAGGTCGGGATATTTTTCCACGACTACCATCAGGCGGCTTAAAGCTCCGGATAATTCACCTTCGGCTGCGGAGCGCGCCCCGACATCGCCGGAAGTGGAAGCGGTTTGCGCCGCGGTGCGGGCTTTGGTGACGGCTTCCAGCGTGTCCCGTTCAAAATTCTTATACCCTTTGACTGTTTCCACCAGGTTGGGGATGAGGTCATAACGCCGTTTTAGCTGCACATCGATTTGTGCCCAAGCATTCTTGACCTGGTTCCGTGCGTTGACCAGCCCGTTGTAGGAGCCCCAAAGGAAAAGCAACAGGAGTACGACAATTACGATTACTACTACGAGAATCCACATGTACACACCTCCATTAGTTCCTATTATAACGAATTATATGATTAAATGTTCGATAAGTTGAATCAGCCCTGGAAAACGTCCTTTAAAAAGCACATAATTTCAGATTCGGTCTCTTTTTTACAGCCGGCTTGCTCTGAGACTATTTTCATCAAATCCGCCACTTCACCGCCGTCGAACCAAAGGCCGTGGTGCTGGAAGCAGGCATCGATCATTACACCTTTCTCACCGCCGATGATAACTTTCTTCATATTTTTGCCGCATATCGGGCAGCGGCGTTTTTTTTCGGCGGTGTGAGCCTCGGGTAATTTCAAGACATCATGCACCGCCTGGGTGCCGTCTTTTAAACCGGCGGTTTCCAGCAGCAATTCCATCTCGCCGGCATCGAACCATGCGCCTTTACAGATATGACAGTAGTCCAGTTCAACCCGTTTGTACTCGATGACGAACATATCCTTATTGCAGACAGGACATATCATTTCTCTTACCTCTACTTGCCTAACCTAGATTGTATGTTCAACGGGGCATAATGTCAAGAACCCGTTAGTATAGTCTTTATACTGGCCGACAGGCTTAATTTACTGTCGCGATGTATGTTATAATAACGGATGTATTGGGGCTGTAGCTTAGCTGGGAAAGCGTCGCGTTCGCATCGCGGAGACCAGGGGTTCGAATCCCCTCAGCTCCACCAACACATTTTTCCCTCCACTTTTAACCCGTCCCCGCCCAAATTTCAATAATCAAGTATCAAGTACCAAACAATTTCCGGTTTTTCCGTCAGGATTTTAGATGACTCTATCAAATAACGGCATTGTCCTGTGTTGCCAATGCATAAATAATGATTTTGTAGGAAACAATTTACTATGATAAAATAATCAGGGTTTGATATGAAAAAGAAAATTATCGTAATTAGTTTAGTCGGTATACTGCTTTTACCGGCGCTGCTAATACCCGGGTGCCGTAAAACGCCGGTTGTGGCGCCTGATACTTTTACTTCTACATATAATCTCGCTGAAGGGGGCAGAAGCATCAGTATCAGCGGCGACAGCGAGGGTGTGCCGGGTGAGCGGTCACAATATATGTTGAATATTAACACCAATAAAAGTGAACCATGGCATGACGAATACTCCGTGGAATTGATTAACAAAGACTCGCTAGTTCAGGAAATATACCGCGGGCAATTGGATTTACCGGGCGCGGGCGGCATGCAGCAGCCGATCACGGTCAGTTTCCCCGAAGGTTTTGTGGGCGCGTTGAGATTATGCGTAATTATCCCGCAGCGTGCCTGCACTGCTGTTACGTTATCGGCCGGTGAAAAGGACGCAATCCCCACCGGATGGTATGACCTGTCTTATCTCTATAACCAAAAAGCCAGCAGCTAGAAATCTAATACTCAATAATCAAGCCTAAAATACCGGCTTTTCATCGGCCGCAATGGTGTTTTGCGCCGAAAACAACACAATAATCACCGCTGAAATAACTCAACCGGATAATAAAAATAGGCTACCGGTTCAGCACAGTCTGGATTTTGTTCATTTTTTCGCGTTCAAGGCGTTTTCGCTGATAAACTTTTCCGTCTCAGCATGAGCCTTGGCGTCGGTATACTGGACCGGCGGTGATTTCATGAAGTAAGAGGCAGGCCCGACGAGCGGTCCGCCGATTCCTTTGTTCAGTGCCAGTTTGCAGCAGCGGATGGCATCGATGACGACACCGGCGGAGTTCGGACTATCCCAGACTTCCAGTTTCAATTCGAGTTTCAGCGGTACATCGCCGAAGGTGCGCCCTTCCATATCGATGTAGCAATATTTGCGGTCGAGCAGCCACGGTACATGGTCGCTGGGGCCGACATGAATGTCCCCGGGATCCAGCGTGTAATCCAGCTGCGAGGTAACGGCATTGGTCTTGGAAATCTTCTTGGATTCCAGTCTTTCTCTTTCCAGCATATTGAGGAAATCGGTGTTGCCGCCGAAGTTCAATTGATAGGTCCGCTCCAGCTTGACGCCGCGCTCCCGGAAAAGATTGGTCAGGACGCGGTGGACGATGGTGGCGCCGACCTGGGATTTGATATCGTCACCGATAATCGGCAGGCCTTTTTCGGCGAATCTTTCGCCCCAGTCTTTCTGGCGGGCGATGAAGACGGGGATGCAGTTGACCATGGCGCAGCCGGCATTCAGGATTTGCTCGACATACCACTTGGTGGCCATTTCGGAACCGACGGGCAGATAATTCAGCACGACATCGGTCTTGGTATCTTTCAGGATTTTGACGATGTTGGCGGTGGGGCCGGGGGCTTTTTCAATAACCTCGGAGAGATATTTTCCCAGGCTGTCGTTGGTCATGCCGCGGTTAACGGTGACACCGGACTTGGGGACTTTATCAAAAACGATGGTATTATTCGGTTTGGCGTAAATGGCATCGGCCAGGTCCAGACCGACTTTATTCTTGTCAATATCGAAGGCGGCGACGAAGTTAATATCGCTGATATGATAACCGCCCAGGTTGACATGCATCAGGCCGGGCACGAATTCGTCTTCTTTGGCGTTCCGGTAGTAATGGACACCCTGTACCAGTGAAGATGCGCAATTTCCGACACCGATAATGGCTACATTAATTTTTCCCATTTAAATAAGATTCCTCCTCTTTCTACTTTGTATTTCTAATATCTGACATTACTCAAGGTTAAGGGCGTCCCCATCCGGGCTCGAGGTTCCATCATCCTCGATTATGAACACTTCCTCAATCGTGGAATGCAATGACTTGGCCACTTTATAGGCCAGGAACAGCGAAGGGTTGTACTTGCCTTTTTCCAGGTAAAGCATCGTGCGCCGGCTCACATTCACGATATCTGCCAGTTCATCCTGCGTTAATTCATAGCGGGCGCGTAGTTCTTTGATTCTGGTTCTCATCTTTATCATGACGGCCTTTCGGGATATTTATTTAAAAAGTTCGATAATAATAAATGGCGAGCGAAGCCAGGTAAACCGCCAGACTGACGCCGATTATTTCCAGCAGCAGCTCGGTGCTGATCGAGGAATAAATAAGGATATTAATTAAAACCCCGAGGTAAACCGCGATCAGCGCGTTTCTGGCGCTTTTGGCATTGATTTCGTTTATCCTTTCATCAAGATGAAACTTTGATTGCACTTTTTCCACTTTCACAATGCGCGTGAGGAAGAGCAGAAAAAGCACAAATACCAGGGTCGGCACGGCGATCAGCAATATTTGAACGGGGCCGGCCGCCGGATGATTCTTCAGAATCAGCAAAATCACTGTAGTCAGCAGAGATATACCAAGGATGATGCAGCCGAAAGTAACCCAGTCAAATTCTTTCAGCGCGCGGCGGCGCCAGAGCCAGAGATAAATGATAAACAGTATTAGAAGTATGATATTCGGCACAAATACTAAAAAATCCCTGTTCATCCGTCTCCCCCGTTACTCGGTTAAAAAGTGATATAAATATTATATTATGTGATAAATATATTACATTAGTCTGCATTTGTCAAGAGGGTAAAAAAAATTTGTTACCCGGAGACCGCAAACCAATGTGTTTTCTGGGAATATCGGATACTTGACATAAAAAATATATTGCAGGCTGTCCCACGCATGCCGGTTTTACAAATTAATGCGAATTGTTATATAATAAANNTTGGATGACCCGAACTCTAACTAAAATATTATAGAGAAGGAGGTCATCCAATGAGTTTTCAGGACAAACAGCTCACCTGTGCCGATTGCGGCACACCTTTCACCTTTAGCGCGGACGAACAGGAGTTCTTCCAGACTAAAGGCTACACCAACGAGCCGAAACGCTGTCCCACATGCCGCCAGGCAAGGAAATCCGACCGCAATGGTAGAACCGGTGGTTCGCGGCAGATGTTCCCTGTGAAGTGCGCCACTTGTGGCAAGGACACCGAAGTACCTTTTGAACCTCGCAGCGACAGACCTGTCTATTGCAGCGATTGCTACAATAAGGTCAGAGCATCGAGATAAGACTGGTTTGATGGTAAGGGGCATGCACGGACTGCGAGAGTGGTCTGTGTATGCCCTTTCAATTTTCCAAACAAAAAAGAATAATTAATAGAGGGATGTTCAAATGAGAATATATGTAGGAAACCTGTCTTATGACACGACTGAGGACGAACTGAAAAAGGATTTTTCCACTTTCGGTGAAGTTGTTTCCGTAAGTGTCGTGACGGACAGATACAGCGGCCGCTCCAAGGGTTTTGCTTTTGTCGAAATGACAAATAAAGCAGAAGCCGATGCGGCAATTGCCGGACTGAACGGTAAATCCGTGAAAGAACGCACGCTGGTAGTCAATGAAGCCCGTCCACGGACCGAGGGCGGCAGCAGCGGCGGCAGCCGCGGCGGCTATAGCGGTGGCAGTGGCGGCGGATACGGCGGCGGCAGAGACAGCGGCCGTGGCGGTTATGGTGGCGGTGGCGGCGGCGGATACGGTGACAAGCGCGGCGGCGGCAGAGATGGCGGCAGGGACAGCGGTGGCCGCGGTGGTTATGGCGGCAGACGCTAGTCATCTTATACTGGAAAGTTTAGGTTGTCAGGACAGTTTAGAGTAACATTTATTCAGTCCTGACAACCTTATGTCCCCTTATTACTCCACTTTTATTCCACCGACAGATTGAAAAGCAAATTATATATTTGGACTGTCAACGGCTGATTATTTTTGGCATCATCTCCTGACTAAGCATTTTCCTCCTTTGATTTACGGTTGTCCCGAACGTACATTGATGCTATACTAATTCCAAATGAGCGACTCTGTACGGCTTGATAGTTTCGTTAACCTGGACGCGGAATGGCAAGAGCTCCTGACCAATAGTTCAAGTAATTACATTTTTTTTACCCCGCAATGGCTAAAATCCTGGTGGAACGTTTTCAACAGCGGCTACGAATTTACACTTCTTTCTATCTATGACGGCTCACAGCTTGTCGGTATTGCCCCCCTTAAACGTAAAGATAAAACACTGTCATTTATCGGCAGCCCCGATGTTTGCGATTATATGGATTTTGTCGTCCGCGCCGGTCATGAAGACTATTTTTTTACCCAATTGCTGGATTATCTCGAACGACTGAATTGGAAGGATCTGGAACTGGATTCGGTTTTGCCTGATTCGTTTACTTTGAAATATTTAACCCCATTGATCCGTCAAAAGGGCCACCGGGTCGAAATCAATCAAACGAACGTCAGCCCGCAACTTTTCCTGCCCGTAAATTGGGAAGATTACTTCGCTTTGTTGAAAACTAAAGATCGCCATGAAGTGCGGCGTAAATTGCGGCGGTTGGAGCAGAGCAATGCGGTGAATTATCTGACTGTAATAGAACCAGAAAAAATGCCGGCGGCTATGGATAGTTTCTTTTCGCTCTTTCAATTGAGTAATCCGGATAAAGCAAAATTTATGACCGGGCCGAAGCGGGAGTTTTTCTCGGCGATGGTTTCTTCGCTGGCGGAAAAAGGCAATATCAGATTGTCATTTCTGGAAGTGGACGGAGTGCCGGCCAGCGCCACGCTCTGTTTCGATTATAATAAAGATATATACCTCTATAACAGCGCTTACAACCCGGCCTATTCGGCCCTGAGCGTCAGTTTGCTGCTGGAGGTACATGATATTCAGGATGCGATTAAAAACGGGAAAAAGCGCTTCGATTTTCTATCCGGTAACGAACCGTATAAGTATGATCTGGGCGGGCAGGATGTGCCGGTATCCAGATGTGTGATTTTAAGGAGCTGAGCAGGTGCGCATCGCCGAGATAAGTGTTCACAGTTGTCCGCAGCGTTCTCCGGGTACCGGGGATGTCGGCGGGATGAATTTGTACATCCTGGCGCTCGCCAATGAGATGAACAAGCTGGGTGTTCAGGTGGACATTTTCGCGCGGCGGCATGACCCGGATGAGCCGGAAATAATTAATATCAATGAGCGGACCCGTCTCATTCATATCAACGCCGGCGAAGCTAAAGATATCTCGAAAACAGAAATTTATAATTGTCTACCCGAATTTCAGGCCAACCTGACGGCTTTTTTGCAGCGGGACGGCGCGAAATATGATATTATCCGCAGCCATTATTGGACTTCGGGGTTAGTTGGCGAGCAGTTGAAAAAAGAACTGGGCATTCCTCATGTGGTTACTTTCCACACCCTGGGGGCGGTGAAGAACCGCGCATCGGGAATAGCTGAAGAACCGGAACTGCGTATCCAGTCCGAAAAAGAAATTGTCGCATCTGTGGACTGTATTGTAACTTCCACTCAGGAAGGAAAAAATAATTTGGTTCAGCTCTATCAAAGTCCGCCGGAAAAGGTCCGGGTTATTCCCGCCGGTGTGGACCTTGATTTATTCCATCCTTCAGACAGGGAAGAAGCCCGCCGGGAATTGGATCTGGAAGAATACCGCCGGGTTTTGCTTTTTGCCGGACGTCTCCAGCCGTTCAAGGGGTTGGAGTTGTTGCTCCATGCCATGACTTATTTACCGAACCACGGCACCACGCGGCTGCTGGTCGTCGGGGGAAACGCCGGAAAGAGCGATGAATTGAAAAAAATGAACTCACTGGTCAATGAGCTCGGCATCAGCAGCATGGTCGGGTTTGTCGGCGCGGTCGAACATGATAAAATGCCGACATTTTATAACGCCGCCGATATTTGCGTCGTCCCCTCGTATCACGAAAGTTTCGGCATGGTAGCGGTGGAAGCTCTGGCTTCCGGCACCCCCGTCGTCGCATCCCGTGTCGGCGGTTTGGCCGCGATTGTCAAAGACGGCGAAACCGGCTATCTGTTTGACGAACGCTCCCCGGAATTGCTGGCTACGTATTTGTGTTTGTTAATGAGAGAAAATGAAATACGGGAATCGATGGCAGGAGCGGCGCGCCAATCCGTCTTGAAATATAACTGGTCCTCGACCGCCAACGGTTTATTGCGGGTATACCGTGAATTATCCGGCAAATTTCCTGCGGATGTTCAATAGTACTTTTTAAACATTAAAAGCATAATCCGCTGCCTGAAATCATCGGGCCGTAAAAATCTCTTGACGCAGTTTTTACAACAGTATATATTTGGTTGTATGATATATAACAAGTAATAGGAGGTTTGATTATGGCAAAAATTGTACTGATTGGTGCTGGCAGCTATGTCTTCGGTAGGGATTTTATTGCGGATATCATGCTTTTCCCGAAATTATCCGGCAGTACCCTCACACTGATGGATATCGATAAGGACAGGTTGGACCTGGCTGCTGCTTATGCCAATAAAATGGTGGAGCAAAACAAACTGAATTTAAAGGTTGAATCAACCACTGACCGCCGCGCTGCGGTAGACGGCGCCGATTATGTTATCACCAGTATCCGTCCCGGCGGTTGGCGGGCGGCCCGGTTTATTCGTGAAATTACATGGAAGCGCGGACTGGAAGTCCAGCCGGATGCTACCGGAGCCGGCGGTATTTTCCAGGGATTGGTGCAGGTCCCGGCGTTGCTGGATATCTGCCACGATATGGAAAAAGTTTGTCCCGATGCCTGGTTGATGAGTTATTGCAACCCCATGGCCATCAACTGCTGGGCGATGAATGATTATTCCAAAATTAAAAATGTCGGTTTGTGCCCCAACCCCACCGGCGGCGAAGAAAGATTCGCCAAAATCGCCGGAGTACCTGCCAAGGATATCTGGTACAGCGTTGGCGGCTTGAATCATCAGTCATGGTTCCTGGAAATACTGTACAAAGGAGAGGACCTTTATCCGGTATTACGGGAAAAGATTGACAAAATGTCGGTAGCCGCCCAGCATGAAGCTGCCGAAGGTGGGGAAAGCCCGATTGAAATCGAGGCATTCAAAACCTTCGGTTATTTCACCAGCGGTTACGGTCACCTCTCCATTTCTCTGCCGTATTTCAGACGGACCCCGAAACTCGTCGAAAAATACAAAGCAGGTTCTAACGAACACATGTATGCAGACGCGGACGCAATCACCGCCAAGCAGGATGACGAATTACGGAAGCAGTTAAAGACCGGTTTCAAATTTAAATTGACCGAAGAGCACCGCTATACCAAGATCGCCGCGGAGATGATCAACGCGATGGAGACCAACGAACAGACACGGGTTTTCGGCAACGTTAAGAATACCGGACTCATCCCCAACCTGCTCGAAGGCTGCGTAGTTGAAGTCCCGTGTATGGTAGATAAGGGCGGGGTTCACCCCACTTACGTCGGCAACCTGCCGGCACAATGCGCTGCTTTGAACCGCTTAAATGTCAACGTTCAGGAACTGGCCGTCAGAGGCATCGTCGAAAAGGATAAGACCAAAATCCTGCAAGCCATTCTGCTCGACCCGTTGACCTTCTCCACGCTTTCCATCGATGAAATCAAAGAGATGGTTGGTGAAATGTTCAAAGCGGAAAAAGAATTCATGAAAGGCTACAAATAAACAGTAAAAAGACTTAATTCTCTTTTACAACGTAAAAAAAGTAAGGAGCCGTTAAAGAAATTTAGCGGCTCCTTTGTTATACGGCGTAATCCCATTTTTCCAGTTGTATTCGGCTTTACGTAGTATTACAATGTGAAATGTTAATCTGTATGAACATAAAATCACCCGACTCCAAGATATACTCCACGCCAAGGACATTACTGTTTTTTTATGCCGTATTGATTCTGCTTCTCTCCACAGTGATTTTCAGTTTCGGTTTTGTACTGAACATTCCGGCTCTTCTGATAGTCGCAACCATGACTTTACTCATCTGGTTCGTCGTTATTTTTATCAGTCTTTTGCCGCGGACGGATATTATTCTCCAAAATCAAATGCACCGGCTTAAACGGGGCGCATTGATCATTTTCAGCGCTCTCTTTGTGATTGGCTTCCTGGTGGCAGTAATGGTGAGTATCATCATTCCTCACGCCATACAAAACAGGAATACTTCCCGCGATCTGCGGCAGCTCCTGACCGGCGTACAGCGGGATTACGGCTATAATGACGGCACGATTTTATCGAAACAGGCGGTGGAAAACCTGCTGCACGGCAAGAACCCGTATGCCCATGCCAATATCATCGAAGCCCTGCTGGATTATAACGGAACTTATGACAGAGTCACGCCGCTGCGGGTTGGGTCCTTTTATGACGTCTTCCCCTATCCCACCGAAACCCAATTGCAGCAATTATGGGACAAAGCTATCCAGACGCCGTCTACGGTGCCGCCGGAGATCGAATCGAAGGTCTGTTATCCCGCCGGCTCTTTTTTGCTGTCAGCGCCATTTGTTTTTCTAGGCATTTCGGATATACGAATTGTGTACGCGATCTTTTTTTTGGCGGGGTTAGCATATGCGGTATGGATAATACCGAAGAAGAAACGACTTTTGTTCATCGGAGTTGCGCTCATCAGTCTGGAACTCTGGAATTCTATCTTTTCCGGCGGTGAAATGGGTAATCTCTATTTCCCTTTTCTGCTCATTGCATGGCTGGCGCTCAACCGGAATCTCTGGTTGTCGGCAATTTGTATGGGCATTGCTGTCACTACCAAGCAGACCGCGTGGTTTTTCCTGCCTTTTTATCTGATTCTTTTGTTTAAAACATACGGCACAAAAAAACTGCTGGCGGGGATGTCTGTTATCGTGATGATTTTCGTAGTTACCAATCTGCCTTTTGCCATTGGTGACCTGAGGCTGTGGTTTGCTTCAATTACTTCGCCGATGACCGACCTGATGTTTCCCAACGGAATGGGCCTGATTACCCTTGTTGCCAGCGGCGTAGTAAAACTCAGATCGTCTTTGCCTTTCACTGCTTTGGAAGCGGTGACGTTTATTGCCGCCATCGTCTGGTATTTCAAATACTGCCGCAGATATCCGCAAACAGGACTGATTCTGGCGATACTACCGCTGTTTTTCGCATGGCGCAGCATTTTCCCCTATTTCTTCTATGTCGATATTATTGCGCTGGCCTATATCATGGTAAATGAGGCGGATGTTTTGCAAAAAACATTGCCCGGCGCCGGACCATCGGATAACAAGCCGGAAATCTCAGTATCCGCAGTCAAATAAAACAGATAGAATTCAGCTCACTCTTTTCCGCCGGTTGGAGAGATAATCTACAAGCACATACTGTCCCAACCCGTCGGGGTTAGCAAAGAAAACCCGGCCCTTATTTATTTTGGCAATTCGGGTGATAAACGCATTGTTGAGGTTACTCTCGCCCAGCATAAAGGTATTGATCGTGATTCCCTGCCGGCTGCAGTTTTCCACTTCCCGCAGTGTCATTTGCAGGGTTTTTGCGCCGGGTGAGAACTGGTAATTGAGTTGCCCTTCTTCAAGATGGGCGGTCGGTTCGCCGTCCGTGATAATGATAATTTGTTTGTTCTGCGCTTTTTCTTTTCCCAGCAGTTTTCTGGCGAGTTCCAGACCGTGCTGGATGTTAGTGTATGGGTCGGATTGGTCCAGGCGTAAAGTCGCCAGTTCCTCTTTTTTAATCTCGCGGGCGTAACTGGAAAAACCAATGATATGGAGGCTGTCCTGCGGAAACTGGCTGCGTATCAGCCCGTCGAGGGCCAGGGCCACGTGCTTGGCGGCATAGAAGTTATCCCGTACCGACATCGACAGGCTGAGGTCGAGCATCAACACCGTCGCCGAACGCGCCGACTGCTCATATTTATAAACTTCAAAATCGGTGATTTTCAATTTGACCGGCGAATGCTGCGGTTCGCTCATCAGTGCATTCATGACCGTCTGTCTCAAATCAATATCAAAATTATCCCCGAATTCAAACCGCTTGGTTTCATCGCTTCTTTTCCAAACCCCGCCCCTGTCCCCGGTTTTAAACCGCAATTGGGAAAAAACATCGTTTAAGGCTTTTTGCCCGATTTTTCTCACGCCCATCGGCGTCAATTCAAAACCGCCTTCTTTCCGCCGGATGAAGTTCGCCTCTTCCAGCATTTTGGTAACCCCGGGCCTTTCCAGCGTCTCCATGCCCTGTTCGCCCAGCAATTCGCGTACGGCTTGCCGGTCTACCAGTCCCGGACTGTTCTCGGCCCTGGCATTTTCAATCTGCCCGCTCAATTTGTCCATTTCCTGCAGCGTCTCGATGAGCTTCATCGCTTCGTTATAGCTGATTGATTCCGTGCCGAGATAAGGAGTGGCTCCTTCCGGTATTTCGTCGGAGTTCAGGCCTTCCAGACTGGCCCCCAGTAAATCCTGAAATTGCTCTTGGGCATCTTTGTCCGTAAATTCGTAATTTTGCAGCGCTTTTATTTTACCGCTGATATCAGACGGTAAGTTTTTCAGTTTCTTGAGGGCGGACGCCGCCTGCTGCTCAAGTTTTTGCAGCTGATTTTTGTTTGTCTCCGAACCAGGTTCGGCATCACTTTGTGCGGCTTTCTTTCGGGCTTCGTCCAGCTTTTTCAGGATGGCGGCCTGTTCCTGCTTGATGATGTCAGCCACCTTATTTTTCATTTCAGCCATCATCGTGTCCAGGTTGTACTTTCCCAGTTGTTTCTGGTTTTCCTCAAGCAGGCGCTGCAGCAGTTTTTGCAGTCCGGTCAACCGTTCCTGTCCGTTCTTCTTGTCTTCCCGCTGCATTTTCCACAGCAGCAATGATAGGTCGCTGTCGTGCATCAGGCCTTTAGCGAGCTCATCCATCAGTTCGTCTTTGTCCAACCTCAAAGCAGGCTGGGTGCCGTCCCATTCCGAATAGCGGTAAGTAGTCATCGTGTCCTAACTGCGGTAAATGTTTTTGCCGGCGGAACGGGTCTTATTCAGTTTATTATTGACGTAGAGGCCTTCGAGAATGAACTCGACGGCGGAGGCCAGGATTTCCGGCTGTTCCGATTTTGCGATTTTCTTCACGGCAGCCGCCAACGGGCTGTTATTTTGTAAATTGGCCGTATATTTTTTCGCCGGCATCATATCGGAAACTTCAATCCCGAAGCCGTTTTTAAATTGTGCCGCCGCCGGGTCCATCTGCGGCGCGGAAAAATGTCGGTTGAAAACGTTGAGGACAGCCTGGCGGGCCAGGTCCTCGATTATTTTTACTTCTTTGTTTTCCTCGAAGCCTTCCAACTCTATCTTGGAACCCATCGAGGCGGAAATATAAGGCAAATCACTGATCCGCGGCACTGCCAGTTTCTCGCCGGATAATACCGCTCGCCTGACAGCATTCGAAACGATCGTTTCGTAGTTCATGATGGAGACGCGGACGCTGACGCCGCTGCGCTGGTTGATATCCGGATTTTTGCGGCTCAAATGTGTGATTTCGGCGATAATTTCTTCCATGTAAGGCGGCACGAAAGTATCGATACCCGTCCCGGCGTAATCGTGGTGTTCCTGTTTGATAATAGTGATTTCATCATGGATATTCAGCGGATAATGCGTCCTGACCTGGGAGCCGAACCGGTCTTTGAGCGGTGAGATGATGCGGCCGCGGTTGGTGTAATCTTCCGGGTTCGCGCTGGCCACCAGTAAGATATCCACCGGCAGGCGGATGCGGTAACCCCGTATCTGCACGTCCCGCTCTTCCAGCAAGTTAAAAAGGCCGACCTGCAGCCGTTCCGCAAGGTCGGGTAATTCATTGATACAAAAAATGCCGCGGTTGGTGCGCGGTATCAGTCCGTAGTGGATGGTCAATTCGTCGGAAAGATATTTGCCCTCGGCCACTTTTATCGGGTCGACATCGCCAAGCAGGTCGGCCATGGCAATGTCCGGCGTCGCCAGTTTTTCGGAGTAGCGTTCTTCGCGACTCAACCAGACGATTTCAGTCTTGTCGCCGTTGGCGGCCACCATGTCGCGGCAGTGTTTACAGATCGGATTATAAGGGTCGTCGTTAATTTCGCAGCCCTTAATCGCCGGGATTTTTTCATCCAGCAACTGCATCAATACGCGCATCAAGCGCGACTTTGCCTGTCCCCGCTCCCCCAGGAAAATCATATCATGCCCGGAAAGGATGGCATTCTCAATATTGGGGATAACGGTGTCGCTGTAACCGATAATCCCCTGAAAAACCTCGCGGTGGGCTTGCATCATTTTGATGAGATTGCGTCTGATTTCCTGTTTGACGGAAACGGGAGNNAGATTTGATTTAATTATATTACGGTTGCAGTAGCTGTGTACAATAAATCATAGTTAGAGAGGGGACGATAAGAATATTCTGTTATTAAGGTGCGCTACCGGGAATTCACCATTCAAGCTTTCATCGAACAGTAACCCCCCTCTATCCTGCTTTCTCCCACACTGGGCGTATACATTCACTTCGTGAAGTACTTTCGCTTCGGCTACAGCATTTCGGCTTAACGCCAAAAGTATTTCGTTGCGACTCAAAAAGGGCTGAGGATGGGGAAGGGGAGTGATTCGTTTTGTAAAAAGTGCATTTGTATTGTAACTGTGCCGGAATTTTCGATGCTAAAAATGGTTCCTGTTACCATAACGTGAAAATTACTAACAAGTTCATAAGTAAC
>PMCB01000068.1:3129-10844 GCA_003153955.1 Dehalococcoidia bacterium | reverse complement strand
GACGGACTAGAGCCGCCGGACCCGATTGAAGAAAATGTTTACGAAATGACCGAAAAGCAACGTGAGTCGCGGGGAATCCGGACTTTACCCGCCAACCTGGCGGATGCCATCGCATTGACGGAAAAGAGCGCACTGGTAAAAGAAGCACTGGGAGACCATGTCTTCAATGCCTTCATCGAGAATAAGAAAATAGAGTGGAACCAATACCGGATCCACGTCTCGAAATATGAACTCGACCGTTATTTGCCGATGCTTTAAAAGCGCTGTGCTATAATAAATTACCAGCTTTTTCTTAATTGGAGGTGAAAAATGCGCCGCCTGAGAATTGCGATGGCGCAGATTAACACCACAGTTGGTGATTTTGACGGCAACATAAAGAAAATTCTGGGAGCGATTGACAATGCCCGCGCTTTGAAAGCGGATATTGTGACGCTCCCAGAATTAGCTATTTGCGGTTATCCTCCCGAAGACTTGCTGTTCAAGCCTCAATTTATTCAGGCTAATCTGCAATCACTCCAAAAAATTGTCGAAGCATCCCGGGGGATCACAGCCGTTGTCGGTTACGTTGATTCCGACGGCGATATTTATAACGCGGCGGCGCTGATTTCAGACGGGAAACTGATCGGTACCTATCACAAAATATACCTGCCGAACTACGGCGTTTTCGACGAAAACCGCTATTTCCGCGCGGGCGGAGAGTGCCCGGTTTATGTGATTAACGGCATCGGCATCGGCATTAATATCTGCGAAGATATCTGGTATGAAGCAGGGCCGGCCACGGTCCAGGCCTATGCCGGAGCTGAGGTTATCATTAACATCAGCGCTTCGCCTTACCACACCGGCAAGGGTGAATCACGGGAAAAAATGATTTCGACCCGCGCTGTTGATAACGTGGCTATTTTTGCCTATAACAATCTGGTCGGCGGGCAGGATGAACTGGTCTTTGACGGCCACAGCCTGCTGATCGATGAACGCGGGAACTTAATAACCCGAGGGAAACAATTCGAGGAAGATTTTATCGTGGCTGACCTCGATATCGAGGCGGTCTTCCGGGCACGGCTCCACGACCCCAGATGGCGAAAAGAATCGCCGCTGTTAGGAAAAACAGGATGGCGCCAGACCAAAACAAATGTATCCCAGCCGCCCGAGAATGCACCAAAACCCCCTCTGAAACCCAGGCATGTTACAGCTTTGGAACCGGCGGCAGAAGTCTATCAGGCTTTGGTTCTGGGCACGGGAGATTACATCCGTAAAAACGGTTTTCAGAAAGTGGTTATCGGGCTTTCCGGCGGGATTGATTCCGCCATCGTAGCGACGATTGCCGTCGACGCCTTAGGCAAAGACAATGTCATCGGGATATCGATGCCTTCAAGGTATTCTTCGACCGGCAGCGTGACCGATACCCAAAAACTGACACAGAATTTAGGCATCAAGTTAAAGACAATTTCAATTGAAAAGCCGTTCCAGGCATACCTGGACACACTGACCGAATCGTTCGCAAGCACCAAACCGGACAGCGCCGAAGAAAACCTGCAGGCACGCGTGCGGGGTAATTTACTGATGGCGCTCTCCAATAAATTCGGCTGGCTGGTACTGACGACCGGCAATAAGAGCGAAATGGCGACAGGCTACACCACACTATACGGCGATATGGCCGGCGGTTTCGCCGTAATTAAAGACGTTCCCAAGACACTGGTCTATAAAATTACTAAATACCGCAACGCACAAGCCGGCTTCGACCTGATACCGGCGGCCATCATCGACAAACCGCCATCTGCCGAATTGAGACCCGACCAGAAGGACTCCGACAGTCTGCCGGACTATAAGATTTTAGATTCGATTCTTACCGCATATGTTGAAGACGATAAATCAGTCGACCAGATCGTAGCGCTGGGATTTGATAAGGCCATCGTGCAGAAGACCGCGAAATTAGTCGACCGCAGCGAGTATAAACGGCGGCAGGCGCCGCCGGGTGTGAAAATCACCAGCCGCGCTTTTGGACGGGATAGGAGATTACCGCTAACCAGCCTTTTCAAAGAGTGGTAATCCGCCATCCGCAAGCAATCGAAAATCCGATTTCGAGGTTTCAAGGAACAATGGTACAGGGCCCTGCTTCCGAAACAGAACATAAAATAATTGCTATTCTCAAAGTTCTCAACGAATCTTCAGAACCGTTAGGCTCAATTACCATCGCCCGGGAACTGGAACGGCACGGCATCTCCCTGAGCGAGCGGGCGGTGAGATATCACCTTAGAATTACCGATGAACGCGGGCACACGCAGCCTTTCGGCAGAGACGGGCGGATGCTTACCGCGCAGGGTTTGGAAGAGTTAAAAATAGCTTTAGCTCCGGAACATGTCGGGTTTGTGCTGGAGAAACTGGAAACATTGGCTTTTCAAACAACCTTCGACCCTAAAACACGCACCGGTTTGGTCCCGATAAATACTTCGCTGATTGCCAAAGACAAACTAAAAAAGGCAATGGCAATAATTGATGAGGCTTATCAGGGCGGTTTTTGCGTCAGCGACCTGATTGCAATTGCGCAACCGGGTGAAAAATTGGGTTCGGTGACGGTGCCGGAAGGTAAAGTCGGTATCGGCACGATCTGCAGCGTGGTCGTGAACGGGGTGTTATCGAAATCGGGCGTGCCGATATCGTCAAAATTCGGCGGCGTCATGGAGCTGAGAAATCCGAAGCAGGAACGTTTCGCGGCGATAATTTACTATGAAGGCACGTCGTTAGACCCATCGGAACAATATATCCGCGCCAGAATGACGAGCGTACGGGAAGCCGCCAAAACGGGTAAAGGCCGGATACTGGCGAATTACCGCGAAATACCAGCGCCCGCCCGGGCTTTGGTCAGCGAAAAAATGGCCGAGATGAAAGAGGCGGGAATCGGGGGGATATACCGGCTGGGGAATACCAGCGAATCCATCTGCCAGATACCGGTGGGGCCAAACAGGGTGGGGATTGTTTTTCTGGGGGGACTGAATGCGCTGGCAGCAGTCTCGGAAGCAGGCATCGAAGTGGAAAATAACAGCGAAAGCGGGGTAATCGACTTCAATCGGCTGGTGAGTTTCCGGAAAATCTGAAACATTCTCAAACGTATAAACCAAAAAGGCCCGCGCGGTTAAATTTCACGCAGGCCTTTTTATGACTGTTTATTTAATAGTATCAATGTTTAAACACAACAAATGACAGACAATGGAATGACATTTCACCGGCCGCAGCAAAGCTAAATAATCGGTAATTTGTGTCTGACAGGCTTGCAGAAAAAATGTCAAAATTATTAATTTGGGAGGTATTGCAATTTGTCATAACGACGATATAATCATAGTTAGAAGGAGGCAAGTGGTTGGTCAAAAAATTGATTAATGGCTTGTCTCTGAGCAGATAAATAGTGAATATTCCGCGGGTCTAACTCTCTAAATTCCGCCAGAAGAGAAAGACAACATTGATGATGTAAAAAGAATAGTGGCGCACCGGTGTAAGTTTAGGCTGCCAAAATTAAAGAGTTGTGTTTAATACCGGACACCATGGAATTTGTAACAGATTATTTTCTGTTAGAGCCAAACCCGCTTGAAAAGACTCTTTTACGCTCAGTCGGCAGCCGGCGAGTAAATTGGCATCTGTTTTGATTTTATTCTTGCAGGTGTGACTACTCGAAACCTATAAAGTTTCTAGAATTTGTTACAGCATGGCTATTTGTTTCCGTGCTTATAATGCACCATTTAATAAATAACCAGCCTGAAACCAACTCTAGTCCGTTTTTTGGCTAATCCCTACCTTGGGTTGTGATAAAACTATTCTCAAAAAACGGTTCAGATAAACAGGATAATAGCCTGGGATTATTCCATGTCGAGGCGGCCGCAGTAAACTTAGAGAACGCCGGCTGTAATTACCAGGCCCAATCCCTCATGGCTATCGGCGCAGACGCTTCCAGCGTCGCACTGTTAAGCACATTTACCAATTTAGTACTGGCGATACTGCTGATTAAGGTGCCTTCTCTGGTGGAAGGGAAAACACCGATGAAGAAGAGCATCGTTACGATAGCCCTCGTTAACGCTTTCACCTGGATTCCGATTATCCTTGTCTTCATGTTTTTTAAACAAATTAATCCGCTGCTGCTGATTGCGTTATGGATTTTCGGGCTGGTACCGGCGACATTATTGGGGCCGCTGCGCGATAACTGGCTGGCCAATATGGTGCCGTCCGAAAAAATGGGACGGTATCTGAGTTTCCGTTCGGTTATTGCCGGTACTTTTTTCCTGGCCGCCTACGTTTTCATGGGTTTTACCCTCTACCGGTCAACAACGAATATCGGGAGAGGTTTCGCGATTGTGGTGGGAATTGCTTTTCTCGCTTCGTTGGTCAGCACTTTTCTTTACAGCAACATCCATTCTCCGGCCCCTGCGGCCAAATCTGAAACAGCGCCTTCACTTTCCTTTGTCAATTTCCTGAAAGGCGCAATGAAAGAGCACCTCGGTACGTTTATTTTATTTGCTTCACTTTTTAATTTTGCGGTTAATTTAAGCGGCCCACTGTTCATGGTTTACATGCACAATAATTTGAATTTCAACTTCATGATGCTGACTCTGGTATTCTCTTGTGTATATGTCGGGCGGGTCCTCAGCATGACTTTCTGGGGCAAGATGGTGGATAAATCCGGCAGCCTGCGGGTATTGGGTATCGTCACACATCTGATGCCTTTGGTACCGCTGATGTGGATTTTCTCCGGCAATATCATTTATCTGTGTGCGGTCCAATTATTCCTCGGGGTAGTACAGGCGGCTTTTGACCTGTCCTGCCAGACCTTTATCTACAAGTCCACACAACCCGCACAACGATTACATTATATCGTCTACTGCAAAAGCCTGACGACTTTTGCCGCCGCGCTGGGCACACTCACGGGGGCTTTGCTGCTCGGACATATTTTCCCCGTTTTCGGAAGTCCGATACTGGGGATATTCATGGTTTCCGCAATGGCACAGATGGCGGTAGTACGGTTCATGCTGCCGAAACTCAGGCCGGGCGGAATCCCGGACGCAATCGTCCACGAAGAACTGGCCCGCGAGCTGGCAATGGTTAATTATCCTACCCGCCAGGGCCTCTATTATCACCCGGAGGCCTGGTCGCGGTTTACCAAACCCGTGGCAGCTTTCGGCACCGCGATCAGCAATGCCGTAAACAAATTAGCTCCCCGACCCGCCGGCCTGTATTACAATCAGGCAAAATGGTCCAATTATATGGGCCGGAACTCAACCCTGCAGGCAGAAAATATCGATACAGAACCGAGTGGGCTTTATTACAACAAGAAAGCCTGGGCTGATTACAGACAACAAACCGCTGTTCTGGCAGAACCCGATTCTGAAACGACAAAGCAAGGACTATTATATAACCCTGAAGCGTGGGCGAAAATGGCGAATCAAACAGCACAAGCCACCCCCAGGGCACAAGAAACACCCGCACCGCGGAAAGGACTGCTGTACGACCCCGCAGCCTGGTCTGCGATGGTAAATCAAATGGCACAGGCTGACACAAAATTCTCCGAAAGTTTAAAACCTGAGCATAAAGGACTGCTGTACGATCCCGAAGCAATGGCAAAATTCATGAAGCAGACAACAATGGCGGAAGCGAAAGCAATCGATGCTAAACCCGCCCGTGCCGGAATTTTCTACGATTCTCAGAAATGCAGCGACTATCTTAAGCAATCGATGTTAATTAATGCCACCACGGTGCGGACCATCGGGGACGGGCAAATCAACAGGCAGCCGATATTCTATCATCCCGAAGCCTGGAACAACTACAAGAACCAGACCGCTTTGTCACGCTCAGCAGCGGCTAAGACCCGTATCGGAGCTGCGCCGAAACAGGCTTTGCTCTATCATCCCGAAGAATGGGAGAGGACACTCGACCCGGCGATGGTACACATCGGCAGAAAATCTGCAATCGGCACAGTGATTGCACGGAAAAGCACAGTGAAGAAAACGGACATCAAAGCACGGCCTGCTAATTATCAGACGGAGAACAGACCGGTGATAACAAACAAACGGATCGGGACTCGCCCATCGGTTGCCTGAAAGATGATATTTTCTTCCGGCTATAAGCTAAATGCTTTTCTTCGGAGTTACTTCAAGTTTGGTTTTATCTGTCCCGACTTCCAGAAACTTTCCAGTTTAAACAACACCGAGACATCGACGTCAGCGACGGAATTTTTGTTGTACTCAAATGGATTGTCGATGTCGTGAATAAGCTGTACTATCGCGGTTAATACAAACGTAATTAAGGCAAAAAGCAGCAGACCGCCAAACCCCCAGTCATTTCTGGCAAAAACGAAGATTATGAGCACCGATGCCAGGGACAGATCGCATATAACATATGCCCCGGAAATACCCGTCGAGTAGGCAATATAATCTAACCGGTGGGAAAGTCGGTCGATATTTGTCAGATTGTCCCTCAGTTTCATCAGAGGACTGGGAGAAACGCCTTTCGCCCATAAATCAATAATATCTTTGTTAATCTTATTTATTTCTTCGTCGAGTTGAGATTTGTGCCAGTGATTAGCACGGATGTTGGCATTAATGGTAGAAAGTAAACCTTCGATGTGATAGACGATGTCTTTTTCCTGATTTAATTCCGCTCCCTGCGGCGAAATGAGCATAGCATCGGTGTGGATGGCTTTTAACAGAACAGCCATTTCACCGGGTATTTTTTCGGCTTCTTTAAAATCCGCCATCGCACCGGTAAAGACGATGCTGATCGTAAAAAAGACCCCGCCGAAGAATGTCCCGGTCAGGGTATTTATCGTAATGACATTCAACTTAAAATGGGCGGAAGCGAGCATCAGTAAAAGTACTACTATTCCCGCGGCAGCTGCCTGAAAAAAGAGTTTATATCGGAAAATACGTTTCACGGTTGCTCCTTTTTATCATGAAAATTCCCACTGATAAAAATTACAGGTAAGTAAACCTTCCTTCCACCTTCCGCCCAATATTCTGGTGACCTTTAAGGTACTCCTCCAGTACTTCCGGAACCGAAGTCGCGACCACTTTTGATGGTCTGTTTGCCAGCAGTTCGTCGTTCGTAATATTGAGAAACGCAGCAGAATTCAAAATATGGTAGCCGATAAGACCGATTGTATAACTCCGGTCATCGTCAACCGGGGAGCCACTAAAACTCAATGAAATCAAACTATGTGCCGCGTTATTATATGCCGCGCAGATTCTGCCGTTGACCTGATAGCATTCGCCTTCGCTGTTGCGGTTTTCGGGACGCATGATATGGGCGAATACCCGTTTTAGCTGTGCTCCTTTTATAACAAAACGGGAAAGGTAATCTTCAAACGGGAAACAGGCGCGATAATCTTTGAGTGTGACCGCGGGACCCAGTTGCTTACTTCGGATTGAGCCGGAACCAACCAGCATTACATCGCATTCTGCCACTTCTGCCAGAGCATCCGCGAAAAGGTTGCCCAGAGAAGTTTCTATTTCTCTGCGCGGGTGGGTCATAACGTCGGTAAACTTACAGATGATAGAATTATATTTACGGTCGACTACCTCTGCAAAACTATCGATATACGCTTTTAACTGCATATCCGGCTCGGCAATACCCTCTTCGATCGGGATGAGTTGCCATTTCCATTCGACGATACTGTTTGTATCATCATCCACTGTAATATCGAATCTTCCTATCTGGCTTGTCCCGACACCTGCCTG
>PMCB01000068.1:0-3115 GCA_003153955.1 Dehalococcoidia bacterium | reverse complement strand
GCATCTTCCAGTGAAATGAAACTTCCCACCAGTTTGTCCTTCTTGACCGCATCGAGGACTTTTTCGGTCAGAATCCCGATGAACATCAGGTCAAAGCCATCCACATGAAGAATCAGATATGGTTTCATCAGCCGTTTCCCATATTGTTTAATGTAGAGGTTGGCAGTGATGATGGGGAAGTTGGCCATTTTCTCCAGAAACAGGAGCTGCGGCAAACCATAATCGAACTCATGGTTCCCCAGGGAAACAACATCGGGCGCTAGGTAATTCATGATTTCCATGGTCGAGATGCCCTGGTACTCCGAATCGATCAGCGAGCCCTGTAGCATATCACCGGCAATCACATAGAGGACATTTTTTTCTTCCCGCCTCACTTTGTTCACATACCCCGAGAGCAGCGCCAGACCGCCAATGAGGTGACCGGAACCGGCTTTCACCTCCGCTAAAAAATCACCGTGCATATCATTAGAGTGTAAAATAGTGAATTTTCGGGTTTCGCCCATAATTTACCCCGGAACAAAAGAATATTCGCTGCAGTTATTGAATCGACTAAATTATTACAATATCTATTGTGCACGCTATTATATCATAGAATATAAAAAATAAACCAATATTCCCCAATGATTTTCAGACGGATAAAAACCTGACGATAACCGAATATAAGACGATTAAAAAGAAAGGCTGATTTTCATCAAAAATCAATTGCTTCAGCGAATGATTGCGAAGAACAGCCAGTAGACGAATACATTAATCACCGTCAAAGGCAAACCGATCCGGAAAAATTCCCAGAAAGTAAGAGTTTCTCCCGATTTTCGTTCGGCATTCTGGATGATAATGACATTACTGGCAGCGCCCAGAATGGAAAGATTGCCGGCGATCGTACTGCCGGCTGCCAACGCCATCAGCCCCTCACCGGTCACCCCGATTTTCAGCAGCATCGGCAGGTACAACGCTACCAGCGGCACATTGGAGATAAATTGGCTGAGGACAACGCTGATGCCCATGATAACCGGGACGGAGTTCAACTTCAGAGTCGTGGAATTGATGGCATTCTGGAAAACGCCCGAGTTCCAGACACTGGCCATCAGTATGAACATCGAAACGAAGAAAATGAGCGTTGTCCAGTCGATTTTACGGATAATTGTCAATCTCTTCGGACTGACAAGAACAATCGGCAGCGCGGCTGCCAGTGCAATATAGGTCAATCTGAAATTAATCGTTAGACCGGCAAATACCGTGACAATTTTTGCCGCGACTAAAACCGCCAGCAGCACCAGCGAAACCCGGCATAACCGAGCCAATTCGGGGTCGCTAATCGGCTCCGGTTGTGATGTTATTACCTGACGGTCGAATTGTTTATGGTAGAAAATACGCAGTAAAAAGTAAGCCAGCAGCAGATTTACCAGCGTCGGCACCAGGAGATAACGGAAGAAAGTGATAAAAGGATTGGCCACATTGCCGTTGACGGCGATAAGCAGGTTTTGAGGATTGCCGATGGGGCTGGTGACGCTGCCGATAGTAACCGCGAAAGCCAAGGCCAGCAGCAGTATTTTCGGTGACGTTTTGGCCTTTCCGGCTAATAAAATAACAACGGGAGTGCCAATAATTGCCAGCGTGTCATTCATCAGGAACGCAGCCATGATGCCGATACCGAATAGAATAAAAAGCACCAGCCTGTCCAGAGATTTCGCGCGGCGGAAAAGCTGATATGAAAGATATGAAAGGTAACCGCTGTCGACCAGAGCTTCGCCGACAATAAACATGCCGAAGAGGAAGAAGATTACGTCCAGGTTGATGGATTTCAAAGCGTTCAGCGGCGTGATTTGCAGGGTCGCCAGAACGGCGATTGCGCCGGCAGCCATGATTTGCCATATTTGAAGTCGGAATTTACCGATACGCCGGACGATAATCAGCCCAAAAACAAGCGCAAGAACAATTAACGGAATCATCTTTTACAATTATAAACCAATCCGGATGCCATCACGCCCGTTTTTATGCTATACTTTTTAATACTTATGAAAAAAGATTTAATCAACATCCTGGTCTGCCCGGTATGCAAGGGAAAACTGACGCTCACTATCGAGAAAGAAAACGAGAAAGAAATTGTTTCCGGTTATCTTTTTTGCGGCAAATGCAACGTACGCTATCCGATAGTGGACACCATCCCCAACCTTTTACCGCAAGTAAAGAAGAGCTAATCAGGGCGGTAGATGACCCGGCTCTGGGGGGATTCCCACACTTCAATATAAGCGAGCGCAACCGGCGCGTCCGTCAATTTTTTCTTCAATTTCCGGTAAATTGTCGCGGCGATATTTTCCGATGACGGATTGATCCGGTTAAAAGGCGCGGTGTCACTTAAATTAGTATGGTCGTAATCTGCCAGGATTTCTCCCAGTTGTTTTTTCAGCAAAGTGAAATCATAAGCCAGACCGATTTTATCCAGCTTTTTACCGATGACACAGGCGACGACTTTGAAACGGTGCCCGTGCATCCTTTCGCACTTGCCCTGATACCCCCGAAGGGCGTGCGCCGCGTCAAAATCCATCTCCACACTTATTTCGTACATATTTCACCTCGTGTATTTTGCAATTTGACGATATCTTCCGCATTAACTTTCAACTCAAGCAATATTTGCCGGATGGTTTTCCCGATTACCGGATGAACAAAATCCGGGACGATTTCGGCCATAGGCAACAGCACGAATGCCCTTTCTGCCAGTCGGGGATGGGGAATAATCAGTCCGGGCATTTCGATTACCTGATTACCGTAGAAAAGGATATCGATATCAATCGGGCGCGGGCTGTTGACCGGTCCCGGCTCCCTGCCCATGTTTTTCTCTATTTGTTTGACAAAACTCAAAAGGTCCGGCGGCATCAGGGAAGTGGCTGCTGCGCAGACCAGGTTCAGGAAACGCGGCTGCAAGGTATTGCCCACCGGCTTTGTATCATATATGGAAGATACCACTTTTATACTTATTTCCCGCGCCAGGGCACCCAGCGCCGATTCCAGATTATACCGGCGGTCGCCCATGTTCGAGCCCAATCCGAGATAGATTGTGGTTGGAATTGATTCCTGCCGGGAAGTATCGGATTTCTGCATTTTAATCCCCTGCCGT
>PMCB01000096.1 GCA_003153955.1 Dehalococcoidia bacterium | reverse complement strand
GATGCCGAGATCATTCTTTGGTCTAAAATCAGAATGAAACAGTTAAACAACTGCCAATTCTATCGACAAAAGATTATTGGTAATTATATCGTCGATTTCTTCTGTCCAAAATATCACCTGATAATCGAAGTCGATGGAGGACAACATTATTCTGATGAAATGCGAGACGGAGACCCGACGAGAGACGATTTTTTAACGAGTATGGGATTTAAGGTCTTGCGATTTACCAATGTGGATGTATTTAAAAACATCGAAGGCGTGGTAGCAAGAATCCTCGAAAATCTCGAATAATCTTGAGTAAATCCCTCTATATCTCCCCTTACAAAGGGGAGAAAAAAGCCGTTTTTCCCACTTTCGTAAAGGGGGATTAAGGGGGATTTATCCGGATGCTAATACGTTGTAACATGTCCGGGTTTATGCCTCTTGTTTCCTTTCTTCCCGCCTGAATTTTGAGCGTGAGACTATTGACAAGCCTCCAAACGGGCTTTAAGCTAAAATTAAGCATACTCTAAGATGTGAGTTCTTCTGTGACCAATAAAAAAATTAAGTGGCATTTTCATTTACTTGATATTTTCCTTATATTTGTGCCGGTATCGATTATATTTTATTTATTGCATGTGGCCGCACTGCTTTCCTTTCTGATTACCGCCGCCGCCCTTGTCGGCATGGCCCACCTGATGGCAGAGTCCACCAGTATCATCGCGAACCGTGTTTCCTCGACGATCTCAGCGCTCGTCAATGCCACATTCGGAAACGCGGTAGAACTCTTCATCGCTGTTTTTTCCCTGCGCGCCGGGCTCTTCGCCCTTGTAACGGCTTCGATCACAGGGTCCATCCTCCTCAATGTGTTGCTCCTGATCGGTCTGGCGATGCTGGCCGGCGGCCTTAAATTCAAAGAGCAAAAATTCAACAAGGACTCGGCCGGTCTCTCTTCAACCATGCTGTTTGTGGCCGTTGTCGGTCTGGGTCTGCCTTCGATGTACAAAATGATGGTCGGCACTCCTTCTCATGAAATGACCCTGGCTGTCTCCATTATTTTAGGAATTGTCTATATCCTCAGTCTTATTTACACCCTGGTCACACATCGCCATATGTTTGTAGTAGAAAGACAGGCTCCCGAAGAAAACCATGACCGCTGGACCGGGCGGGGCGCCATTATCCTTCTTTTCTTAATCACGATACTGGCCGGTTTTGAGTCTAAATTTCTGGTCAACACCATTACACCGCTAGTCGGCAAAACCGGTTTTACGGATGCTTTTGTCGGACTGGTTTTCGTCGCCATCCTGACCAATATCCCCGAAATTACCAGCGCCATGGCTTTTGCCCGGAAAAACCATATGACCCTGTCCCTGGAAATCGGCATGAGTTCCGCCTTGCAAATTGCACTTTTTGTTGTCCCCATCCTGATTCTGGTCAGTCCCCTGATTGTGCACGGTGGATTTGACCTTGTATTTACTCCCTTTGAACTTGTGGCGGTCGTAGTTACGGCCATGATTGCCAATTACATCGGTTCGGACGGCATTTGTCACTGGGTGGAAGGGGCGCAGCTGATCGCTGTTTATCTGCTGGTGGCGACAGCTTTTTATTTTTTGAAATAAATTTGTATTCTGGCGGTATTTTTTATACAATATTACACGGTGGTTATTCCCGAAGTGTTAGGAGGGTGATTGATAATGGATATTTCTGAAGTACGTAAAGGTTCTAAAATAATGATAGACGGCGTTCCTTATAATGTTGAGGAAGCCGAGTTCATGAAACCGGGTAAAGGCAGTGCGATTTACCGTTACAAGCTGCGCAACCTGATTGACGGCTCCAGCACCAACAAAACCTACCATTCCGGGGAAAAATTCACCGGGGCCAACGTCTCCACCCGTGAAGGTCAATTCCTTTACCGGGACGGCAACCAGTTTACTTTTATGTCCACCGAGAATTATGAACAGTACAACATCGATGAATCGTTATTGGGCGATAAGAGCCATTTCCTGAAAGAAGGCACCATCGTAACCACCATGATGCTTGAAGAAAAACCGCTGGATATTACCCTCCCGATTTTTGTGGAATTGAAAGTCACCAAGAGCGATATCGCTACCAAAACCGATACCGTCACCGCTCAGTTGAAATCCGCCACACTGGAAACCGGTTATCAGATCGATGTTCCTACCTTCATCAAAGAAGGAGACGTGATCAAGGTTGATACCCGCTCCGGGAATTACGTGGAACGCGTCGTCACCAAGAAATAAAAATGACGGAAGATGAACGTCAAAGACTGGCGGGGTTAATCCCGAATCTCCGGCGCCGTGCGTTCATTTATCAGGGAATCCGCTCTTTTTTCAACGAACAGGGTTTTTTGGAAGTAGAAACTCCCATCCGTTCTCCGGCAATTGCCCCGGAAAAAGAAATCATTCCCATCGGGAGCGACGGCTGGTTTCTTTGTGCGTCCCCTGAACTGTATATGAAACGCCTGCTGGCAGGCGGGTACGACAAAATTTATCAGGTCAGTCACTGTTTCCGCAAAGGGGAACGCGGCAATTACCACAACCCTGAATTCACACTGCTGGAATGGTACCGGAAAAGCGCCGATTATGAGCAGATGATGCGTGATACCGAGGGAATCGTCACCACGATTGCGGCGGCGCTCGGCATGGGCACCACTCTCCGTTACCGCGGAAGGGACATCGACCTTTCGTTACCCTGGGAAAGGCTCACCGTTTCCGAAGCTTTCAATAAACTGGCCGGTTGGGACCCTGTTATCGCCCCGGATGTTCGTCGTTTCGATGAAGATANNCTCAATCCCCTGCGCCCCACGTTTCTGCTGGATTATCCCGCCCCGATGGCCTCGCTGGCCCGGCTGAAACCCGGAAACACCCGTGTCGCCGAACGGGTTGAACTCTTTATCGGCGGCTTGGAATTGTGCAACGCCTACAGCGAACTGAATAATCAAAAAGAGCAGGAGTTGCGTTTCCGGGAAGAAATCGAACAAATTAAACAGGCTCAACACCGCCTCGCGCCGATGCCCGAAAAATTCATCAACGCGGTTTCACATCTGCCCGAATGCGCCGGGAACGCCCTTGGGATTGACCGTCTGGTGATGCTCTTCTGCGATGCCGCTACGATTGATGAAGTCATGTCTTTTACCGTGGATGATGCGTAAGACACTATAATAAGAAAATTATTATGTGGCTTCTCAATCGGACGCAGATTCTGCCCATAAAAAAGAGATAACTATGATTGTTAAATTATTTTCGTTTTGCTTATGTACCGCTCTTTCTTTTCCGATTCGTGTTAGGCAAGGTTTGAGTCCGGAGACCGCAGTCGAAGGTACTTTGCGGAGCAGTTCGGAGCAAATGTATTAGGGGCGCAGCCCCTCTAAGAAATCTCCTCCCTCGCCGCGCACGGAGAGGGAGCTAGAGGGTGAGGTTTTATTGTAGTAAGTAAATCTTGGAAATCGGGAATATTGATCCAATTTCATCGTAATTTAGGGGAGAAATGTAGATGAGGGTGCACAACGAACCGGAAACCTTTAATCGGTTGAACACAAATTCCCGGATAAACCGTTTCTTATTTTAAAACAAACAGCCTGAGCAGTGTGCCGGCAATATTCAGAACCGCCCCCACCGCGTTTGCCCCGTTCGACTCATTATCGTCAGCGTCCAGGTACCTGGCACTCGAAGAAGCACCGACCGGCTGCGATAAAAATGCGTTCAGTTTGGTTAAAACGCTTTCGGTATCGCCGTTTTGATGGTCCGCCAAAATACTCTGGATTTGCGCCTGCAGCTTCTTATCTTCCTCGGTGGGCTCTTTTTGCGTAAGCAGCGCCTGGCGGGCATGCTGAAATTTCGTAAATTCGCCGCGGTTCAGCCAGAAACCGTTGCATGCAGGGCAGCGTTCCACAAAAATGTCCTTGGGAAAATTAGCATCGGTGAAACGGGACAATTGCGCTCCGTCTATCGGGCAAAGATGGACCTTATTCTCCACCGGTGTGCACGCGGATAAAATGTATATGTCCACCATGTCGATTTTCTCCGCTTCGCCTTGCTTGGCCCGGTATAGCCCTGAAGCGTCAAACCAGATACCGCCGCAGACATCACACTGATTCAGAAAAAGCGGCAGTCCGTAATTCGCCGTGATTTGTACCTGGTGCATCTCGTTATTATCATTTGGACATTTCATGCGAATATTATCTCATGAAAAAACCCCGATAGTCCAATATGTTTCTGAACTTTTACAAACTCATGGTTGAGAAAATACTGTCTCTTTTGCCCTGAAAACATATTGACCGAAGTGAAGAGGTGAGAAAAGTATATAATAACAATAGCAGTAAATATTGCCGCCTGCCTGCAGATTAATGCTCAGGTAAAGGGAGTCTTAAAAAATGAAATGCCCTGTTTGCGGTCAAAATGCCTGGCGTACCGTCGTTAGAAGAGACAATTCCCAACCGGCAGGCTCGGCCTGGGTCACGGTGCTTTACCGTGTTTGCACCAAGTGCAATTACGAAGAAAAAATGCAGCAGCCCAAGGAATAATCCGGGCGGCCCTCATTTATCCGAGTCTATGCAAATGTTTTTTCTATTGTATTTTTATTACCTGTTCGTTTATTGAGCCAGCGTACTTTTCAGCAAAATCCCGTTTGCCCAATAAAATCCGGTCCCGCCGTCGGGCAGGATATCAAAGGTATAGCCGCCGTACGGCACGGCCGTCACAGAAACTACAATTCCTCCGTACAGGGTATCTCCGACTTTCAATCCTCCGATTGTCCGCCCGTCTGTCGTGGGATGGCCCGGAGAAGCCGAAACAACGCGTCCGTCATTCAGCGCTATCCTGGTTATTTGAAATGATGTCGGCGATTGCGCCGACGCCGTTGCCGTAATCACTCCCGCTATCTTTTTCCCCGTAAGGTCCTGAGTATAAATCACCATACCTTTCCGTAATTCTTCCACCGCAACAGGCCCGTTCGGCGTATCGATCAATGTTCCTTCCGCCAGACAAATCGGGCAGGTATTAATGCTCGGCGTTGTGCTTGTTACCGTAATCAGGCCGTTCGTCGCGATGGTTCCCTGATAAGTTTCACCCTGGTTTTGCCCGATGCGTATCGTGAAAGTGTAACCGGAGGCCGCGGCAGTTACCTGCACGGCCCCGTTCAGTTTTTTATATTCCCGGTAAATCTGGAGCTTTTCATCATCCGTGTAATTGGCCTTGTCCGGCAGGTTCAGATGGGTCAAAATCGCCGTGAATTCTTCCCGGTTGGCCTCAATGGCGGCAAACTGGTCGATGGCATTCTGCTGCTCAACACCGGAACGGGCAATGGGATAGAAATCCGGGTCGCACCAGAAATAGTCCGGATAGGCCGCCAGCAGCTGATATTTAAGCTGGGAAATAGTGTAGGCGGAAGTCGAAGTAGTTGTCCCGGCAGTTGTTGTAGATGTGGCGTTTGTTGTCGTATTTGTAGTCGTTTTTTGGCACGACATCAGCAAAACCGCCGCAAATATTGCAAATAAAAAAATTGCTCTTATTCTCATATTCATTTTCTTTCAGCCTTTTAAAAATTATTACCGGGCTGCTTCGTATTTAAACCGAATATTTTTCCATCTCTTCTAAAACCTTAACCACCCGCCATGTTTCCGCGCTCACCGCGGTCCCTCCCATTACGATTGCCACAGAAACCGCCTCAAAGATTTCGTCACGGGTCGCTCCGGCCTCCACCGCGTCTTTTGTCTGACCCTGGATGCCCCTGGTACATCCGGATTGCAGCGCGCAGGCCAGCGCAATCAGCCGTTTTGTCTTGAGACTGAGTGCCCCGTCTTTGTATACCGTTTTTCGGAAAGCAGAGTAAGCTTTCATCACTTCCGGGAGGCCTTCATCAAACCGGTCGCGGTATTTTCCGGTTTCGGTGTAATATTTCAGTTGATTATCCATATTCCCCCTCCCTGATTTATCTGTCTTTTGCGGCCTGCAGACGGCACCAGGCATAAAGTGCGTCATACACTTCGAACTGCTGCAGTAAATTCTGTTCATCATCAGGGTAGCGGATGCCGTAACCCACCGCGATTGCTTCCAATCCCCGTGCAACAGGGTCCTTATCGATATCCGCTGCTACGTCGGCGGAATGGACAATCTTCGCCAGCCGCAGCAGCGCCGGGTCTTTTAGCTCGTATTTTTGTATTATCGCTTCAAAAGAACAGCGCCCCTCATGATGTCCCAGTTCGACATCCGGCGCGTCGAACGGAATCGCATCGGTTTCGGCAGCAACCTTTTTTACCTGATTTGCCGGCACGAAGAGAAATTCCGCCTCGTTATCCACAAACCGCAAAATCAGCCAGGGACAGGCAACACGGTCGACGTGCACATGGGAACGCGTAATCCATTTCATCCGGCACCTCCTCAACGTTAATGCCATTATACGCCAATATTTTCAAGAAATTCAGCGCACGTTTCCATATTCAAGGGCCTGCCTGCGCTTATGCGCGTGCATATGCATCCGGTAACTGCCGAAGTACCGCGGATTTGTTGGTGGTAAATAGTTTGATAGGATAATAAAGAAAAGAATATAATCAGATAGTTATCAGTCCGTACGGGGAGGAGTTAAAAAATGGATACTAAAGAATTGAACACATTGATTAAAACACGCCGTTCCATCCGTGTTTTTCAGGATAAACCCGTTCCCGAATCTCTTTTAATGCAGGCTATTGAAACGGCTGCCTGGGCTCCCAACGGCGGCAACGCCCAGAACTGGCGTTTCTTTATTATCCTGGATAAAAAGATTATCAATTCAATCGAAGATGTTATCCGGACCGGTCTGAAAACCATTCAGTCCTGGCCGGAAATGGCCAATGCCGGACCGGCCGGCGGCCGTCCGCGCAACCCGCAGCCCGGCAGCCCCCTGACCACGGCGCCGGCCTTAATTATCGTGTGCGCCGTGCGGTCCGCAAATCCGATGGTCAATGCCATGACGAAGCGCGCCGAAACCGACCCCATGGCGAAAGAGATGATTGACGGCCTGCGTGTAATCTCCGGCGGCGTCCAGTCAACCTCCGCCGCGGTTGCCTATTTGATGCTGGTACTGCACCAGATGGGACTGGGGACATTATGGATGACCGGCCCGCTCCATGCTAAGGCTGACATCGAAAAATTACTGAAAATCCCGGATGATATGGATATCGTCACCCTCGTCCCGGTCGGGTATCCGGCGGAAAGCCCCACACGCGACCGCAAACCCGTCAGCGAAGTCTGCCAGGTTATTAAATAATGTCCCCCGGTTAGTCCTCTCGCCCCTTGTGGGAGAGAGCTAGAGAGAGGGGGCACGATAATGCACAAATAACAAATAGAACTCATCTTCGTAGGAAATCGTCGTGAATAAATACGTGGTCGGTTATCTTTTTAACCGGGATACAAACGAGGTCTGCCTGATTCACAAGAACCGGCCTCAATGGCAAAAAGGCCGATTGAACGGGGTCGGCGGACATATTGAAGCCGGAGAAAGTCCGGCATCTGCCATGACTAGGGAATTTTGGGAGGAAGCCGGCGACCGTGATATTGCCTGGCGGCAATTTCTCTTCATCACTGGCACCGGATACGAATTATATTGCTTTACGGCAAAAGCAAACCCGCAAAATGTGATGAATATCCATTCCGCAACGGACGAAATTATCGGCTGGTATCCGGTTGAATCCTTGCCGCAGAATATCTTGCCCAATTTAAAATGGATAGTTCCGATGGCCAATTATAAGTTTGATATCACCGGCACAATTATTCATGAAAGCGAAGAATGTTGAGTCCCTCTAAAGGACGAAATACTTTCGACTGAAGTCGAAAGTACACCCCGGTTAGTTCTCTTTGAGTCGGAACGAAATACTTTTGCCATTCAGGCAAAATGTACAGGGAAGAGATTAAGAGATGGGGCGTTGTGGTAATATTAACGTTGCCAAATAATAAATTAATAGGGCGATAAAGTATTGGAAAATT
The DNA here is from genome assembly GCA_003153955.1 of Dehalococcoidia bacterium. Taxonomy (GTDB): domain Bacteria; phylum Chloroflexota; class Dehalococcoidia; order Dehalococcoidales; family Fen-1064; genus Fen-1064. The sequence goes on along the minus strand of PMCB01000096.1, from coordinate 1,940 downwards.
AACGCCTAAGGGAAATACAACAATAATCAGGGGGTAATCATCATGGACATCAAGAAATTACAGGATATCGTCGGTACTGACTATGTCATTACTGACCGCGCCCATATGCAGAGTTACCTCTGCGATGAAACGGTCCTCACCGTCCGGCCCAAACCGGCTGATAACGTCGTTGTCGTCAAACCCGCCAACAGCGGAGAGATTTCCGGGATTTTAAAATTGGCCAATCAGGAAAAAACGCCGGTCTTTATCCGCGGCGGCGGCACCGGCCTCTGCGGCGGCGCCATCCCTACAAAAGACGGTCTGCTGATTTCGATGGAAAGGCTCAATAAGGTCGTTGAAATGGACGTTGACAACCTGATGATCACCGTCGAAGCCGGCGTGACCCTGGCGGACATCCTCAAGGCCGCGGACGGCGCCGGGCTGTTCTTCCCGCCCCATCCCGGTGACGAAGGGGCCCAGGCGGGCGGCATGGTCGCTCTCAATGCCGGCGGCACCCGCGCCGTCAAATATGGCGTCACCCGCAGCTATGTCAAAGGACTGGAAGCCGTCCTGCCCACCGGCGAAATCGTTAATTTCGGCGGCAAACTGATTAAAAACAACCAGGGTTTCGATTTATTGCAACTGATGATTAACAGCTCCGGCCTGCTCGGCGTCATCACTAAAATTACCTTCCGCCTTTATCCCAAACCGGAAGCCAGCGCCACGCTCGTTGTTTCCTTTAACAACCGCTACGATGCCATCAACACCGTTCCGAAAATCCTGCGCAGCGGCACCACGCCGCTGGCCATCGAGTTCTTTGAACGGGATATTGTTGTCCAGGTGTCTAAAAAAATCGGCGTNNGATATGTTTGCCCAGGCGGAGAAAATTGCCCAAATCTGTGAGGAAAATAAGAGTGTCGACGTCCAGGTGGCAGATAAAGCCCAGATGCAGGCGGATATTCTCAAACTCCGCAGCGAGTTTTTCTCCATCTTCAAGGACCGCACCGCGGACGCCCTCGATATCACCGTGCCCCCGGCTAATATCGGCAAACTGCTGGAAAAAGTGGAAGAGGTCGCTAAAAAATACAATACCACAATCCCTACCTATGGCCATGCCGGCGACGGCAACCTGCATGCCCATATCCTCAAAGAGGTGGAGGAACGCGGCCAGCTCAAGCAGGTGAAACGGGAAATTTATCAGGAGACNNTGATGTGGGGCATCAAAAAAACCTTCGACCCCAATAATATTCTCAGTCCAGGCGTCGGCCTCCCCCTGAACCTGCATTAACCGTGGAAGGATACTACGTATTAAGCAAGGCTTGAGTTACAAAGTCCCAGAACGAAGTGAATGGGAGAGGGGCGCAGCCCCTCTAAACAACCTCTCTCTTCCCTTGAGGCCGCAACCGAAATACTTTTGCCGTTAAGGCAAAATGTACCGGGAAGAGACTAAAGAGATGGGGCGTTGTGGTTATATTAACGCCGCAAAGAATTAATAAATATTTGCAGTACGTTTAAACTCCAGGTAACCTCAAACAATAGAAACTTCTCTAAATTCACTGTATAATAACTTATTGTTGCCGGAAATTTTCCTGCCTGTTCCGGCGCTTCCCATCCGGAGAGGTGACCGAGTGGTTGAAGGTAACGGTCTTGAAAACCGTCGTTGCGCAAGCAACCGCAGGTTCGAATCCTGTCCTCTCCGCCAGCCTCCACACACCATCGCGAGGAGTCCTTCAGCTGAAGGGCGATGTGGCGATATCACGCTATAAAACGATCTTTTTGTTACGTCTCATCACCCTGATTTTTTCTCTCTATTTATTCTTTTTATCTTTTGATATGATATAAAGAGACTTGATTCTTTGAAATATTATCGGCCGGTAAAATAACTTAGGAGAAACCATGACCAACCATATTCTTGTGCAGCTCCGGGCCGATTTACGCGCCAACGCCGACGAAAAATCCAT
>PMCB01000078.1 GCA_003153955.1 Dehalococcoidia bacterium | reverse complement strand
TACATCCGCATGGAGAAGCCGCAAGGTTGTTTCCTCTGCGATTTGCCGAATGAAGACGACGATGAAAGCAACCTGATTTTGTACCGCGGGAAATGGAATTTCATCATGATGAATAATTATCCCTACAATCCGGGGCATTTGCTGGTGGCGCCTTACCGGCACATCGCGCACCTGGATAAATTGCCGAAGCGCGAGCTCCACGAGCACATGGAATTGATTGCCCAATCGGTAACGGTGCTGAAAGCAACCTTCAAACCGACCGGTTTTAATGTGGGGATGAACATCGGGGCGGTGGCCGGGGCCGGCCAGGCCGACCACATCCACACGCATATTGTGCCGCGCTGGCAGGGCGATACCAATTTCATGCCGGTCATCGGCGGTCTGCGGGTCATCCCCGAAGCGGTGGCGGATACTTACCGGCAGCTCAAGGGCGGATTCAGCAATTAAATTGTTGGCATCGGGATATTAACCCAGTGGTATGTGCAGCTTTTTACCGGCCGTGATTTGGCAACCCTTATCATTCCAATGTTGGCTGCGTTTTCTTGTGGAGTCTGAAGCAGGCGGCCACTCCCAGGACGAGGAAATAGAGGGCAATAATATGAAATCCAAAACTGAGCCAGTCTTTTACCCAGATAAAAAGTAAAGCATCCAGAATATACAGTATTATGCCGGTAACAAATGCCCAAGCCATCAGTTTCCTGGAAAAAAGCCCCAAAGCAGCGAACATTCCGGCGATTAAAATGGTTAAAATCACAGCGAATGGAATCAATTGCCCTTGTCCGAAGCCTTTGGCAAATCCCGCAATGAATTGCGTTATGCCAAGTCCAATAAGGAAAGTATATTTACCGCCGCTCAAATAAAAGATCGAATTGACCACCGACAGTCCGGCAATCAGAAAAAACCAGTTCGCACTATTTTTCGCCGCGCGCTCGTTCTTTGCCTTTTCCATGTCATATATAGTCGGATTGTCAGTATTAGTACCGGCCATTGTCCTCAAGAAAGAGTAATAAATAATGAACATTATTCCAGCTATCCAGTATGCTGGTTTTTTTAACTCTGAACACGCCTTTTATGACAGGCATTATTTAAACACTCTCGGATACTTTTTGCTGCTATAGTTTAATCATCGTAATACGGCGAATTATCCGGACATGAATATCACACCGAACTTCCCCCGGTAAAGGGAAAACTCGAATGCGTAAATCCGGCAATAAATGCCCAGGTAAACAACCCGATATAAAGTAATCCGACCACAATACCAAGTACTAACCCGGCAATGGCCATACCCCTTCCCGAAACATTCCGTCCCGGTTTTGTATGGCTGATTCCGATTCCGCCGAAGATTATTGCCAGGGGCCAAATCCCTAACAGTCCTAATACCAGTGCCGCAATACTAAGCCCGCTGGTATGCGGCGCCGGTTCCTGCAAAACTATCGTTTGCGGCGCGCCGGCGGAGTATGCCGTTGCAGGGTTTAGCGGCTTCCCGCAGTTCCGGCAAAAAACATCGCCTTCGACATTTGGATTCCCGCAATTTGAACAGTATATCGTCATTTTTTCTCCTTAACGGCGGCCGGGCGGATTGAACGATGCGAAATGATAATTTAATCGACGCAGCGATGTAAAATAATTTATCATTCAAAATAATGATTGTCAAGGTATCGCATTGACTCATAATAAAAGTTACCTGGGGACTACTGGTGAAAAGGCAATCAGGTGACACAAAATAATTGCGAGGGCAATACGCAATAAGATGCATATATTTCACCCATCACCTCTCCGTCTTCACCCACAGCCTCGTCCCGTCCGTGATGCATTCCACCGTGCCGTTCTTGTCTGTGCGGTAAATATTATCCGCCCCCACTGCAGCCGCCAGCCGCCGCAGCGTGTCCGCGCCGGGGTGCCCGAAGGTATTGTCCGCCCCCACCGAAATCACCGCCAGTTTGGGGTCGGCGACGGCCAGAAAAGCGGCGGTGCTGGAATCGTTGGAGCCGTGGTGCGCCACTTTCAGCACCGTACAGCTCACGTCGGCCCGCTGTGTAATCAGGTCGTGTTCCGCGTCCGCCGAAATATCCGAGGTCAGCAGGAAGCTGATTTTTTCGTCGCTTAATTTCAGCACAATCCCGTTGTCCATCGCCGGCACTGTCGAACCGGGCGTCGGGTTCACCACTTCCAGCGTCGTGTCTGTCGTGCCCAGATCAATCTCCTGCCCCGCTTTCGCCAATGTCGATTTAATGTGTTTCTGCTGAATCAGATTTAACCACTCCTGCTCGTCGGGCAGGGTGTAGCTTGTGTCCAGGTAGAGCACCTGCTTCACTTTATAGCGCTGCAGTACTTCCAGCAGGCCGGTCAGGTGGTCTTCATGCGGGTGTGTCAGTACCACCAGCTCGATCGTCCGGTCCCAGAACGGCAGGTGTTTGCTCAGTTGCTGACTGATAGCCTGTGCGCCGGGGCCGCCGTCCACCAGGATGTCCTGATGGTTCGGCGTCTGGATTAAAATCGCGTCCCCCTGCCCGACGTCGAGGAAACTGACATGCAGCCGGTCGTCGGGCATCGCGTACGCCGCCGTTGACATCAATATCGCAACTACCAGCAGCGACGGCACTGCCCACTTTTTCGGTACTTTATCCAGCGTCGATGCCGTCCGGCTGAAAAAAGCGCCGACGGTTTTTCTGTTCGGTATCAGCCACATTATCAATGCCAGTGCGGCAAAATATCCCCACACTAAAGCGGGACTAATCGTACCCACGTCGATTGCTGAAAAAGTCAGTTTCGCGAAACCGTTAATCACCAGCAGCATGTAAGAGGCTGCCAGCCATGCCAGCCACCCCACAATCTGCCCGAACGGTAAAAGGTAAATCCCGAAAACTGCGGCCATCGTCCCGCTGCCCAGCAGGTACGGCAAAGCCGGCAATACCAACAACGATGCCAGCGGCGAGACTAGGGAGAAAATCCCGAAATAATAGACCATCAGGGGCCAGATGGCAATCGTCACCCCCAGCGTCACGCACAGACTGTCCGCCACCCAGTTCACCGTTTTTACGAAAAATCCCTCTTCTCCCAGTTTTGCGGCGATAATCTTTTTACCCCACGCCTGCAGCCGCGGCGTAATCAAAGCAATGCCCGCCACCGACAAAAACGTCAGTTGGAATGAGGCATCGCCCAGAATTTTCGGGGTAATCGCCGCCATTACTGCCGCCGCAAACCCGATGGCCGTCATTGCGCTCTTTTGTCGCCCCAGCAGGTCGGCAAACAGGAAAATGCTGACCATCACCGCCGCCCGGATGGCGGGCGGGCCCATTCCCGTCAGCAGCGCGTAAATCCAGATTGCCCCCAGCGCCGGCCAGATGTAGAAAAAGCGCCTTTTCCCGAAAAGCCAGATGCCGGTCGCCAGCAGGATGCCCGCCACGATATTGAACTGCGACCCGGAAATCACCAAAATATACACCGTACCGCTTTTAATGAAGTTGTTCTGCAAGTCCGGCGTAACATTGCTCTTGATACCCAGTATCATTCCCTGTGCAACTGATGCCTGCGGCTCGGGGATGGTGGCCGCCATCGCCTCTGACAGCCGGTTTCTCAGCGCGTAAACCCACGCCAGAGGCCGGAACCCTTTGCCCGTACCGATTAAATATGTCTGCGGGGAAAGCATCGTCGAGTAAATACCCTGATTGGCCAGGTAACCGGGGTAATTGAAATTGTCGATTGCCTGCGGAGTTTCTAATTTTCCTTTTATCAGCAGCTCATCGCCGTAATTGTAAATGGGGAACCTCGGCACGAAAATCAGGATTTCGCCGTTCAACTTTTGCCAGCCCTCGGGGGTCTTCATTTCGAGGCCGGAAAGGTAGAGGTGCGTGCTTTTGTCCCGGACGTCCGGCGCCCGGCTAACGGTCCCTTTCAGTTCGATTGCGGTTTTATCGTTATAAAACTGGATGGACTTATCGTTGACGACAGGAACAGCGGCCTGATAGCGAATAATCCCGCCCAGCAGCGCCAATATCATCAGCGCAGCTGTTAGCAGCAGCTTTTTATGCTGCCGGAAGACAAAAACAAGCGGCAGCGGCACCAATGATACGGCCAGCCAGACCGGGGACAGGCTGAGTTTCGTGCCCAGCAAAATCCCGGTTATCCATGCGCCGCTGAGATAAATCAGTAACAAATAAGTTTATTCCCCGACGGTAATTAAGGGCCTGATTTTTGCCAATACGGAGGCGCTGATGCCCTTCACCTTGGCCAGTTCGTCGATGTTGCGGAAAAAACCGTTTTTCGTGCGGTAATCGATGATGGCTTGCGCTTTGGTCGTCCCGATACCCGGCAGGGCGTCCAGCAGCCATTCATCGGCAGTGTTGACATTGATTTTCTGCGGCGCTGCGGTTGTGTTAGCCTGTGCGATGTCGAGTTCCAGGTTCCCGGAATTGCCGTCAGTGGTAACACCCCCGGCCGCTTGCAGCAGCGAATTGATGGTGTCATCCCCGGAAAAGGTATAAATACCGGGATTGGTCACCGCGCCGTTGACGTAAATATTGCCGCTGACGGTTTGCGGCGGCGGCAGCGTAATTTCGATCGGGAGACTGGGACGGTACTTCGTCCAGGCAATCGACGCGGAAACAACGATGACCGCAATGAGCAAAATTATCGCGATCAGCCAGAATCGTTTTGCCCCGGTTCCCGCCACAATATCCTCCCGCTATTATTAACCAGCAAATATGAAAGAATCGCTAATATAATAATAGTATCGGCAAGATATTGTCAATATGGGGAGTATGAAAGGATGATTATGAAATTGGATGTAAGGCGCAGGTTTCTAACCGGTCCGCCTGTGGGTGGGTTTTAAACCCGTCCGGTTGTCATTCCCTAACTGATAAGCACAAGTCCCTGGGCTTGCCGAGGGAGGAATTCAGTCACCAAATCAATTAAATCTGTGCAATTAAAGTAGTAGAAAGAGAGCCCTTTGTGATCTCTCCTATTTTAGATATTGTAAAAGCTGTGAGTAAATTAACTGTGTCTGCTCCGGATTTTTGCTGTTATAAAAAACTGTCAGGTTATCCAGAGTGATTACGAGGAAGGGTTTGTCAGCGTCGTACACATACATTTTGGATTTTCCATAGCCATTCAGCGTGAAATTGCCCAGGTCGTATTGACCGGTAGATATCCCGTTAGTACGTGTTCCACCGGGCAGAGTATCTACCAGTTTCACTTCACGGATACCGGATAGGGGGAAACCGGTTGCGTAGATTGGTGATTGGATGGTGACGGTATCTGTGCCAATGGACAGTTTGAAGGGATTAAAGAGGGGCAGTAAAAACATCAATACCACGGCCACAAGGATAATACCGACGGCAATTAATGTGCCGTAGAAAAAGCGCCTGCCATTGCGGGAACCGGTATTGAGGGTATAGCCGCCACCATAACGTTTCGGTACCCAGACACGGGGATCTTCGGGGTTGTTATATACACCTAGTTTCCAGTGTTTGTCGTCATCTTTAGTCTGGTTTGGTTTTAATTCATCCATTTTTCTGCTCCCTGAACCTTAATGTTAATACCGGATTCTCCCTCTTTTTTAAGCGCCGTGCAAATTGAATTGTAATTGCGTAGAAATAAAGTTTATTCGTTTTAGGCAAGGCCCTCTAAGCAATCTCCTCCCTTTCCATTTGTGGAGAGGGAGCCAGAGGGTGAGGGTATTATTGGGAATAATCGTTGCAAATGTACCTTGGCCCTACTTTGATAGCTAAAAATACTGGTATTTTCTTTTATCCTTTATTGGAATTTGTATTTTGAATTTATTTAGTATTTCGAGATTCGGATTTAGGATTTAGTATGATTCAATATATCTTGATTATTGGCTATTGAATCTTGAATATTTAAAACCTATTTTTGGCACCTCGGGCAATAATAAGTCCCCCGCCCGCGCACCACAATCCGTTCTACCGGCCCGCCGCAGACAGTACAAATCTTTTTCTGATTGTGCGCCACGTTGAAATGCTCGTGCGCTGTCCCCACCGAGCCGTCCGGGTGGTAATAGGTTACCACGCTGGCGCCGCCGTATTTGATGCCCGCGGCAATCACTTCGCGGATCGCCGTATAGAGCCTTTTGATTTCCGTCTTTTTTAGTGAATTAGCCGGCCGCCGCGGGTCGATTCCGGCCGCGAACAGGGCCTCGTCGGCGTACATGTTCCCCACGCCGGCGATAAATTTCTGTTCCAGGATGAATGCTTTCACCGGCGCGGTGCGTTTGCCCAGCCCATCGCTGAAATATTGCATGGTAAAATCTTCAGCCAGCGGTTCCGGCCCCAGTTTGGCATCGATTTCTTTGGTATCTGCCACGAGTTTCATCACCCCGAACTTGCGCGGGTCGCGGAAATAGACGTTCTGTCCGTCATCCAGGTGGATAATCGCTCGGGCATATTGCGGGGGTTCGGCATCGGTCTTGTTCCCCAGGATCAGGGAGCCGGTCATTTTCAAATGAAGAATCAACTTATTGCCGCTGCCCAGATGAACGATCAAATACTTGCCGTGACGGGTTACATCCATGATTTTCTGTCCGGTGACTAACGTTAAAAACTCGGTGGGATCCTGGCCCTTGACCATCCTCTCCCAGAGTAAACTGACATTCGTAATCGTGCGTCCGGTGATGTGCGGCGCCAACTGGTTTTTTACTGTTTCCACTTCCGGCAGTTCAGGCATTTATTTCTCCATTTCTCCCCAGTTTTTTCCCGTTTTTGTTTCCACTTTGAGCGGGATAATAAGTTCGATGGCGTTGACCATCATCTCCGGCACCAGTTGCCGCATCTCGGCCATTTCATTTTCCGGCACTTCAAAAACCAGTTCGTCGTGCACCTGCAGCAGCATCTTGCTTTTCAATTGGCGTGATAGCATTTCGCGGTGCAGGTTGATCATTGCTTTCTTGATGATGTCGGCGGAAGTCCCCTGTACCGGCATATTGATCGCCATGCGTTCGGCGGATTCCCGCACCTGCCGGTTGGAGGAGTTAATATCCTGTATCACGCGTTTCCGCCCGAGGATTGTTTGCACGTACCCTGTCCGGCGGGCCTGCTCTTTGGTCGCTTCAAGGTATTTTTTCACACCGGGATATTTTTCAAAATAGGCGGTGATGAATTTGCCGGCGTCTCCCCGGGAAAGTTCGGTGGCCTGTTCCAGCCCGTACCCGCTCATCCCGTAAATCACCCCGAAATTCACTGTCTTGGCCA
>PMCB01000060.1 GCA_003153955.1 Dehalococcoidia bacterium | reverse complement strand
TACAACGGCTTTAGGGGTTCCCGGGTTAATGTATCGGAATACAGAGAACATTCCGGTGCTTTTCAACCGGCGCGAACTATACGACTAAGGCGGCAACGCAGCCTCGGACACCCCTTATTCACAGTCTTCCCGGGTTGGTGGACGCAAAGGCTAGGCTCGTCAGAATCCAGCTCCTGAGCGCCCAGTAAAGGGCTAATAAAGAATCCGCTGCTGCAAGAACAGCGCCCCGCCTGTCATTCTTGAGCCCGGAGGCGAAATACTTTTGGCCTTAAGCCAAAATGTACAAGACCTGATCGGGAATCCAGAAAAACAACATTTCTGGTAATCAGGGAGATACAGAGGGATTTACCTACAGGGCAACTTCAACCTGTAACCTGACGGGTTCTAATCAAAGCGGCCCAAAACGCCGTTTCGCCTCACGTCATATCGGGGACGTAGGGTGCTTCCGCATACCTGAAAATCCAAAAATATTCGTTTCCGTTGCTATAGAAATGCGCTTTTTACAAAACGAATAAGAAAATAGCGTAAACCTAAAATATATCTAGCTCGGCCCGATTCTTTTTTCGCAATGATGCGTTTTGGGGTCGACTCTGGTGCCGATCAGGTTAAAAACCGACCATTTGTGGCAGTCGGGGCACTGCAGGAATCTTGAACCTCCCAGACGAAGGGAGGTGAAGGATGCGCCGGGCAAATAGGCGTAATCAAATTCGACATTGCACTTGGGACATTTCAGGTGCGATAACATCACCGGGCCGCCGACCATACCTTTGCGGGAACGCAGCATCAAAACAACGGCGACTAAAATAACGGCAACGCCGATACCAATTCCGATATACACTTTGTATCCCTCCAACATCAAAAACCTGATTTATCTATCTTGACAATATTATAACACCGGAATAAACATCAGGCTAAAAAACGGTGCAAAGTTTTGCCGTGCTTTTCGTATAAATAGATAGAAGGGCTTACGGAGAAACAATCGGGAGGGTAAAATGACAACGATAACAAAACCACCGGAACGAATTTCCGCCACGCAAATACCCGGAAACCAAAATGTCGGACGCACAAAAAAATTATTACGGCCCTTAGGGCCGAAAGACCTCGTCCACCGGCTCGGCATCAGCGAGGCAATGCTCAGGATATTTCTGCGCAAGTATTATCCGGACATCCATGTGAAAAACAAATCATGGATATTCAGCCCCGAGCAGGCCGGACAAATTGAAAAGGATTATAAAAACAGGGTGCAAGCCCGTGAAGCCGATAAAAAGCGGCGCATCGAGCAGGAGTTAGCGGGAATAGATGAGTGACAGCGGGTGCTAATATCCCTGATTAATGTCCGTCTCCGGATCATCGTGCGATATCAAATCGATGACGCCGTTGAGTTCTTCCTCGTCGTCGTGGAAGATACCGCGGGTCAGCACCAGCCCGATGCCGTTACATTCCATGAAATCGGTAACCCCAACAACTCCGGTTCCCCGCCCGGGATGCATGTTTTCAAAAGCGGGGGAATCCTGGGCACGCGGCGGCTGCGGTCCGTAATTATCCGGAATAAAAGTCCGGCCGCACCAGCGGCAGTACCGGTCGAACACATCAATTGACCCGCCACAACCAAAGCAAGTAACCATTCGATTTACTTCCTTCAGTAAATTATTTTGACTTAGTTTACCGGCAACCCCGACCGGGTCACATTTACTATTCAAATTCTGACATCACCGGGGAGGGCATACAAGGCCTAATCGGTTCAGATATGTGATACTGAGGGACAAAAACGCACAGCGGGATGATTTTGAAATAATTTTAACTCGCAGAAAAATAATTGGAAAAATGAAATGGCATTTTGGAGCGGGAGACGAGATTCGAACTCGCGACTTTTTGCTTGGGAAGCAAACATTCTACCACTGAATTACTCCCGCATTTCAGATTAGATTGTATGATAAAAACCGGGAGAAATGCAAGTTGATAAATAGCGAACAGCGGTCAGCTTTCAGCTTCCTCCCCCACCCCAGATTGATACAGGTTTCTTTTACTCGTTTTGCTGCCCATGTTATTATGGGGAAAACAGTTGGCATTTTTAAGGGAACATTGATGAACGACACCATGCAGGACATCGATCGGATTTTTCATCCCCGGGCGATCAGTATCATCGGGTCGTCCGGCCGTGCAGGCAGTTTCGGACGGCTTTTTTTAGAGGGCATGATCCGCATGGGGTACCCGGCAATTTATCCGGTACATCCGCGCGAGAAAGAATTGCTGGGACTAAGGGCTTATAGCGGGATTAACGAAATTCCGGTCGATATCGACCTGGCAATATCCCTCGTACCGCGGACAGAGGTGCTGCAAGTAGTGCAGGATTGCGCCGCGAAAGGGGTCAAAGGACTGATACTGTTCACTTCCGGCTTCAAGGAAAAGGACGACGAAGGCGGAAAGATCGAGCTGGAGATAGTGCGGGCTGCCCGTGAGGGCGGAGTCCGGCTGATCGGCCCCAACGCCAATGGCATATATTGCCCGGCGGCAAAACTCTGTACATTCCCCGGGGCTTTGATGGCCGGTGGCTTACCTTCCGAAAGCGGCAACACCGCGATTATTTCGCAGAGCGGCTCTTTTGCCGATTATGCCTGCCAGGTGCTGGCCGGTAAAAATATCCGGTTCAGTCAGGTGGTAGGCTACGGCAACGAAAGCGATCTTGGCGCGGTTGATTTCCTGGAATATTGCGGCGAAGACAAGGAAACCCGCGTTATTGCAGGTTATCTGGAGGGGATAAAAAACGGCCGCCGGTTCTTTGAATTGGCGAAAAAAGTATCCAAACAAAAACCAATTATCATCTGGAAAGGGGGACTGACGGAATCAGGCGCAAAAGCGGCTTTGGCGCATACCGGTTCGCTGGCCGGTTCCCGACAGGTCTGGGAGGCAATGTTCAAACAATCCGGCATTATCGGCGTGCACAGCGTGGAAGAAGTCGTGGATTGTGTTACAGCATTCAGCTGGCTTCCTTTGCCCAAGGGTAAAAGGACGGCGATATTGTCCGGCATGGCCGGCACCAATGTCGGCACAGCGGATAACTGCCTGCGGCTGGGGCTGGAATTGGAGAAATACACCGAAAAGACAATTCAAAGGCTGCTGGAAATACTGCCGGCAATCGGCACGACCGCCGCCAACCCGACAGATATCGGCGCCGGGGTGCTGGTAAACCCATCACTTTACGGTCGGACAGCCAAAATACTGCTGGACGATGAAAATGTGGACATGCTGATAACGATTACCGGCCCGGATAATCCGGCTACTGTGCGGGACCTGGCGGAAGTCGCAAAAAATGCAAATAAGCCGATGGTCATTGCATTGTTCGATATTGCGGGATTAGTGGAACCGCAGGTTAAGTATCTACAGGAAAAACATGTTCCGGTTTACCTTGACCCGAAACGGGCCGCTAATGCCCTGGCAAAGCTGGCGGAATATGCAGAATACAAAGGGAAGGAATAACAATTTTATTGATGCCGAAGGTACAATTATCCTGTTTCTTTTCTGGATCCCGATTTTCATCGGGATGGAAGTAGAAATCTTCTCATTTTATTTAGCTGAAAGATGAGTGCTTTTAGCTATTCTTTTTCGCAGGGAAAATATATTTAGCTTCAAAAGTACACATTTGGGTCAAAATATGCTTTAATATATATTTGTTGACTATATTGGAGGACATGTAACATGGCAACTTTTGAATTGAAAGCAACGAAACGCCACATCGAGGGCAAGAAAGTAAAGCAATTACGCCAGCAGGGCGTCACCCCCGCACATCTTTTCGGGCCCGGTGTGGAGTCTTTAGCAATACAGTGCGAGACCCCGGC
>PMCB01000108.1 GCA_003153955.1 Dehalococcoidia bacterium | reverse complement strand
TTTTCACAGTTTATCCCATTGAAATTAAGGCCTTGCTGTTGATAGTATAGGTATCGAAGGCAGGTGACGACAATGCCGAAATGTACCGTTGATTTTTTTGGGCTGCCCGTATATATTAAACCATTAAAAATTGAAATCGAACTGAAAGAAGAGGCGAAACTTCAGGATATTATCGCCGAACTCAGAATGAAAGTACCCGCGCTGGAAGGCCAAGTGATCGTGCCCGGTAAGGACCGCATGATTGACGGTTTTACATTCAACATCCAGGGACGATTTTATGTCGACGGGTTTGACGGCGACAAAAGCTTGCATTTTAAAGACGGCGACCATATTGCGCTGCTGACGATGCCGACCGGCGGCTAAATATACACCGCACTAAATCCAAAACACGAACAGACCTGTCAGCCTTCAGCTGGAGTTGCTATTTTTCTGTAGAGAGCATCTTTGTCCATTTGCGGTCGGAGGATGCGCTGACGAGAGCCGTTTCGACAAAAGCCATCCCAATGACACCATCATCTACTGTAGGGAAATCATAGACGGTGTTTTTGCGCTTTACAGCGCCGTCACGGATTGCCCGGAATGCTTCCAGATAAATATTGGCGAGGGCTTCGATAATGCCCTCGGGGTGACCCGGCGGCAGGCGGGCGGCATTTTGCGACGCCGGACAAAGTACCTTGTTCCCCTTGGAATAGGTTGTAGTATACCCTTCCCGGCTTCTGATCGTGAGGTAATTGGGATTTTCCTGGTTCCAATAAAGCCCGTTTTTGGTGCCGTAAACCCGGATATTGAGTCCATTTTCTTCGCCGGTAGAAATTTGGGAAGCGGTAATCACCCCTTTGACCCCGTCCTGATAGCGCACCAGGATATCGGCATCATCATCCAGTTGATTGCCGGGGATAAAATGAGAAATATCGGCGCAAACGTTTTCGATTTCCAGACCGGTGATATAACGCCCCAGATTTTCGGCATGGATGCCGATATCGCCCATGCATAAGGAAACCCCGGCTTTTTGCGGGTCGGTCCGCCACATCGTGGCGGCCGTCACCCCACTCCCCAGAAAACCAGACAACCAGCCCTGGGGATATTCCACCACGANNTGTTTTATCAACAATCGATTTCAATGCCTTTGCTTCTGCCAGGCTGCAGGTCATCGGTTTATCGCAAACCACATGGAAACCGGCTTCCAGGCATAATTTCGCGGCTTCAAAGTGGTAGACATTGGGCGTTACAATAGAAACAAAATCGATTCTTTTGTCAGGCGGCAGGACAGATTCTTTTGCGACCATTTCCCGATAATCCCGGTAAACCCGGTCAGGTGCGAGATACAATTCCTGACCTGACCGGCGGGATTTTTCAGAGTCTGAGGAAAAAGCGCCGCAGACATATTCGGCTTGTCCGTCCAGAGTGGCCGCCATACGGTGCACCGGCCCGAAAAACGACCCGATACCGCCGCCAATCATACCGCCGCGCAGTTTCCTTTTTTCCATTAATGTAAACTCCGTTTGAAGTATTTTAGTTTGAGGGTCATCACTGCTATTTCAAGTGACGGCTATCGCAGAATGGCTTGTTCAGGCTCTTGCCGCAGCGGCAAAGGGTGACGCGATTGCGGATTTCATAGGGGGTGCCGTCTTCCGCCTCGATGGGGATGCCGCCGCGCACCCATAACGGGCCCATTTTCCCGGCCTGAACATCTTCAATGACACCGATAGACGGCTCAAAATCCGGTTCAATCGGTTTGCCGTCTTTATCCCAGGCCGCCAGCCGTCCGGAAGGGCAATCCGCCACTTCTTCAATCACCAGTTTCCTGGCTTTCGCGTTGCCGGATTGTTCAGCCAGTTTCCAGGTGCCGCCGCCGCGATGACAAAAACGGGCGCTGGCGCAAAGATTCTCGACATCGGTCAGTTTCAGACCTGCGCCCTCGATTTCTTCGGCCTGTTCCAGATACGGACGATGGGAGGCAGTCTCTTTTCCTTTAAACTTCACTTTGCCGTGGGTGCCGTCGCAAAACGGCATATTAGCGGAGTGACCACAGCGGCAGAGCGCATAAGTTTCCTCTACAGGATACTTCTTCGTTTCCTTCCAGCCGTGACACTGCCCATCTTCATCAATGCCCATCGTCTGCTCAGACAGCGGCACCCCGCCGGAGACCACATAAGGACCGTTTTTCGTTACTTTGATTTTATATTTGGCTGTCTTTTTTGAGGTGTTTTTCGATTTAACCATTTCCGTCCTCCTGAAAAATCTTTAGAAAAGACGATGGGAGGTGACTGATTGGAATGTACTCCAAAGAGCAGGGCGATGTCAATGGCAAAAAGCTATTCAGAGATGGTACAACAAGGTATCATGGAAATGAATAGGATAATTAAAGGTACCCGCTATTGTGTTGTTTACCCTTCCGGAGGAACATAATTGGGGACATGCTGTGAGTTTTGAAGCGGTTTGCAGATGATTTCCATAATATGCAGATCCGGCAGGTTTCTTGAAGAGGCCGCAATTGCCACAATGGCTGTATCAGCCCCGCGTCCGCTGCCGGCAATCGCGATAACCTGTTCGCCGCTGGCGACAAAACCGCCGTCAACCACCATCAGCATCATTTCGACACAAACTTTCATCCCCTGGGAAAAAGTGCGTAAAAGGAAAGCCATGACCCTGGGGATAGGGGAGCCGTAAAGATTTTCCGTAGCAAATAATGACGTGGCAAAATGGACGTGGTGTCCCTGCTTTTCCAGCGACTCTTTTAATTCAAGCGGAAACCGCTGTTCGCGCCCGCCGCTGTACTGGTGCGGGATAACAGTCATGGTAATCCCGGTGCCGGCCAGGCGTTCGGCGGCCAGCCGCGCCGTATCACCGCGCGTTGAGGCAAGAACAATCTTTTTGATACCGCGGGCCTGAGCCCTTTCGACCGCGAGGCGTAACGTCTCTTCGGTATTGCCGACGCCGGGCTTTTCGAAATAAACGATTTTCTCTTCCAATACCGGCCTCCTGTCTGCAGGGATTAATCGATGTAAAGTTCTTCTACTTTTTCCGGCAGGGGCACGCCGTTCGCGTCCCAACCCATCAATGTATAGTAATACTTCCGGACCATATCGATTTTAGCATGGTCAAGCTGCGTCTTCGCCACCGCACCATCTAGCTTCGGTCCAAAGAAACGTTCCGGTAAAGTATCGTCAGCGGAAGTAAGTCCTTCCCGCATGTTGAACAACCGCATCGTGGTGAGAACACGTTCGCCGATGCGCAAAAGTTCGCCGATGCCTGTATCCCAACCGGTGACCGCTTTCAACAGCTCGGCATTCCCTTCGGGACCGTAACCGACAAACATGCATAATACCAGCGAATCGATTGCAGCGTAGTTGCAGGCATCGATTTTGTAGAAGCCCACTTTACGGGCACTGATTTCATTGGAGACAAAGCCGGACTGCCAACCCANNGTTTCCTGGCCCTTGACCTGCATCGCAAAGTCAATCGAATTGTGCCCGATTTTACGGGCCATCCGGGCAGTACCCTCAGCTAAAACGTTACCGAAACCTTCACGGTGAGCAATTAATTCAACCGCTTTCAACAGCGCGTCAGCATTGCCCCATTTCAATTCCAGGCCGCCGGTATCTTTCAGGGTGAGGAAACCTCTCTCAAAGCACTCCATGGCGAATGCAATGGTGGAGCCGCAGGAAATAGTGTCCAGCGAATAGGCGTTACACCGCTCATTCGCCTTAACAATAGCTTTGAGGTCGTTGATGCCGCAATCGGAACCGAAGGCTGCCAGGGTTTCATATTCCGGGCCGCCGTATTCCGGATCTACTTTATAAGGCTCGTCAAATTTACAAACTTTCTTGCAGCGGATGGGACAGGCAAAGCATCCTTCCATCCCCAGTCTCATCGTATCTTTAATCACGCCGCCGTTAATTTTAGCCACATCCGGGAAAACACCTGCCTGGAAATTACGGACCGGTAAGTTACCTACAGATTCGTGGAAAGCCATATCGGGGCCGCCCGTGCCAAAAACTGACAGTGGATGCTTAATGGCAACCATCCGCTGACGGATTTCCTTGACCTTATCCGGATTTGCAACCGCCGGCAAATTGTGCCCGCGGACCGCCACGGCCTTCAGATTTTTAGAACCCATGACGGCGCCCAGGCCGCCTCTGCCGCCGGCATCCTTGCAGCCTTCCATGATACAGGCATAGCGCACCATGTGCTCTCCGCCGGCACCAATCATGGCGAGATGGATTTTCTCATCTCCCAGTTCGGTTCTGACCGCAGTTTCGGTATCCATGGTGTCCTTACCCCAGAGATGAGCGGCATCCCGGATACTGACCTCGCCGTCATGCACCCAGAGATAAACCGGTTTTTCCGCCTTACCTTCGATAATAATTGCGTCAAAGCCGGCCCGTTTCAATTCGGCGCCCCAGAAGCCGCCGCATTCGGATTTGGCGATACCGCCCGTCAGGGGAGACTTCGCCCCGATGCAGTTACGGGCAGCACCGGGCAGTAACAATCCGGATATCGGACCGACCGCAAAGACTAATTTGTTATCAGGGCCAAGCGGATCGACGCCCTGCTTTAATTCTTTCCAGAGATAATAAGCAACAAATCCGGCGCCGCCCAGCCATTTACGGCAGAACTGTTCCGTAAGCGCTTCCGTCGAAGTGGTGCCTGTGGATAAATTAACACGTAATATTTTTCCGTTATAGCCTCCGGGAAAAGCCGGGACAGCCGGAGCAGGTGCCTCTGCGGGAACAGGAGCGGGAACCGGCGCGGTCGGGGTTGTTCCGGGGACAGCAGTGTTTTCAGCCATGGGGGTAACCTCCTAGCAAACTACCTTTTTGGTTTGACTTCGTCTAACGCAATAAAATAACACATTACGGGCATCTTCCCGATGCAAAATCTAAACTAAACTCAAAACATGGCGAGGAAGATGCCGGAAGGATATTGGATTTCCTAGTTAAATGATATGAAAACGAGGAGTATATGTCAAACGAACAAAAGGCGGGGCGATATTTCAATTTCCCAGGCTAAGTGAAAGGCATCCGATACGAATTACTAATAATAAAACGATGTATAATAACTTACAATGAAAATCGAGCATTCTTTTTTTATCCCTATCACAGAAGCTGCCCTACGGGAACAAACCATAGTTTTCATGGTTCAAGCCGGCTATAAACAACTGCCCGATTCTACCGGCGGCAGCCTGCTTTTTCAGCGCGGTTCGACGTGGGGCGTACTGACCAGCTTCGACCCCAGGCGCTGGAACTGCACCCTATCCGTCGAGATAAAACAGGAAGACGCCGGCTCGGCAGTAAACATCGAAGCCAAAATTGCCACCGACCCCACGGAAAAGCATTTTGCCGAAGAGTTATTGTCCGCTGAATTCAGCTTACTGGAAACCGCGGTATCTGCGAATGAAATAAAAATTTTTGATACCGGCGGCCTGAAAAAGAAAGTTGCCGGACATGTTTACCGAATTGTATTGATATTTGCGGCAATGATGATTTCCGCAGTGCTCGGGGTCATCGCCGGCGCTTTCTCGTCTTTCAGCCTCAATATAACTATTTGGGGTGCGGCCGCAATCGGCGCCGGTTTTATGCTTATTACTGCCGCGCTTTTCGCGGTGATTTTACGCGCACAAAAGAAAGCCTAGGAACAGTTATCGTTGTGACCTGTAAAGCCGAATTCATTCTACTTTTCGAGAAATCTTTAACCTTGCCAAATTCATACTTCGTTAATGGTGGATTCATTTTAGGGTGTTATACTGAGGTTGAATAGTAAAAGGGCATTAATGCCCTGAATTAGTCAAATTGAGGAGGAGGTGAAGTGATATGTCTAAAAAATTAAAGATCGTTTTAGCGTTAGCTGCAGGTGTGGTGGTACTATCGCTGGGCGGCGGCGCAATTGTGATGGCTGCGACCAGTACTACAACCCCGGCGACAACGACAACCATACCCGCAACACAGTGTAACGGGACCTTCGGCAATGGGTTATTTACCGCCGCGGCCACGACACTCGGGGTGACTGAACAGCAGCTGGCCGATGCCTTCCAGCAAGTCGGTGCGCAAGCACAGCAGCAGAGTATTACCGCAGCATTGGCACAGGCGGTAACCAATGGGACAATTACCCAGGCAGAATCTACTGCCATTCAAACCTGGTTATCTCAGAAACCGACTTCCCCGACGAAAGATAATATGAAAGCCTGGGAAGCCGCGAAGCCGCAATTAGCCAACTCTGATGCGTGGAAATCTATTTTAGGATTTCCCGGCAAAGGGATGATGGGACCGGGCATTGATAATACTGCCCTGTTCACTCAGGTAGCTGCGCTGCTCAGCACTGCCGCGGGAAAAACAATAACCGAATCGCAACTTCAGGCAGCCATAACCTCGGCTGAAGCCAGCCAGAGTCAATCCTGGCAGAACCGGGAGCCGCCCACTACAGGAAAACCCGGTAACGGCCCAGGCTTTTTCGGCAAGGGATTTGGCGGGATGATGAAGGGGTGGGGTCATCGGGGTGGGTCTCCACCGACTAATCCGACCACTACTACTACCAAACCAATAGTTTATTAAGAAACAACCACAACCAACCACGAAACAAATGAAGCGGCCTTGATACGAAGGGCCGCTTCATTTATTTTACGTTAAGGATCCAATTAGGCAAACAATCTTTTTATCATCTTTTTTTAATGTATATACCGGTTATCACTTTTTTTCTTGCGAAACATGTCCGTAATACAGAATTAACAAAACCGTAATGCATTGATAACCTGTACGAAACATCTTCTCCTTAAACTAAAACTATAAGTTATTGCACAGTCAGCCATTGCCGGCAGGGTTTGAACTGTGAGAAGGAGGAGAAAATGCAAGCGAAACAAACAGCTGCCACCACGAGCAGCACGCAAACAACCGGAGGGATTAAAAGAACTTTAAATCTCACTTCCCTCACCGTGAATGCCATGGCGCTAATTGCGCCGGGAGCTTTTCTCTGGACTACTTTCCAGTTACAAGCAGCCCAGATGAACGGAGCGGTCTCCACCGCCGGTGAGATGTGGACAGGCCTGGTGGCCGCCCTCGTTCTGGCTTTTCTTACCGCCGTCTCCTATGGTGAGTTATCGGACATTTATCCCAAAGCCGGCAGCGGTTCATCGTATTATTTCGCTGAGGCGGCGCTGCTGGAAAAAGAAAAGTCACATCACAGGCAATACGCCCGTATTGCTAAATTCGGCATCGGCTGGATTTCCCATCTGTACTACTGGATATATCCGGGCATCATGGTTGCCTTTTCCGCAACTTTAATCGTTTATATTTTCAGCTTGTTCGGGGTTAACCTGATGCTGTGGGAAAAAATACTGGCGGCTGCGATATTTGCCGTGATTAACGGATACATCGCCTTCCGCGGCGTTACCGGTTCTACTATTACCTCAGTAACCATTAATGCGATTCAGCTGGTTTCCCTGCTGGCATTTTCGGTGCTGGCAATAATATATAGGGTCGCACACCCCGGTTTGGCATATGCGGCAACAGTACCATCAATTTTACTGCCGCATAATTTCACTAACGTGATATTCCAATCGACCATTGCCATATTACTCTTAGTCGGGTTTGAATCTGTAACTGCATTCGGTTCGGAAGCAATTAATCCTAAAAAAGATATCCGTAAAGCGATTCTGCTTTCACTGGTAATCCAGGGCGTTTTCGCTTACCTTTTCGAATATTTCGCGGCCAACTATTTCGTCAGTACGCAATTGGCGGGAACCACCGCCGGCGGAACAGCGGTAACCGGTTATGGGGCTGCCGGGGCTTCCGGCGCCCCCATCGGCGACATGATACGACTGATTGGGGATAAAATGCTCGGTGGGACAGGACTGGCCCT
>PMCB01000012.1 GCA_003153955.1 Dehalococcoidia bacterium | reverse complement strand
TGGACGACGCCGAGTGGGTAATAATGCGGCAACATACTGCCATTGGGGCTCAGATTTTAAAAGGTGCCAGTGCCGATTTCATCAAATTGGCTGAGACCATCGCTATGAATCACCATGAGAAATGGGACGGCAGCGGTTACCCTCATGGTGTAAAAGGCCCGGACATACCATTGGCTGCAAGGATTGTAGCCATAGCCGATGTTTTTGACGCTCTAACTTCTGAACGTCCATACAAGAAACCTTTTCCGCTTGAAAAAGCCATGACGATTATAAAAGAAAGCAGGGGAACACACTTCGACCCTGAAGTTGTGGATGCTTTCTGTTCTATTGAAGATGAAATATCTGCGGAACTTAACTGGTTCGCTTTTCTACTGTAAAATTCCGATTCTTCAGAATATGGCCCTAAAAACCGGTTCAGTGATATAGTGTTCCTCGTCTTTTACATATTTTGACCTGAATCTCCCGCTTATTTTTTGTATCTTTCCGTCCCGGCGTAGTATACTTTACAATAATTTGGAGGTGCCGCATGAAAGCCTTAGTCGTCTATGATACAACCTACAGCAACACCGGGAAAATCGCCAAAGCCATCGGCGCGGCGCTCACGGGCGACGTCAAAGTCCTCCGTGCCGCCGAAGTGAACGCAGCCGAATTAAATTCATATGACCTGATTGTTATCGGTTCTCCGACCTATGGCGGCCGGCCGATGCCTTCTGTGGCGGATTTCATGAACAAAATTTCTGAATCTGCAATCAACGGTAAAAAAGTTGCGGCCTTCGATACCAGGATTCCCACTAAAATCGTTAAAATATTCGGTTTTGCCGCTGACAGGATCGCCAAAAACCTCAAAGACAAGGGCGCCAATCTTGTTGTTCCCGCCGAAGCTTTCTATGTCGCCGGCAAAGAAGGCCCGCTTAAAGACGGCGAACTGGAACGCGCCGCGGTCTGGGCCAAAACACTGATTAAATAAATCGCTCTGTCAGGAGCTTTTGATAATGACCACTGAGAAACGTAACTTTGATAACGCTGCCGCTACCTGGGACGAGAATCCCGGCCGGGTCAAAACAAACCGGGATATCGGCGATGCCATTTTAAAACAGAACATCCTAACTCCGGATATGGACGTGCTGGATTTCGGCTGCGGCACCGGGATGCTCACCGTCCGGCTGCAGCCTTTTGTCCGTTCCATCACCGGCGTTGACAGTTCACCGGGAATGCTCAATATCCTCAACGACAAAATCACCAAACTGCAATTGTCCAACGTTAAAACCATGCTCGTCGATATAGAAAAAGGTCAAAAACTCACCGGCAATTATCAACTGGTGCTCAGCAGCCTGACCCTGCATCATATTCCGGAAATTAAACCCGTTCTTGCGCAATTCTATCAGGTCATTAGTCCCCGGGGTTATTTGTGTGTCGCCGATTTGGACATGGATGACGGCCGGTTTCACGAAGACAAAACCGGGGTGTTCCACTCCGGCTTTGACCGTGCTGTAATGCGCAAATATTTCTCCGAAGCCGGGTTTGATAATATAAAAGACACCACCGCCGCAACCATAATCAAACCGGTTCTCAATCATGGAACGCGGCAGTTCACAGTGTTCCTGATGACCGGCCAAAAAAAAGCAAAATAGGAATCTAATCTCAGAATCATCAAATCGTGAAAATAAAGAAGAGGGAAGCTAATTAGCTTCCCTCTATTGTTAAGCGTGATTATATTTCAAATTTGTATGATTATTTTTTCTTCTTATTATTCTTGAGCAGCCAGTATTCCAACCCGTCCGCCAGCGCCAGCCAGCTCGCCTCGATGATATCCGTAGAACTGCCAACGGTGCGCCATTCTTCAATACCGTCGGTTGATTCGATCAAAACCCTCACCAGCGATTCCGTGCCGGTGCTTTCGGCCAGGATCCGTACCTTGTAATCAATCAGTTTCACTACTGCCAGCTCGGGATAAAACTCCAGCAGGGCCTGCCGCAAGGCCGCATCCAGCGCGTTGACCGGACCGTTGCCCTCTGCGGCGGTATGCATCAGCTTCCCGTCAACCTTCACTTTAACCATGGCTTCGGACAGCATCTCTCCGGTATCTTTCCGCGTTGCCTGGCGCCGTCTCTTCTCGACAACGACCATAAAATCCACTAATTCAAACAGCGGCTGATAATCCGGCTGTGCGCGGTATACCAGTAAATCAAAGGATGCCTCAGCATTATCGTATTGAAAACCGCGGCTTTCCTGCAGTTTTATCTGTTCCAGTAATATTCTGGCTTCTTTACCCTGTAAAGACACGTTGAGCCCGCGCTCTTTCGCTTTGTAGATGATATTACCCTTGCCGGACAATTCCGAGACCACTACATTCAAATGATTACCAACCTTCGCGGGGTCGATGTGCTGGTAAGAATCCAACCATTTGGCCACGCCGGATACATGATAACCTGCTTTATGGCTGAAAGCGCTCGCGCCGACGTAGGGTAATGACGGTTCCGGCGGCAGATTAGCTGCTTCACTGACAAAGTGAGAGACTTCCGTCAATTTGGCTAATTGCGCGTTGGAAACACAATTGATACCCATTTTCAGCTTCAGATTGGCAATCACGCTGCAGAGATTGGTATTGCCGCAACGTTCGCCGTAGCCGTTGATTGTGCCCTGTACCTGTTCCACACCAGCCCTTACGGCCGCCAGGGTATTCGCGACTGCCACTTCGCTATCGTTATGCGCATGGATCCCCAGCGGCACACCGGTAATTTTCCTGGCAGCTTTGACCGCAGCTGTGACTTCTTCCGGCATCGCCCCGCCGTTGGTATCGCATAACACAATGCAGGCTGCGCCGGCTTCAGCCGCCGTCGTCAGGCACTGCAAACTGTATTCGGGATTATGTTTATAACCGTCAAAAAAATGTTCTGCATCCAGAAATACCGTCATCCCTTTCTTTTTCAGAAACTTAATGGAATCGGCAATCATTTTCAGGTTTTCTTCGAGAGTGGTTTCTAATACCTGGGTTACCTGCAAATCGGATGTTTTCCCGACTAAACAGGCGTATTTAAAACCGGTCTCCATCATGACCAACAGGTTTGAGTCTTCTTCGGCGTAAATATTGGCGCGGCGGGTGCTCCCGAAAACCACAATTTCGGCATTTTTCAGCTTCAACCCTTTGGCTTTCTGGAAAAATTCGGCGTCACGCGGATTGGAACCCGGCCAGCCGCCCTCGATAAAATTGATGCCCATATCGTCCAGACGGGAGGTTATCTCCAGTTTATCGACAACGGAAAATGAGACGCCTTCTTTCTGCGCGCCGTCTCTGAGAGTGGTGTCATAGAGATAGATTTTACTCATGGCTATTTTTTACTCCCGTTTTACGGATAGGGATAATTCTATATTTTGGCGGCCACCAGGTCGCCCATTTCTTTGGTGCCGACTTTTGTCATCCCGGCGGACATGATATCGACGGTGCGGTAGCCTTCGGTCAGCACATTGAAGACCGCATCCTCGATGATTTTGGCTTCTTTTGATAAAGCCAGCGAATAGCGCAGCATCATCGCCGCGGTCATTATTGTCGCTATCGGGTTGGCGATGTTCTGGCCCGCTATTGTCGGGGCGCTGCCGTGAATCGGCTCGTACAAGCCGGAAATACGCTCATTTTCTTTCGGAGTCGCCCCCAGGCTGGCCGAAGGCAGCATCCCCATCGAACCGGCCAGCACCGAGGCTTCGTCGGTAAGGATATCGCCGAACATGTTCTCGGTGACAATCACATCAATTGATTTCGGATCCTGTATCAGCCGCATCGCGCAGGAATCCACCAGCTGGTTTTCCAGTTTTACATCAGGATAATCTTTCGCGACTTCGGAAGCAATCTGCCGCCATAACTTGGACGTTTCCAGTACGTTGGCTTTATCCACCGATGTCAGTTTTTTATTCCGGCTTCTTGCCAGTTCAAAACCGACTTTGATAATCCTGGCAATTTCCTGCTCGGAATATACCATCGAGTCCACGGCGCGTCGGCCGCGGGTCGTAGTGTATCGTCTCTTGGGGCGCCCGAAATATAAACCACCGGTCAATTCACGCACTACAATCAGGTCTACACCGCGGACAACATCCGGTTTCAGGTTAGTACCGTCTACCAGCATCGGCAGCACCTTTACGGGGCGCAGGTTGGCGTACAGGCCCATTCCTTTCCGTAATGCCAGCAGTCCGTCCTCCGGGTGCACTTTGGCTGACGGGTTGTCCCATTTCGGTCCCCCGACCGCACCCAGCAGCACTGCGTCGGCTTTATTGCATTCGGCCAGCGTTTCTTTGGTTAAAGCTTCGCCGGTGGCATCAATCGCCGAACCGCCCAGCAGTTCATAACGGAAATCGAAGGTATGTCCATATTTTTTGCCGATTGCTTTTAATACCTTAACGCCTTCGGCGATAACTTCCGGCCCGATGCCGTCACCGGCGGTAACTACTATTCTAAATTTTGCCACGTATCAAACTCCTGTTTCCGTATTGTACCCCTGAGAAAAACAAAGCTTCTCCATGCCTGTTGAATATAGCCGGAGATACATCCCTATTTAACAGCGGCTAATCTCTTTTTCGTGTATTCGATCAACCCGCCGGTTTTCACCAGCTGGCTCATAAATTCGGGATACGGTTTGGCGGTAAACTGTTTGCCCGTCGTGATGTTTTTGATAATTCCTTTTTCCAGGTCGACTTCGACTGTGTCCCCGTTTTTAATGCCGTCTACGGCTGCTTCGCTTTCCAGCAGCGGCAACCCGATATTGATCGCGTTACGGAAAAAGATACGGGCAAAACTCTTGGCAATCACGCAGGAAACACCGGATGTCTTGATTGCCAGCGGGGCATGTTCGCGAGATGACCCGCAGCCGAAATTGGTGTCCGCCACAATTATATCACCCGGCTTGACGTTTTTCACGAAATCCAGGTCAATATCTTCCATGCAGTGAGCAGCCAGTAATTCCGGTTCCGAAATGTTCAGGTATCTCGCCGGAATGATCGCGTCCGTATCCACATTGGTACCGTATTTATGTACTTTACCCTTTAACATTTTTAAACTCCTTTTTATACTTCCACAAGTTCGGTGTATGAAGTTGGTTCCGGGAGGGATTCTCCGTCTTCTCTCATTCCCTGAAGATGAAGCTCAACCGCTGCCCGGATATTTTTTTCTACTGCTGACCGCGTCTTTCCCGTAGCAATGCATCCCGGCAAATCGGGTAAATAGGCGGAGAAGTTATTCGCTGTTTTTTCAAAAACGATGAGATATTTTTTCATCTTAATGCTCCTTCAGGCCGGCCTGTTTTAAAATGCTGTTCAACGTGCCGGGGGCGATGTCGTGGTTCCGGTTGCCGGCAATGGTTACTCTGCCCGGTTTAGTCTGATGTTTGTACTGACGGTGACTGCCGCGAATGGTGACTATATACCATCCATTAGCTTCAACCAGCTTGATTATATCACGTACTTTCATCGACTCCGTCCCGGCATGTTTTACGCTCTTTCCACTTTGATCGTCATTATAAAATCATTTCCAGTTCCAGTTCATCCATTAGCGGGATGCCGTTTTCCCCGATGAGCGGCACCGCCGGCTTTATTTGGCGGACATATTCCATCGAACCGGGATAAACCTTAACCAGTTTAAAGCCCCGCTTTTGCCAGAACACGATGCCGTTCAGGTTGTCGTTAGTCGTAACCAGACAAATTTTTTTAATCTTTTGTTTTTTCGCCAGTTCAATCACTGCTTTGACCAGTGCCGACCCGATACCACCTTTCTCTTTTAGGCTCACTATTCCCGTTATTTCCAATTCCGTACCTGAAATAGTGTAGGTAACAAAACCGGTATTCTGTCCGCCGGTTTCCGCCACGAATCCGCCGGTAAAGTCATCCACTTTCTGCACTTTGCCCCGGCTGACACAGATATCCCCGCTCCAGGTTTGGGCATATAGCTCTTTTATCCACTCGAAATCCGTTTTCGCAGCGGTTTTAATCGTGTATTTTTCCGGGTTCACGGCTGTTTCTTATTTCCTGTTTCGTTATTTATTAATTTGTTTAGTATTTCGACATTAGTATTTAGGATTTTCTTGATTATTGATTATTGAATCTTGAATATTTATTTTGTTACTTCTTCCGGGCTCGAAATCCTGCCGGTAATGGCGCTGGCCGCGGCCACTGCCGGGTTCGCCAGGTACACTTCCGCCTTGGTGCTGCCCATTCTGCCCACAAAATTGCGGTTGGTGGTTGAAATTGCCTTTTCTCCCGCCGCCAGGATGCCCATATAGCCGCCTAAACACGGCCCGCAAGTCGGCGTGCTGACTACCGCTCCGGCGTTAATAAATATTTCCAGCAGCCCTTCGTGCATCGCGTCCAGATAAATCTGCTGTGTGCCCGGAATTACAATCGTGCGTACTCTGGGATGCACTTTTTTGCCCTTCAAAATCTCCGCCGCGATCCGCAGGTCGCTGATCCTGCCGTTAGTGCAGCTGCCGATGACAGACTGGTCGATTTCAACTTTGCCTACCTGGCTGACCGGTTTGGTATTCGAAGGCAGGTGCGGCATCGAGACCTGAGGCTCCATCTTCGTTACATCCCATTCAATCACTTTAGCGAATTCGGCGTCTGCATCCTGCTCGTAAACCTTGTAAGGCCGGTTGGCACGCGGTTTGATATAGTCCAGTGTTTTCTGGTCGACATGGAAAAGGCCCGCTTTACCGCCGGCTTCAATCGCCATGTTTGCCATGGTGAAACGGCCGTCCATCGACATGTTATCGATTGCTTCGCCGGTGAATTCCATCGCGGCGTATAATGCACCGTCAACCCCGATCTGTCCAATGGTGAACAGGATTAAATCTTTGCCGCTGACCCATTTCCCTAACTTGCCTTTATAAACAAACTTGATTGTAGTCGGTACTTTCATCCAGATGTCGCCCGTAGCCATCGCGGTGGCGATATCGGTAGAACCCATGCCTGTCGCGAAAGCCCCCACCGCCCCGTAGGTGCAGGTGTGGGAGTCCGCCCCGATGACCACATCGCCGGGTAACACGATGCCTTTTTCCGGCAGCAGACAGTGCTCGATGCCCATCTGCCCGACATCGTAGAACATGATTCCCTGTTCCAGCGCGAATTCCCGCATGAACTTACTCTGTTCGGCAGAGGTGATATCCTTATTCGGTACAAAATGGTCGGCCACCATCACTATTTTCTTCGGGTCGAACACCTTTTTTACCCCGATTTTGCGGAATTCTTTGATCGCAATCGGTGCCGTGATATCGTTGCTGAGAATAACGTCAGCTTTGCAATTAATAAACTCACCCGGCACAACTTTCTTTTTGCCGCAGTGCGCGGCCAGTATTTTTTCAGCTAAATTCATTTTCAGTTCCTTTTTTTGTTTATCGTAAAACTATTTCGTTTTTTTCTGTGGGAGCATCAGGATTAGAAAGGAGATTGCCGTCACCACCGGAGCCAGTATATAGAGACCCGCGGCCGCGGCTAACCCGACACCGGCAGCCACCCAGATGGTTGCCGCGGTGGTTAACCCTTCAACTCCGCCGTGCCGATGCAGTATTGCCCCCGCGCCCAGGAAACCGACACCGGTTACGACACCCGCCGCAATTACATCCGCGTTGTTCCCTAAAAAGCCGTTCAGGGAAATCACGCCGAACATTCCCGCTCCGAGCCCGATGAGGGCAAGCGTTCTTAACCCTGCCGGTTTGCCGTACGTTTCCCGTTGGAAACCGATGATTCCGCCCAGTACCGCGGCTAAAAGAAGACGTGCTGCCAATTCCCATTGCGACGGCATTTTATGCTCCTTTTACTATTTTTCTGTTTTTTTGGCGGCAATCAGACGGTTCAGCGCGTTCACATAGGCTTTCGCGCTGGCCACAATGATATCCGTGTCCGCGCCGCGGCCGGTATAGGTGGTTCCTTTGCTTTCTACCCGGATCAGCACTTCCCCGATGGCATCGATGCCTTCAGTTACCGACTTCACCGTGAATTCGGTCAGTTTCACATCCTGGATTTTGATGATTTTATCGATAACTTCACACACCGCATCCACAGGGCCGGTGCCGATTGCAGCCTCGGACTTGACCTCGCCGTCAGGCGCGATCAATCTCACTGCCGCCGTCGGGATACCCCGGTCGCCGCAGGTTACCTGTATCCTGTCCAGATGATATGTATCGGCCACAATCCGTTTATCTTCTGCCAGGATGGATTCGATATCTTTATCCGTGACTTCTTTCTTTTTATCCGCCAGCGCGATAATCGCCGTAAAGGCCCGCTGAAACGCGGTTTCATCCAGCACGTAACCCAGCTCCGCCAGTCTTTCTTTGAAAGCATGGCGCCCGGACAGTTTACCCATGATCAAACTGTTCGACGGTAACCCGATAACATGAGGGTCCATGATTTCGTAAGTCCGCGCCATCTTCAGTACGCCGTCCTGATGAATCCCCGATTCATGCCGGAAAGCATTCGCCCCGACAATCGCTTTATTCGGCTGTACGATGAACCCGGTCATTTCGCTGACCAGTCGGCTGGTTTTATAAATCTGGGTGGTATCGACACCGGTATTCAAATTAAAGAAATCGCTGCGTGTTTTAATCGCCATCACGATTTCTTCGAGTGCGGCATTACCGGCTCTTTCCCCGATGCCGTTGATCGTGCATTCTACTTGCCTCGCGCCGTTTCTTACCGCCGCCAGGCTGTTCGCCGTGGCCATCCCCAGGTCGTTATGGCAATGTACGCTTATTACTGCTTTGTTAATATTAGGCACGTTTTTAAAGATACCCGCAATTAACGCGCCGAATTCCTCGGGGATGGAATACCCGACGGTATCCGGCACATTGATGGTCGTCGCGCCGCATTTGATCACTTCTTCGATTATCTTATACAGATATGCCGGGTCGGTACGGCTGGCATCCATCGGCGAAAACTCGATATCATCCACCATTTTCTTTGCCCGCGTCACCATGCTACAGGCCAGCTCGATAACTTCCTGCTGGCTCTTTTTCAATTGGTGTACCAGATGGATTTCCGAAGACGATAAAAAGATATGAATTCGCGGGTGTGCCGCGTTTTTAACCGCTTCGGCCGCTCTGTCAACCGCGTTTGGGCTGGCATGTGAAAGCCCGCAGATCACCGGCTTGCGTACTTCTTTGGCGATGGCGCTGACGGCTTCAAAATCGCCGGGCGAAGCCATCGGGAAACCGGCTTCGATCACATCCACACCCAGATTTTCCAGCTGCCTGGCAATTTCCAGCTTTTCCTGAATGTTCAAAGTCCCGCCGGCCGCCTGTTCGCCGTCTCTCAAGGTCGTATCGAAAATAATAACTTTATCCATATTCAATTCCTTTTGATTGTATAATTTTTAGACCGATTCTCCGGGTTTACTTGGATTTCTCTTCGGATGCTTCGGCCGATTTCGAACCCTTATGTCCGCTTTCGTTGATGATGCCGCGGGTCATCGCGATGCGTCCCGTCCGGCATACTTCTTTGACTCCAAATGAAGTCAGAAGTTTTAGCAACGAGTTGAGTTTGTCCTCGTCGCCGGTCACCTCCACCATTAAGGAATCGGAAGAAACATCTACGATATTGGCGCGGAAAATATCCACAATCTGGATGACTTCACTGCGGTTGGCGGAAGTTGTCTTTACTTTTAACAGCGCCAGTTCCCGAACCACGATGTTGTCGCCCGTAATGTCGGTTACCCTGGTGGTTTCAATCAACTTATCCAGCTGTTTTCTCACCTGTTCCACCGAAGTATTTGTCCCGTCCACAACAATGGTCATGCGGGAAATATTCGGCGTTTCGCTTTGCCCGACGGTGATGCTGTCGATATTAAAGCCGCGCCGGCGAAAGAGGCTGGCTACTCTGTTCAGGACACCCGGTTTATCCTCCACCAGAGCGACTAATGTGTGTTTTGTCGTTGCCATAAAGCTTCCTCCTTCTTTTTATCCGGTATCTCCAGGAACTCTTCAAGTGATGCTCCCGGCGGCACGAACGGATAGACATTTTCCTCCGCGTCAATGCCGAAATCAATCAGGAACGGCCCTTTGTATGCCATGGCCTTATCGATAGCCGGAATTACCTCTTCCTTACGGCGTACTTTCGCTCCGGGGATACCATAAGAATCTGCTAATTTTACAAAATCAGGCCCGTATAGCGGCGTTTCGACGAACCGTTTTCCATACAATAAATCTTGCCACTGTCTCGGCAGGCCCAGAAAACCGTTATTAATAATGGCTATTTTTACGGCTAATTTTTCCTGTACTATCGTCGCCAGTTCGTGCAGCGTCATCTGGAAACTACCGTCGCCGTCAACACACCATACCGTCGCTTCGGGTTTTCCCATTTTTACGCCGACCGAAGCCGGCAGGCCGAAACCCATCGTCCCCAAACCTCCTGAAGAGATATAACTATTCGGCGTATTATATTGATAATATTGCGCCGCCCACATCTGGTGCTGGCCGACCCCTGTGACAATAATGGCTTCGCCTTTTGTCGCCACATGCAGCTGGTGGATTACATATTCCGGTAAAACTGCCGAACCTTCCCGATTCGTCGTCAACGGATGCTCCCGCCGCCAAGTATCGAGCTGGTGCAGCCATTGTCCGTGCTGTGCCGCGTCCACTGCCTTGTTCAGCGGCCCCAATACTGCTTTTACATCACCCACAATCGGCACATCGACACTGACGTTTTTCCCGATTTCCGCCGGGTCGATATCGATATGGATAATTTTCGCGTTCGGCGCGAAAGTATTTACTTCGGAAGTTGCCCGGTCGTCAAATCTCATGCCGATGGCGATTATTACGTCAGCGTTATTTACGGCCAGGTTGGCGGCTGCCATACCGTGCATCCCCAACCAGCGGTAACTTAAAACATGCGATTCCGGGAAAGAGCCCAGACCCAGTAAAGTCGTTACCACCGGTATCTGTGCTTTTTCTGCCAGTTCCTTCAGTTCCGTAAATGCCTGCGAGATAATTACTCCCCTCCCGGCAATAATGAGCGGTTTTTGCGCTGCGTTGATCATCGCCGCGGCCTTCTGTATCTGCGCCGGGTGCCCTTTCATTGTAAATTTGTAACTGGTGACATCCACTTTCCCCGGGGCATGGTACTCGACCTCTTCGGTGAATACATCCTTGGGGATATCGATGAGCACCGGGCCGGGCCGCCCCGTCCGCGCGATATAAAAAGCTTCTTTAACTGTCTTTGCCAGTGAAGATGTGTCGCGCACCAGATAATTATGCTTGGTGATCGGTAAGGTAATACCGGTAATATCGACTTCCTGGAACGCGTCCTTGCCGATAAAGCGCCGGGAGACCTGTCCGGTAATCGCCACCATCGGTGTTGAGTCCAGATAGGCATTGGCGATGCCGGTCACCAGGTTGGTCGCGCCCGGGCCGGAAGTCGCAAAACAAACTCCAACTTTGCCTGAGGCGCGGGCATAACCTT
Source organism: Dehalococcoidia bacterium (assembly GCA_003153955.1). Lineage (GTDB taxonomy): Bacteria > Chloroflexota > Dehalococcoidia > Dehalococcoidales > Fen-1064 > Fen-1064. The sequence continues at coordinate 154 of PMCB01000012.1, read as the reverse complement.
CCGCGGCATGTGCCGCGCACTGCTCGTGCCGCACCAGGACATGGTGAATTTGCGGGAATTGCGGTAAAGTGTCATACAATGGTAAGACAGCGCCGCCCAGGATACCAAAAACGGTATCCACATTCTCTTTCACCAATCCGTCCAGTAATATTTG
>PMCB01000084.1 GCA_003153955.1 Dehalococcoidia bacterium | reverse complement strand
CCCGAGTAGGTTAAATAAAAGCAAACTCTGCCCTGAAAGTTCTAATTTTTGAAGTACTAGGGCTACCAAATTCAACGAATTAAACTCAGTCTCAATGACTGAGTTTTTTGTTATCCTGCGTGCCCGTTTTCCCTATTATTTCTTTTGATGGATAAATTCTGCAATTTTCCGGAGGGCTTCGCCGGATTCACGCACGGTTTCGCCGTAAGCTTGAAAATCATGATTCATCGACGGCCAGACATCCATTTTGATGTTGACTCCCTGCGCAATCCCACAGTCATAAAAGGCTTTAATCATGTCAAACAGGATTTCTTTTCCGCCGGCTTGAATATAAATCGGGGGTAAATTTCTGAGGTCGGCGTATATCGGCGAGATGAGGGGATCATGATAATCGCGTCCTGAAAGAAACCATTTCGCCCAGGTTTCGGGCATTCTTTTTTCAACCCAATCGAAGGGTTCATTTACTGACATGCTGGCGCCTGAATTGCCGACATCTGTCCATGGGCACAACGCCACTATTGACGACGGCAGGGGAATTCTAGACGCTCTCAGTTTCAACGGTAATGTGAGGCAGAGATTACCGCCGGCTGAATCGCCCATAAAGATAATATTTTCCGCAGAATTGCCCTGTTCGAGCAGCCATTGATAAGATTTCAGGGCATAGTCGAGCTGGGCAGGGTAAGGATTTTCCGGAATCAGCGGGTAATCCGGTGCGAAAATACGAAGCTTTGCAGCCCGGGTGATGTTGGCAATAAAACCATAGTGAGTTTTAGCAAAATAAGCATATCCGCCACCGTGGAAATAGAGGATGATTTTGTTGTTTTCGGCCGTTTCGGGAGAAAACCAGGTACCTTTAACCGGATCTGTCACGTTTTCCGTTTTAACAGATGCTAAGGCCGGAGAATAGAAGACCAGAGCGTCCTGATATTCCCGGCTATCCTTAATGTTTGGCATGTCGAATGAATATAGACTTTGGCTCCGAAGGAAATAATTGGTCATCTCGAAAGTGAGTGACCAGCCCGGAACTTGCGGGCCCCGGAACAGCCTTCTGACCGGGATTTTAATTGACGCCAAAGTTAAGACATCAATGTTACGTATCCGATAATTAGTTGGACCGGATAACGAAAACGGTTTAGAATTTCTCATAATCAGTTTCTTCCGGATTTTATTGTTGATTAGTGAGGTCTATTGCGGGAAGACTTATTTGAAGTTTATTATATAATAACAATACAACAGACAGCCACCCGGCGGCTTCGTTACCGGCTCCAAATAGAGAAAAATTAAAGCCCCCAAAACTGTCAATGGAGTTGAGGGCTGTTTCATTTTTGGTCACGGATTGCTAACAAAAAATCGGTCCATAAGCAAAATACTTTTTGGAACATCGGGAATTGCTTAGATTGTCCGTGCTGCCTCAAAGTCTGCTCTTTGAGTTTACAGATATCGTTTATCAGCTTCAAATTAGCCACGTTTTCATTTAGTCTGGTATAATATCGAGAAAAGTGGCGATAGTGCAAACTTTTCTAAGATTAGAGTTTATATTTCAATACACCCATGTTTAAAACCATGTACCAAAATTAAAGAGGTGGAGCTATTTTGAAAACGATAAAACAAATTAAATACGAACCGCCTAAAATCATTGGCGGTTACACCGACCGCATACTCAGGGTTAACCTTTCCAACAATGAAATATCCATTCAGGAACTGCCTCCGGATTTTAAAAAGAAATACATCGGCGGCCGCGGTTACGCCATTAAATTGATATGGGATGAAACAAGAAAGAAAACCAGGTACAACAGCCCTGATAATCTTCTGGTGATGGCGAGCGGTCCTTTGGGAAACGATCCCTGCTTCCCGGGTACCGGCAAATTTATCGTGGGAACGATCTCGCCTTTAACAGATACATTCATCGATTCTAATGTCGGAGGGCATTTTGGTCCCTTGTTGAAACTTGCAGGATTTGATGCTTTGGCAATTTCGGGAATATCGGGCGAGGATGTAGTTATAGCTGTGGATGGAGACGCAAAAACTATCAGTATCACCGAGGCACCGATATATGGGGAAGATATTGATGCCGGAGCGCTTTTTTACGGTGAAAGATTGCTGCAAGATGCCAACAATGGCAATTTCAGCGATAATTTGGGCGCAGTAGTTGCCGGGCAGGGTGCCTTGAACACCAGATTCGGTATTATTAATAGTCTGTTTTTTGACAGAAGGAGAAATCGCATCCGATCGAAACAGGCCGGCAGAGGCGGCACCGGCACCGTTATGCGGGTAAAAAATTTGCACGGAATCGTGGTGAAATCGAGCCTATCGAAAGCCAACGGTAATAATCCCAGCAATAGGGAAATGACAAGACAGGCCGGCGCCAAATTAAAGGAAGTAATNNNAAAAATATACCGGATGGCTGCTATTACGGCTGCAATCTTGCCTGTGCCAAGAGTGTGGAAAATTTTGTTTTAACCGCCGGGCCCAAAGCCGGTCTTAATGTCAGTATCGATGGGCCGGAATACGAAACAGTCGGCGCGGTCAGTAATATGGGAATTTTTGACCCCGAATTTGTACTGCAATACAACTGGTATTGTGACGAATACAGTCTGGATACGATATCCACCGGCGTCAGTATCGGTTTCTTTATGGAATGCGTGCNNAAATGGGTGGCGAAGAGATACGCCGCACGAAAGAAGGTTCCACCGGAAACAGTGATGGCCGAACTAAACAAATTCGGGATGGAAGTAAAAGGACTCGAGTTTTCGATGTATATTACGAGGGAATCTCTGGCCCAACAGGGTGGGTATGCCCTGGCGCTTAAAGGTCCCCAACACGATGAAGCCTGGCTGATTTTTCTAGACCAGGTGTATAAAGAATTACCGACTCTGGAGAACAAAGCCAATGCACTAATCTGGTTCCCGCTCATCCGCACGTGGTTTAATGCCACAGGTTTGTGCAAGCTTCCCTGGATCGACGTACGTAACCCTGAGGCAGCGAGCACAAAAGAGCCTTTTAAGAATTTGCCAACTTTGTCTTACTATGTTGATTATTTGAACGGAACCACGGGCAGCAATAAAAACCTTCAAGACGTGCTGGATGATTCCGAGAGGCTGCAATTGTTACAAAAAATGATTAACCTGCGCCAGGGCAAAGGCACCCGCGAGAGCGATCAGATTCCTTTAAGGGCAATAGCGCCGGTATACGTTAATGAATACTTAAGCCGATCTGAATATTATGATGGCTGGTTAAACAACCTGGAGGGCGGAAATCTCCCGGATGCTATCGAGCAAAAGCATGAACTAATCGTTGCCAAAAGGTTAGAAGCCTTCCGGAAGCTATGCGACAGTGTTTATGAGAAAAAAGGTTATACGTCAGATGCCGTACCGAAACGTGAAACAGTGAAAAAGTTTGGGCTTCTGGATAAGCAGGCAGCACGGTTACTGACTAAGTACGGCGAATAATATCGTGGACAAAAAACTATACATCACAATCGAGTTTTTTGGGATGCACGGCGTTATTGCCGATACCGATCGCATTCAAATGCCGATTACCCATAACACAACGGTCGATGATGCCATTGATTACGTAATAAAAAAATATCCCGGCATCACCATCGATAAAGAGTCCAGTTTTATCGCCGTGAACCATGAAATTGCGCCATTGATTAAAGTGCTCCAGGCAAACGATATTGTCTCTTTGTTGCCACCGATCGGCGGCGGATAGATCCAAAGATATAATATTGAACTCAGGCTTACAATGTCACACTTTTAGGTTACTTAAACCATCGAAAAATTTCTTCTTTAAACCATCCATATTTCTTTCAAGATTGAAATCAATACCATAAGCAGAGAATTACAACCCCAATATCAGTTTCTTTTTGGCTTCGAAGTCGTCCGGGGTGATGATGCCTTTATCGCGCAAGTCGGCGAGTTTTTCGAGGTCGTTGAGGCCGGAGTTATTGGCGGCGGGATTAGGGGCAAAGGATTTGACCAGGTCCATGAATTCAGTGAGTTTAGCCTGATTCATCAGCACCTGCGACTGGGGTGCTAAAACCATATTCAAATCGGCAGTGATCGTCATGTTTACGGTTCCGTTGGCAGACGTGGCTTTGATGATGAATTTACCGGGCCAGCGGGTGGAGATAAAGCCGAGTTTATTGGCAGCGACCAGCGAGAAGGCGCTGGCGGTAACATTTTCGTTACCGGTGACCAATTTCATACTCTCGGCGGCTTTGTGTACGCCGGATAATAAATCGGTAATGGAACCGTTGTAGACATAAACCGCGTTAGCCTCGATACTCATTTTGCGCTCCTCGCTGGTTTCAATAATTAATCAATATCATATACCGATATATCGGAACTGACAAGAGTGCCGCAATATCATTTTACAAATTCTATATTAGTGAGGTTGTCTGACACCTCTGGATTGTCGGGTCAAGCCCGACAATGACAAAGAAAAGAAAACGGAAGGCATGCCGCAATCAGAAAGCGATATAATCATGATACACAAAATAATAATCCGGGGAAGAGAATGAAAATAATCGGGGTAATCGGTCAGAACGGTTCGGGTAAAGACGAAGTCCTTAAATACCTGCGGGCCAAATACGGCGTACCTTTTTTATCGACCGGCGACATGGTGCGGGAAATCGCGGCCAAAGAAGGGAAAGAACCGACGCGGGAGAATTTGCAAGAAATATCGGAGAGGTATTTTCGTGAATTCGGGCGGGGGTGTTTTGTGAAGCTGGCGGCCGAGAAAATAAAGCAGAACGGCTGGGCGGTCGGCGGCATCTCGGGTATCCGCTCCGCGGACGATGTGAAAGTTTTAAAAGGGGCCCTTGGCGGGGATTTCATTCTGGTAAACGTGTACGTGAGCAACCCACAAATACGCTTTGAGCGGATGCAAGCACGCCATGAAGGACGGGACCCGCACAGTTACGACCAGTTTCTGAGCAACGATAAGGCCGAAGAGGAAATATTCCATATCCGGGCAGCGTCCAAATCCGCCGATTTTCCCGTCAGTAACGACGGCATGCTGGGTGATTTGCACCGGGAAATAGATTCGTTGGTCGCGGCAAGGCGTTTGCCTGTAAAATAGCATGCAAACATTACAAATTTATATCATTTTTTCACGTTATGGAAATAATGTATTTACATAAAATGCGTGAAATTATATAATGCTCATAACGGAAAAGGTTCCGGAAGATTGCAGCAGGAGATAAAAATGAAAGGTGATCCGAAAGTTATCGAGGTTTTAAATGCCAATCTGGCAGATGAACTGACCGCGGTCAGCCAATACATGGTTCACGCGAATATCTGTGCCAATTGGGGATACGGCAAGTTGGATAAAGTAATCGAGAAGCGTGCCATCGATGAGATGAAACACGCGGAAAAACTGATCGGGCGGATTATTTTTCTGGAAGGGATCCCGATCGTCAGCAAGTTGAATAAAATGTTCATCGGCGATGAAGTGCCAAAGATGTTTGCCAGCGACCATAACTTCGAAGTGGACGCGATTAAATCGTATAACAATGCCATCAAAGTCTGCGGCGACGCGAAAGACTTCGCCACCCGGGAATTGCTGGAGAGCATATTGAAGGATGAGGATGCCCACATCGACGGCATCGAAGAAGTCCAGGACCAGATCAAGCAGATGGGGTTAGGAATTTTCCTGTCCATTCAGGTCGGTTAGTTAGAATTTAGTCGGTAAACCGGCGGAAATGCGGATAAAAACCTTATACCGCGCCGATGGTTTATAAATAAAAGAGAAAAGCCCGCGTTACAAAGCGGGCTTTTTTTATACCTGGATGTATGTCTTACATAGGTAATGGCCGCTTTATGCTCGAAGCCCCACCCTGAGATTGTTTCGAGTACTACGTAATCTCGCAATGACGGGGCGGCCGGGTCCGAACCAGACCATACAAAAGTGATGGGATATTTTGAAAGCTGACAGCTTATTGCTGAATGCTATATACTATTATTTTACGCAGGGAAAATACGCCGGGGAATTAACTTCCGATATGACCGAAATAGAACAGCAAATCAAGCAAGCGGTGACTATCCTGAAAAACGGAGGGGTAGTTGCTTATCCGACGGACACGGTTTATGGACTGGGGGCCTGCATGACCGATATAAACGCTGTGGACAGAATTTTCCAGGTGAAAGGGCGGCCGAAAGGAATGGCTTTGCCGGTTTTACTGGCCGATTTGAAACAGATTGAGGAAATCGTGACTGACTTTACACCGGCGGCGAAGCGCCTGGCGGAAGAATTTTTCCCGGGGGCACTGACGATTATCCTGCCTAAAAACATAAGTGTGCCTGATATTATTACCGGCGGCGGAAAAACGATTGCGTTCCGCATCCCCAACCATCCGGTGCCGCTGGCCCTGGTGAAGGGACTGGGCAAGCCAATTGTAGGCACCAGCGCCAATCTGAGCGGGCATCCGAGCGTGCTGACCGCGGCGGAAGTGCGGGAACAGATTGGTGATAAAATAGATTTGGTCATCGACGGCGGACGGTGCCCCGGCGGCATCGAGTCAACGGTCATCGACCTGTCCGGAGAAAAACCAATTATCCGGCGGCAGGGCGCCATTTCAATCGAAAAATTAATAAAAATTTTACCGGATATTATTACGGTTTAGGAGTTCAAACATGAAGATTGCCATCGGCAGCGACCACCGGGGTTTGGAATTAAAGCAGAAAGTCATCAAACTGGTTACGGACGCCGGAAACGAATACAAGGATTTCGGGGCGTATTCCGAAGCCAGAGTGGATTACCCGAATATCGCCGAGGCAGTGGGGAAAGCGGTGGTCTCCGGGCAATTCGACCGCGGCATTTTGATTTGCGGCACCGGCATCGGGATGTGCATCGCCGCCAACAAGGTCAAGGGCATCAGGGCCGGGCTGGCAGTCAACGAGTTCATGGCCATCCGCTCACGGCAGCACAATGACGCCAACATCCTCTGCCTGGGGGCGGAAAACGACGAATCTCAACTGGCGCAAATGGTGAAAGCCTTTCTGACGACTCAATTTGAAGGCGGACGGCACCAGACGCGGGTAGATGAAATGACCAAGATGGAGAGCGAACTGTAATTTCAGATATGGAACAATTCGAATTATTGAAATTAATATTTGACAGCTGGAACGAAGAAGTCGTTTTTGTTGATACCAACCACGTTATTCGATATGTCAACGCGCCGGCGGTGAAGAAATACGCCAAGTGGGGCGACATGCTGGGGAAGAGTATCTTCGACTGTCATAACCCGGATTCCGGTCAAATGATACGCGAGATGTTTGTACGCTTCGAAAACGGTGAGAACGATATCCTTTTCGCGAGCAATGAAAAACACCTGGTTTACATGCGCGCCGTGCGGGACAAGCAAGGCAAGCTGATTGGATACTACGAGCGGTTTGAACCGCCGGTGGTAAAGTAGCTAAAACCTGATATTCATACTCAGGATTAAATGGAATAAATCCCTCTCTATCTCCCCTTACAAAGGGGAGAAATAAAAATACTGGATCACGTTCCCCCAATCAAGAATGGGACAAGCTTTCAACGGGATGGAATTTAAGTAGAGAGGTGAGTAATGAACCTCCCAAAATTCACGAAACTGCCCGGCGCGGTGGCGATTGACCTTGACGGTACGCTGCTAAACAGTCGTTCTCAACTTTCCCCACGCAATCGCCTTGCTCTGGAACAATGCATTGAACGCCATATTCCGGTGATTATTGCGACTTCACGGTCTGAGCGTGGTACCCGCCGGGTGATTGGAAATGAACTGGCCAATGCCTGTTCCCTGGTGATGGCGAATGGATCATGCGCCATGGGAACGGCTCCTTTGTCAGGTTTAATCCGGGAGACAATACCGGCAGAAGTCGCAACAAATATTGTTGAACTCACACTCCGGGTAGAGCCTGATGTTCGCATCACGATTGAGATTGAAGGATTTGATTTTGGGTGCAACACACAGGAAACGCCGGAAAAACTCTGGGAACTTAATTCGGCCACCCCTGATATGGTCATGTCAGTGAGCGAAGCAATTGCCAAAATCCCGACTAAAATAACGGTTAACGGATTCGGGCGTGACCTTTCCCCAATCGTGAACAAAATATCAGAACATTTTGAAAGTGTTATCTCTGTATTTCCCTCCGACAAGGGAACATTTCTGAGTATTGTGAATAACAGAACATCAAAACTGGCAGCTTTAGGCAAACTTTTAAGCTCTCAAACCATTCCTTTAAGTAACGTGATCGTATTTGGTGACGACCTGCCGGACCTGGATATGTTACGGGCCTGCGGAATGCCGGTAGCAATGGCGAACGCCTATCCGGAAATCAAAGCGGTTTGTGCTTACGAGACTGCAAGCAATGACGAGGATGGGGTGGCGGTGGTTTTGGAAAAGATGCTGGATGAGATTGGAATATAAGTAGTAAAGATGGATTCTGGCCTTCGCCAGAATGGGCAACTGGTATTAGGGCAGGCCAAACCAGTAGGTTTACGAAGTATACATTGAGTTTAGGAAGTATGGTGTCTGGATTCCCGTTTGCGCGGGAAAGACAAAGGAGACATTTGACAAGCTGCTCTAAATTATGTTATCTTACGTTATTATGACTATTAAGACGCTCTCACTCGTGCTTATTGTTACATACTCAAGTCATTGAGTGGGGTTCGTCTCTTGCGCATAGGGGCCGTCCCACAGGGACGGCTTTTTTTTTACTTATTGAACTGAGGAGAAGATAAAATGAGAAGCGATGTAGTGAAGAAGGGTATTGAGCGGGCCGGACAACGGGCGCTGCTGCATGCCTGCGGTGTGAGCCGGGACGACATGAAAAAGCCGTTTATCGGCATTATCAACAGCTACAATGAGATTGTCCCGGGGCACATGCACCTGGATATTATTGCCAAAGCGGTGAAAGAAGGCATCCGGGCGGCCGGCGGGGTTCCTTTTGAAATGGGTACGATTGCGATTTGCGACGGCATTACAATGAACCATGCCGGTATGAAATACAGTTTACCCAGCCGGGAATTAATTGCCGATTCCGCCGAAGTGGTGGTAGAGGCACATGCTTTCGACGCGCTGGTCTTCATCCCGAATTGCGACAAAATCGTTCCCGGGATGCTGATGGCGGCGGTCAGATTGAATTTACCCGCGATTTTCATCAGCGGCGGCCCGATGATGACCGGACATATCACGGTTGACGGCAAAGTCAAAGACATCGACTTGATCTCAGTTTTTGAAGCGGTCGGCAAGGTCGCCAGTAAAAAAATGACCGAATCAGAATTGGAAGAAATGGAAGAACTGGCTTGTCCGGGCTGCGGCAGCTGCGCCGGCATGTTCACGGCGAATACGATGAACTGCCTGATGGAAGCGCTGGGGATGGCTTTACCGGGTAACGGGACGATTCCGGCGGCGGACGCCAGACGTGTCCAACTGGCCCGCAAAGCCGGGGAACAAATAATGACGCTGCTGGCGAAAAATATCCGTCCGCGTGATATCATCAATCAAAAATCGCTGGAAAATGCTTTTACCGTGGATATGGCCCTGGGCGGCAGCACCAATACCGTTTTGCACCTGCCGGCGATCGCCAGCGAAGCGGGCATCAGCTTCCCGTTGAAAAAAATCAATGAAATCAGCCAGCGGACACCTTACCTAAGCAAACTCAGTCCCGCCGGCGTATATCATATTCAGGATCTCGACCGGGCGGGTGGTATCCCGGCGGTAATGAAAGAAGTAAAAAGCCTGCTCTACACGGATTTAGTGACGGTGACCGGAAAAACAATCGGGGAAAATATTGCCGGCGCCAAGGTCATCGACCGCGACGTCATTCATACCAAAGCCAACGCGTATTCCCAGACCGGCGGCCTGGCAATTTTATANNATCCGCTACGAAGGGCCGAAAGGCGGGCCTGGGATGAGAGAAATGCTGACGCCGACTTCACTGCTCGGCGGCATGGGACTGATCGATTCTGTGGCGCTGATTACCGACGGGCGTTTCTCAGGCGGTTCGCGCGGCGCCTGTATCGGGCATATTTCGCCGGAAGCGGCGAGCCGGGGGCCGATTGCGGCGCTGAAAGACGGCGATATCATCGAAATCGATATCCCCAATTGCAAAATCAACGTGAAATTGACCGAAAAGGAAATCGCGGCACGAATGGCCAAAGTAGCCAAATTCGAACCGCGCGTCAAAACCGGTTATCTCAGCCGGTATACCGAAAAAGTGGGTTCAGCCAGCAAAGGCGCAATTTTTGAAAAATAAAAGGGGAC
>PMCB01000103.1 GCA_003153955.1 Dehalococcoidia bacterium | reverse complement strand
ATCAAACAGGTTTACCAGCAACTATTGGACACGGATATCGCCATCAAGACCGGCAAATATTCAGAGGAACTGGCATTGAATATCCTGGTTGCGGAGTTGTGCCAGAGGGCACCGGTGGCAGCATAAAGGCATAGACAAAGTTTACTTCCTTGAATAGTCGCCGGGGAGAAAATGCCGATGAACAACAAAGATTGGAATCCCGATTTATATTTAAAATATCGGAACGAACGTACTCAGCCATCCATAGACTTAATCAGTAAAATTAACATCAGTTTTCGTCCAAAATCTATACTTGATATCGGCTGCGGCCCGGGGAACAGCAGCCAGGCACTTTTACAAAGATGGCCCGAGGCCAAATTAACCGGCATCGATAACTCTCCAAACATGATCAGCAAAGCCAAAGCCGGTTATCCCGAAAATACCTGGATATTGGCAGATGCCGCAACCTATCTCCCGGATACAAAATATGATATCGTTTTTTCCAACGCCACAATTCAATGGATTCCAAATCACAAAAAGCTTTTTAAAAACTTCTTCAACCTTACGAATGATGGCGGAGTACTGGCAATATCCGTTCCCCGTTTTGATGAAATGCCAATTTCAAAAATACTCAATAGAATCGCAGGTAATGAAAAATGGAAGGCCGCAACCCAGGGCTGTGCTGCAGCGTTTACACGTCACGATTATCAATTCTATTACAATTTGATTAACCCGGATTATCAGGCAGTGGATATGTGGCAAACAGATTATATCCATGTTTTAGAATCGCAATCCGCCATCATCGAATGGACAAGCAGTACGGGGATGAAACCGTACCTGGACCGGCTTAACGAAAAAGAAAAAGAAAAAGCGCAGTTTGGGGATGAAGTTCTATCGGAAATAAAACAATATTATCCGGTGCAAAATAACGGCAAAGTTCTTTTTCCGTTTAAAAGACTTTTTATGGTCGGTTATAAGTAAATATCCGGCCCGGAGGGTATCCAAATGAACAACAAAGTAACCAGAAATACTTACCGGCCGATTTTCCCTACGCCCGCAGGACTGGTAGTTTCCATTGATGCCGACGGCAAGCCGAATATTATCACGCTCGGCGAAATTTTTAATCTGAGCATCCGAGAACCAGTCTGGGTCGGTATCGCCATCCGGGAAAGCCGGTATTCCTGGGAACTGATTAAGGAACAAAAGGAATTCACCGTCAATCTGCCGCCGACTGCGCTGCTCAATGCCGTGCGCGGCATCGGTGTTTACAGCGGGCGGGATGTGGATAAATTTGCCAAATACAAGTTGACCGCGCTGCCTTCGAAATTGGTGAAACCGCCGATTATCGCCGAATGCCCAGTGAACCTGGAATGTAAATTAGTCGAATTTCACCATGTCGGCGACCACGATCTATTCATCGGGGAGGTCCTGCTGGAACATGTGGACGCGGATAAAGTCCAAGCCAACGGGGAGAGGGACGAATCCAAACTCGACCCAATCGTCTGGCTGGGCCGAGGCTTCTACAAACTCGGGGAAAAGATCGGGGAGTATGAAGGGGTCAAAGGGATTTCACGATTGCCAAAGTCTAAATAACATTAAATCTGTTTTACCGGCCATACCACCCTATTCCGCTCAGCAAGCCGCGTACATAACCGGCCTGCCCGATATGCTGGAAATCGTTAATTGTCGATAAAATACGTTGTTCCACTGTATATGTCACCTTCAAGGTTGGACTAAAGACTTCCCGTTCCAAATCTGTTTCGGTAAGACGGTGCGTAATGTATTCCCCGGTACGGTCATGTACCGCACGGGCATAATCAAGCAAAGTCTGAGCGTCCGGCGCTTTGAAATTCGCCACCTGGACCGGAGTGTGGCCGTAACCGGTATCGTTCTGGTCCGGTAAACGGTTGAATTTTAAATACCAACCACCGGTCACCCATAACTGGTCTTCGCCGAAAATATCGGCGTTCATTCTATCCTGACTGCGGGCGGCATGCCAGATCAACCAACCGATGCTGTTGGATTCGGGCCTGGGCTGGTAATTGAGCTGTTCAGTAGTCAATCCTGTTAATGTTTGTCCCATTTCTTTGTAATGGCGTGCGTTGATATCCAAAATAAATTGCTGTAAATTCATTTTTAGAATCCTTTATCGAATTATGCCGGAAAAAGAAAATAGGCATTCTTCCGAAGAAGGATGCCTATTTTCTACATAGGAATTGTTACTACTTGCCGATTCTGAACATCTTGGTGCCGCAAGTCGGGCAGACGCCTTGGGTAGCTGGCTTACCATTCTTCATGGTAATCGCTTTGGCGTTCTTCATTTCCTTCTTGGCGCGGCATTTCACACAATAAGCCTGCATTCTAGTTCTCCCTCCTTTTGTGCCTATTTGTGAGAATCATAAATCATAACTGCACGCTTGTCAATAGGTTTTGAGGCTTTTTTGTGCCTGTTTAAAAAAATATTTGTGCCTGTTTAGCCTCGAAGTCACAAAAAACAGGCTGAAATGTGCTAATATTTATATCGAATTTATTGATTTTACGCAGAGTGAAAATGAACACGCACCGGTCAAAAAGCAACCCTGAAACAATCACTGAGGGAGAAGTCTCCCGGCATTGGGACGATAATGCCGATGTCTGGACGGAGCACGTCCGCAAAGGCTGGGATACTTTCCGTGAGCACCTCAATAACCCCGCTTTTCTGAAACTCGTCGGCAATCTCAAGGGGAAAACAGTGCTGGATGCCGGCTGCGGCGAGGGATATAACACCCGCATCTTCGCGCGTATGGGCGCCAAAATGACCGGGATCGATATTTCTCCACGCTTGATCGAACACGCCCGGCAGGCTGAAAAACGAGAGCCGCTGGGTATCCGTTACGAAACGGCCTCTTTTACAAACCTTTCGATTTTTCGGGATGAATCGTTTGACACAGTGGTCTCCACGATGGCGCTGATGGACAGCCCGGATTTTGACAAGGGAGTCGCGGAGATTTACCGTTTACTCAAGAAAAACGGCGATTTCTTTTTCAGCGTATCCCACCCGTGCTTTATGACCAGGGGTTTCGGCTGGGTCACCGACCGGCAAAACAATCAGGAAAAGCTGACTGTTTCCGGATACTTTAGCAAAACCCAGCGGGTGGAGCACTGGCAATTTTCACAGGCTCCGGAAGAAATTAAAAAACAAGTCGAACAATTTGCCATCCCGGTGTTTCCACGGACTCTAGCGGAATACATTAATCCTCTCGTCAGTACTGGTTTTGTCCTGAAAAAAATGGTAGAGCCGCGCCCTTCTGCCGCTGATTGCCGGGAACATCCTTACCTGCAGAAATGGCGCGATGCCGGATCGCTGTTTTTACATATACATTGTGTGAAGCCGTAATCCAATGCAACCAAATTTTTTGTTGTTGTATTGGATATTTTTATCATTGAGCCCCATCCCTAATCCCTTCCCAAGGGAAGGGAATTTATATTAGAGGGGCTGCGCCCCTTATACATTTGCTCCGAACTGCTCCGAAAAGTACCTCCGACTGCGGTCTACGGACTCAGACCCTACTTTATAAGGGGCGAAATAGAGAGATTATTTATGAAATCTAAAGAAATTATTATCCGCGAGTTCGCTATGGATGATTACGACCAGGTCGTCGAACTGTGGAAAGAAGCTGGCATCCATTACCGCCCTAACGGGAGGGAAAGCCGCTCACACATGGCGAAAGAACTGCTGGGTGGACAGGCAATTTTCCTGGTGGCCGTTGCTGACCGGAAAGTTGTGGGAGTGGTTCTGGGTACTCACGACGGCCGTAAGGGGTGGATAAACAGGTTGGCCGTTGCCAGGGGATTTCCACCGCCAAAACATCGCCTCAAAAATGGTCGCTGCCGTGGAATCCCGTCTGAACATCATGGAAATCGATGTAACTGGCTGCCTGATTGAACCGGAAAACACTGCCTCCAAATCATTTTTTTATAAAATGGGGTATGCCAAAGTGCCGGTGGAGTACTTTTCAAAGAGGCAATCAGCGGATGCTTAGTGGTATAATTTAGTATTATAATAAAGAAAATAAAACAGCCAGCACAATAGTAGCTAATTATTACAACGGAATATCTGTCAGTCTTGAAGTTTGCCGTAGAATAATTGGTTATGTTATACTGTGTTGTAACTTAGAAAGGGAGATGATATTTTGCCAGACAGCAACACAACTATAAAGGAATTACTGGAAGCCGGGGCACATTTNNATGCTGGACAAAGCCTGCGTCGTCGTGAAAGACATTGTCGCATCCGGCGGCACGATACTATTTGTCGGGACTAAAAAACAGGCCCACGACGCCATCGAAGAGGAAGCCAAACGCTGCGGGATGTACTGGGTTAACCAGCGCTGGGTAGGAGGCACATTGACCAACTTCCCCACCATTCAATCCCGTATCGACCATCTGGTCCGCATGGAAGATTCCCAGGAAAAAGGCGAGTTCGCCCGCTTACCCAAGAAAGAGATTATGGGCATCGAGGAAGAGGTTACCAAACTCAACAAACAAATGGGCGGTATCAAGGCTATGACCAGCCTGCCGTCAGCTCTATTCATCGTAGACACCGTCAAGGAAAATATCGCTATTGCTGAAGCCAAACGCTGCGGAATACCGGTAGTCGCCATCGTGGATACGAATTCAAACCCCGATGATATCGACCATCCGATTCCGGCCAATGACGATGCCATCAGAGCAGTGAAACTGATCTGTCATCGAATTGCCGATGCCGTAATTGCCGGCAAAGCAATGATGACACCGATAAAAACAGAGGAAGGAGAAGGGGTAAATCCGGCTGATGGGTCCACACAGGCAAAAGCCTCTGACCCGGCGATTTTCACCCCCGACAAAAAATAACCATGGAAATTTCCACTACCCAACTGAAGGAATTAAGAGATAAATCCGGCGCCGGTATCATGGAATGCCGCACTGCTTTGGTGCAGCATCAGGGTAATTTTGAAAAAGCGCTTGAAACCCTGAAAATAAATTCCATCAACAAAGTTCAGAAGAGAAGCCAGCGCACCGTCAACCAGGGGGCTGTAATAACTTACATCCACACCGGCGGTAAAATCGGCGCAATGGTCGAGTTAAACTGCGAAACCGATTTTGTGGCACGCAATGAACTTTTCAAAGAACTGGGGCATAACATCGCGATGCAAATAGCCGCTCAGGAACCAATCTGTATCTCTGAAGATAAAATGCCTAAAGACAGCGATTTAACGCCTGCCGTGGCTTGCTTGCTCCTCCAGCCTTATATTAAAAGCCCGGATCTGACCATTCAGGACCTGATCAATGATACCATCGCTAAAACCGGCGAAAACATCAAGGTCAATCGGTTCGCCCGGTTTGAACTCGGTCAGGTGGAATGCAGAATCGCTGGANNAAAGGCAGCTCTGCCTATGGCTTTGATCCGGTAGTAATCTCCAAAATAGCCATGCAAATCAAGCATGTCTCCGAAATGGGCGTGCAGGTGGCTATTGTCGTGGGCGGAGGCAATATCTGGCGCGGGGCTGAGGCCGAAAAGAACGGCATGGATAGAGTTACCGCCGATTATGCCGGGATGCTGGCCACAATCATCAATGCTTTGGCGCTCCAGGATGCGCTGGAAAAAATAGGGGTCACCACCCGCACTCAAACCGCCATCGATGTCACCAAAGTCGCTGAACCCTACATCAGACGCCGTGCTATCAGTCATTTGGAAAAAGGCATCGTCGTTATTTTTGCTGCCGGCACAGGGAACCCCTACATGACCACAGATACTGCAGCCGCCCTGCGGGCTATCGAAATGGAAGCCGAGGTTGTTTTAAAGGCTACGCATCATGTTGACGGCATATATAACGCCGACCCTCAAAAAGACCACTCTGCCAAGAAATTTGACCGGCTCACGCTCACCGAAGCTATCCGCCTGCGTTTAGGAGTGATCGATGCCACAGCACTTTCATTATGCCGGGAAAACAAACTACCCATCATCGTTTTTGATTTTCGGACAAAAGACAGCATAGAACGCGTGGTTATGGGTGAATCCATTGGTACTATCGTTTCAGGAGAATAAAAATGATTAATAATCAAAACATCTCTGCCGCTGAAATAAAGATGAAAAAAACGATTGAGGCGATACAAAAAGAACTCACCACAATCCGCACCGGGCACGCATCCCCCAGCCTGATTGAACACCTCAAGATCGATTACGCCGGGACGGTTCTGCCGCTCAATCAGCTGGGCAGTATCACAGCGCCGCAAGCGAACTTACTGGTGGTACAACCCTGGGATAAAAACAGTATTTCCAGTATCGAAAAATCTATCCAGAAATCCGAACTGGGCTTAAACCCGATTAATGACGGGCGCGTTATCAGAATTACAATTCCGTCTCTTAACGAAGAGCGCCGCCAGGAATTATTGAAAATTGTCCACAAACGCATCGAAGAAGGGAAAATTGCCATCCGCAACGAACGGCGCGATGCCCTCGAAAGACTGAAAACTCAGGAGAAAAACAAAGAAATTTCTCAAGACGAGCATAAACTGTTTCAGAATCAGTTACAAAAACTAACTGACAGTTATACTGTGAATATGGAACAAATCGGCAAAGACAAGGAAAAAGAGGTTATGGCTGTCTAGCTGTCAGTCCATCCGAATCCCCGAGAGAGCCAGAATGAACCGAACTGCGGAAAATATCTTACCATTACCCGTGCATATAGCCATTGTACCTGACGGTAACGGTAGATGGGCAGAAAAACATGGTTTGCCACGGCTCAGCGGTCATCGCGAAGGCGTATTGAACATGATGCGGATGATTCAGTACATCAGTGAATACCCCATCAAATATGTCACTTTCTATGGTTTTTCCACCGAAAATTGGAACCGCCCCGAACCAGAAATCAACGGCTTGTTTAAACTCGTTGAACATTTTGTCGACGAGCAGCTGGACAAAATCAATGAGAAAAACATCAGAATCCGCCACATCGGCAGACTAAATGGGTTGCCGACCAGTCTCCAAAAAGCGATTTCGCGTGCCGTGTCATTGACTGCCAAAAACGACGGCATGACACTCGGCGTCGCCTGGAATTACGGGGGACGGGCAGAGATCATAGATGCCATCGCCAAATTTACGGCTGACCCCGATAAGCCGCAGCCGCTGGATGAAAAATCTTTCAGCCGCTATCTTTATACCGGAGATATGCCTGATGTCGACTTGCTGATCCGGACCTCCAACGAAATGCGTTTAAGCAATTATTTGTTATGGCAGACCGCCTATAGTGAGTTTTATTTTACAAACGTCCTATGGCCAGATTTTGGTAAAAAAGACATCGAAAACGCTCTGATCGATTATAGCCGAAGGAACCGCCGTTTCGGCGGATCATAAGCGGGGCAAATGCTTAAAAACAGAATTGTTACAGCAATCTGGGCAATCCCTGTTCTCAGTCTGATTATCTGGTTCGGAGAACCGTATTTTACTATCGCGGCAGCTGTCGTCGGATTGCTGGCGGCGATCGAATTCTTCCGTCTGACCAAAGAACTGAAGACACAAACTCTCTCTATTTTAGGTATTATCTGGACGGTATTGATAATTGTGGCCCGCAATGCGGGAATTAATAAATGGCTGGCCGTCCGTTTCGATTCGGGCCTGCTCCTCCCCGCGATTATTACTTCCGGCATGGTTGTCTCGCTGATAGTTCTTTTAACCCGGAAGCAAAAAACAGGGGCTTTCACTGACTGGTCATGGACATTAGCCGAGATACTTTATATCGGATGGTTTCTTGGTTATTTCGTCGCGCTGCGTGGATTAGGCGGCAGCGCTTCAACTATCGGAAGAAATTGGGTCTTTTTAGCGGTGTTCGCTTCATTCGGCTCGGATTCGCTGGCCTACTTCATCGGCAGCGCGTTTGGAAAACACAAAATGGCTCCGGTGATCAGCCCTAAAAAATCATGGGAAGGATGCATCGGCGGATTATTTGGCGGAGTGGCAGTCAGTCTGCTTTTCGTATTAAATACGCCTTTAAGCGTGAGTCATTATCTCAATTGGTGGCAGCTGGTAATTGTCGGTTTACTGGTCAGTGTTTTCGGGCAATTGGGCGACCTGGTAGAATCTTTGTTTAAACGGAATACCGGAGTTAAAGATTCCGGTAATCTTTTCCCCGGGCACGGCGGCATGCTGGATAGAATCGACAGCCTGGTTTTTGCGGCGATTGTGGTATATTACGCCGCGGTATTGTTTAAACTTTATTAACCGCAATTGTGTGAAAGTTATTCAACCGGCGCTAATACTGCAGCAGGGAATAAACCGGCACACTCCCCAGGTTCTTCCTGCCTTTCAACGCCAACAACTCAATGACAAAGGCCGCCCCGATGATTTTACCGTTCATTTTTTCAATCAGTTTGGTGACGGCTTTGGCCGTGCCGCCGGTAGCGAGAACATCATCGATTATCAGCACGCGCTGTCCGGCCTGAATCGCATCCTGGTGTATTTCAATGGTGTCCGTACCATATTCCAACGTATATTCTTCCTTATGGGTGTCCCAGGGTAACTTACCCGGTTTTCTCACCGGCGCAAATCCGGCGCCGAGTTTATAAGCAATGGCCGGACCGAAAAGAAATCCTCTGGCTTCCATCGAAACGACAATATCGATATTCATGTTGCTGAAATGGTCGGCCATGGTATCGATAGTATAAGCCAGCGCCCTGCCGTCTTTTAATATAGGAGTGATATCATAAAAATTAATCCCCGCCTTGGGGAAATCAGGAACTGTGCGAATAATACTTTTCAGGTCTCTTGCCGGGTTCAAACCGGCGTTATTTTTCGCTTTTTTTTCAGACATTTTGCTTCCCTCTGATTCTGTCGTTACGTATGGATATTAGCATAACTCTCACAGATGGTTCAAGAATGAGTAATTTGACTGTCTATCTTCAGTTGAGTAGTATTTACATAGATTCAAGCGGCAAAATAAATATCTTTGTTATAATCAGGGTGTATGGTCAATTCAATAACAAAACTGGCGATTCTCGGTTCTACCGGCTCAATAGGCAGGCAGACGCTGCAGGTTGTCCGCAATCTAGCCGGCCGTTTCCGAGTGGTCGGACTGGCAGCGGGACAAAACCTGGAATTGTTATCGGAGCAAATCGCCGAATTCAAACCCGAATTTATTTACCATCAGCCTGTGGAAAAATCAAAACTCATTTCTCACAACTGTAAACTACTCTCCATGGAAGAAATGGCCGGCCATCCGGACGTGGATGTTGTCATTGTCGCCACATCCGGCAAAGCCGGATTATTTGCCACATTGGCCGCCGTCAAAGCCGGTAAAAAAGTTGCTATCGCCAACAAAGAACCGCTGGTCATGGCCGGGGAAATCATCACACGGGAAGCCCAAAAGAGCGGCGCCCGGCTCCTCCCCATCGACAGCGAACACAGCGCCATCTGGCAATGTCTAAACGGCGAATCCCGGCCGCCCAAACGTATCCTGCTGACCGCATCCGGTGGTCCCTTCCGCAATTTTTCTATGGAACAACTGGATAAAGTCACACCGCAGCAGGCGCTGCGGCACCCATCCTGGCAAATGGGTAAAAAAATCACGATTGATTGTGCCACGCTGATGAACAAAGGGCTGGAGATCATGGAAGCCCGGTGGTTATTCAGCGTGCCGCTGACGCAGATCGATGTTATCATCCATCCCCAAAGTGTCATTCACTCGATGGTGGAATTCGTCGATGGTTCCTTCAAAGCCCAGATGTCTTACCCCGATATGCGGCTGCCCATCCAATATGCACTGACCTGGCCGGAACGAGTACCTAATCCGGAATTACCAAAATTGGATTGGACCAAGATCAAAGAATTAACCTTTGAGGTGCCTGATTTCCACAACTTCCCGTGTCTGGAACTGGCGGTCAAAGCAGCCAAAACCGGCGGAACCGCCCCTACCGCCCTTTGTGCCGCTGATGAAATAGCTGTCGACCTGTTCCTCAACAGGAAAATAAAATTTACCGGTATCGCCCGTATTGTCGCAGGCGTGATGACAGCACACCAAAATATCGGCGAACCCACGCTGGATGATATTATTAATATAGATAGATGGGCAAGGGACATAGCCCTGGAGCTCTTCAATCAGGATAAAATATGCTGATTACGCTGGTTTCTTTTTTTCTGATATTAATTATTCTCATTCTTGCTCACGAACTCGGACATTTCTTCACCGCCAAACTCTTCAAAGTCCGGGTAGAGGAATTCGGAATATTCCTGCCGCCGAGGTTGTTCTCATTCAAGAAAGGTGAAACGGTTTATTCCCTGAATGCCATACCTCTCGGGGGATTTAATAAACTGGCTGGAGAAGAGGACCCTAACATCCCCGGCAGTTTGGCCGGTAAAAGCATACAGGTCCGTTTAGTCGTGCTCAGCGCCGGGTCAATTATGAACATCCTGCTCCCCATCATCCTGTTGTCTATCGCTTTTATGATTCCGCATTTGGAAGCCGTGAACATCAACTCCACGGACAAAGGGCAGGTCTTTGTAGAGGAGGTCGTGGCCAATTCACCCGCAGCTAAAGCAGGTATTAAGGTAAACGATATTATTCTCATTGCCGACGGGCAACCGGTGCAAAACGTGAATGATTACGAAAATATTATTCTGTCGCATTTGGGCACACAGATTACCGTCGAGGTTAAACATTATAACGGCACGATTGCGGATGTTGAATTGACGCCGCAGGCCAACGCCCCTGCCAACCAGGGCGCTACCGGTGTCGCTATCACCAATGCTATCAGGAAAAGCGATCCGTTCTGGGTCGCCATCCCCAACGGCGCCATCAGCTATTGGAATATGATTGTCCTTTTCGTCACCGGTGTTGTGGGAATGATCAGAGGGTCTATACCGGTCAGCCTTACCGGACCGGTGGGCATTGCCCAGTTGACCGGCGAAATCGTAAAAACCGGGATTGCCAATTTATTGAGCTTTGCGGCGGTTATCAGTCTGAATCTTGGAATTGTTAATATCTTCCCCATTCCGGCCATGGACGGCGGCAGAATTGTCTTCGTCCTTGTGGAGTGGATACGGCGCGGCAAGCGTGTTTCACCGAAAACTGAGGCGATGGTACATTCTATCGGTTTCCTTCTGTTAATGCTTTTGTTTCTGGTGATTTCCTACCATGATATTTTACGCATCATCCGTGGTGGAAGCATCGGATAGTAATTATTCTTGACACGCTTCCAAAAACAGCACTATAATGCCTCAAAGAGCAGTCCTAACGGGAGCATGTGCTAAAATGCCTTCGAAGAAAAGTAAAAGCAGTCCCGTTTCAACCAGAATAAAAGCGGCGGTCATTCTTATTGCCGGCGTGATTATCCTGGTGCTCGGCATTGGAATGTGGCAGAGTCCGGAAGTCAATTGGGAAGGCTTTATGGGTGCATGGGGTTCGCTGGGGGATGAGTTCGGCCGCCTGAGACATGACCCGTTCGCGATACTCGGCATTCTGGTAATTATTGTCGGCGTAATTATTTCCTACACCGCGCTCAAGCGTCTGATTAGAGGTAAATCCGAATAATCACCGGGCTAAACATAAACTGCCACCACTACCGCGTCCTTCACATTATGCTCATCAAAAAAGAGAACCGCCAATTTTCTGCCGGCCGTTATTTCTCCCGCCGGCAAATTATGTGCCACGGGGACCCCTTCAAGATAAGTTTTACCGCTGCCCGAAATCTCGATCGTCGCCGTATAGTTCCCCGAATCGAAACTTCGCAGTACCGCCTTTTTAACAATCATTTTTATTTACACTCCGCCCAACAACAGTTTTTGTTCGTATTCCCCCCGCTCGGGTACATAACTTATGGTTATCCCCATTACCCGTTTTTTGGCAGCGGCTAATCCGGCTTGCGGGTCGTTTATTTCAATGACATCAAATAATTGCTGGCCGCAGTTGACCGGGGTAGTTATCAAACCGCCGGTCGATTCGATTTCAGCCTTTCGCAGATAGGCTCCGGCCAGTGTCTGCGCATCAGTTACAGAACTGATATTTCTGTCTGTAACCTGTTTTACCCGGTCATTAATAAATGCCATCTGCTCCCAGGAAAATACATCGGCGATAACAGGCTCACCGGTAACCGCATCGGTCCCTTCGATGCGGATCTGGTTGGTCTGCCAGCTCCCGTAATGATATTTTCCCTGAGAAATCAGGTGGGATTGTCCGTAAGTACAAACCGGGCTGTCCGTAGATTGGGGGTTTACCAGAAATGCCTTTACGCCTTCGATAAATATCATATCCGGCACAAAAGACAATAGCCGCAAAACAACCAGATCGCCTTTGTCTTCGGGGTGAATCGTAAAATCGGGATAGAACCCGTTGACAACCGGCGACTCGGAACTGGTCTCCAGTTTTATGCCAACCCGACCGAGAACAAACGCCAAGATCTGTTTTACCGACATCTCATTGGAATCCCTGTTCCAGCGGAATTGGTGCCGGGCCCGCCAATTTTGTAACAGATGCCAGCCGCCAATACCATAGAGAGTCAGGCTGCTTTTACCGCCGGAACTGTTGTGTTCCCAGCCGTCCAGCCAGAAAACAGGACCGGGACTCGTTTCAATCCCTGCCGTGGTAACACAACCCGGATTGAATTCGATTTGACTGCCGATATTTAACACCGTCAAATTGCCAGCACCCGGTGACTGATATTTACCGTCGTCATTCCTCAGGGTCACCAGCAGGCGGCCTTCCCGGGTCAGCGTTTCATATTTTACCTCAACGATATCGTTGGTGATATCCAAAGTTGCTTCGGCCGGACCGGTTCTCCAGACGCCGTTGGCCGTGGACAGCCAGCCGTACTCCCCGGCGTGTGCCATTGCCAGGCCGTATTCACAGGAAACGCTAAAAGCAGACGGCTCGCACCAGAGGCCTTCGAAAAAAGCTGTTTCCGGAATTGAAGACAAGAAAAATGGGTGGCTGTAGCTCTGTACCCCGTTGAATTTTTCCACATAACCGGTCCGGTAAACATCGGGTTTGTCCAGAAAAACCGGCCCGTACTCAAAATTGCCGCCGGCCGGGGCTGAAGCCAATTCCTGCAAAGGCGACCAGGCTCCGGCGGGCACCGCGCCGCCGTCGCCGTAAATCAGCAGCCAGACCTTGTAATTCCCGTTTGCGTCCTGTCCCGTTACTATTAAATTCCAATCGCGGTCGTAGACGGCGCTGACACCGGACAGATATCCAGTGATTTTATCCCAATCTGATATTGCCTGCCAGTTACCGCCGCTGCACTGCTTGATGAGCAGGCTCATCTGATTCGTAAAGAAGACCGCCAAATCGCCATTCGGTTTATAAACCGCCGCAAGGCCGTGAACATCGGTTGAAGGGGAATAATCCAGTAATTCCGCGTTCGCCCAGCTTATGCCGTAGTTATTGCTTTTCAACCGCCTCAATTCACGGTTGCTGTTTATCCAGAACATCGAAACCTCGCTGCCGCATGCCGCTGCTGCTACTGCTAGGCAATTATCCTGGTTGGTATAAGTCCATGCACTGAAATCCGACTTAACGCCGGGATTGTCTACACGTTGTCGGTAAAGTTTTCGTCCGTCGCCGGGTAAAGTAACTCTCGTTCTGATCAAAGAGCCGTCGGCGGCCGCGGTGAGCCCATGATAATATTCATCCTCACTGCCCTGGTACAACCTTTCCCAATTAAGGCGGGTAACGCCGGCCATTTTATTTTTAACCTCGATTTTTACCGCCGGCGTGTGGCTGGCCGATTGCTGAGCCGCCAGTAATGTCGCAGATAATGTCCTCATTCGTTATTCCTTTTTACTAAGGCCCATAATCAGTAGTTTTCGATACCGGTTTGTACAACGGACGATAAAGGGAATGCTCTCTAACCCGGTTTTTCCTGCCCAGCCTTTTCAGTTCCAGACGAAAGAAATCCAGTTTCTCGCGGCCCCAACTGAGCAAATCTCCGGCAGTACCATTGCCCCCGGCATTAACGCGGTTGACCGCATAAACTGACCATTCCACTGCCGCATAACCGCTGGCACCGGCGGCAATTAAATCTTCATGCCACCCAGGAATTGTGGAGTTATTGACATTAAGAGTGTGCTGATGACCATAATAAATGCAGACATTGGAACCGTCCGGTATCTCATCACCGAGCAAAGTGATGACATCGCCCCACAAAGAAAAACGCTGGAATCTGCAGGGAAAATTACCGATCGGGTATTCGACAGCCTCCACCATTATACGGTCGCTCAACACAGAAATATCTATTTCCCTGGAGCCTGATACCGTCACTTTAATCGCTTTTTGCTCACAAGGGACAGCCCCTGAATAATCTTTCACCGCGTGGCCGATGTGCCTGTCCAGTTCATCATTCGTCCAGCGGTAATTATTGGCATCCTCGTCGCGCAGGTCCCGTCTCACAATCGTTCTCATATCGACTAAGTTCATGTTTCACCTCTTCAGCAGCCTTCAGCCGTCAGTTATCAGCCGGATAAGCTGAACCCTGACAGCTGAAAGCTCTTGAATTAATTATCCTGCACGCCGATCAGCGCGGCGGCTTTGATGGCGCTGAAAAGCGCTAACGAAACGTACCATTTGATCCTGTTGCGGCTGGCATCTTTGGTTTCCAGCGAACCGATCGGTTCCACGGTCACAAAACCCGGTGCCGTCAGGCCGCACACCGCGCCCTCGCCCATCTGCAAAGCGTAAATCGAGGAACACGCGCCTCCGGTGGTTCCCGTCTCCACGCCGCCGGACAGTACATGTGTATCCAATATCCAGTCGCTGGCACAGATAGGCACCCCATCCCAGTACTGGACGAAATTACCCCAGGCATCCCGGTTTGATTCCATCATCCCGCCAGACGCCCTGACCAGCGCGTTAATTTTCCGTCTTGAACGCCGGCTCATCAACAGCATGTCCGGCTTACCGCCTTTAACGGCATCGATTAACTGGTCCAGCATTGATAAAGTGAGTGTCGCACCGCCGGTCCCGGCAGCAATCACCTGCGAACCCGCCGTGCCGGTATTGATCAGTTTCCTCAAGCCGTCGAATTGTTTGGCATTACCGGACGAATCGCCGTAAATGAACGTGTCTTCGAACTTGTTTCTAAGGGCTTTGGCTTTCAATTCCACTACCGCTGCTTCAAGATCCTGAACGTTGCTGCGGGTTGCTTTCAGGAAATTATCGACATCCGCATCGCCGCCCATAATTTTCAGGTTGGCAATTTTCTGTTCAAAGGTCGGGGTCGACTCCGACCAGGTATCGCCGACATCGTAAAAATCGATGTCCGGCAAAATTTTTTCCTGATTGTAAGAAAAATAATTTAATTCCCACGTTAATTTGTATTGAAATTGAATCTGCCGCGTGTCTACCTCCTAGCACGCGTTAGAGATATGTAAAGGTAAAAACTAAGAATCTGTAATCCTCTCGAAAACACCGCGGTACCGACGGTGGGCACGCCCAGACAGGCGCCAAAAGTGGTGGTACTTAAAAGAATATGCAAGGCGCAATCTCAAAGTTGTAGAACGCGGTTTTTTTAACCGCGTCCGAAAGACTATACGATTAGCGCCTTTTTTATTATCCAAAATACCAGTTGGTTGAAGCTAAAAAGAAAGAAAAAGTAAAATTTATAAGGAGTTTATTAATGGAACCACGAATTATCCGAGTCTCAGATTTTCAAGATAAAAACCTCATCTGCATCGATTGTGGTGCACCTTTCGTTTGGAATGCTGGCGAACAAGCTTTTTTTGCCTCAAAGAGATTTGAAACCACACCGAAACGCTGTCCCGATTGCCGGAAATTCCGCAGACTTTCGCTCGTGCTTGATGATCGGCCCACCAAGGCAGGTGGCGATCATGGCAGTTAAAGGTATTGGAGATATACTCAACAAACTACAAAAAGCCAAACAGCTTGGCAATGGTGAATATCAAGCTTGTTGCCCTGCACATCAAGATAAAAAACAGTCTCTTAGTCTCAAACAGGACGGCGACAAAATTCTGATTAACTGTTTCGCCGGATGCCAGACTGAGATGATTATGAAAAAAATCGGCCTCTCTCTCTCTGATCTTTACATCAAACCAGAAGCACCACAAGTTCAGGAACTGCCGCCACAAATCGTCAAAACCTACAGCTACCCCGACGAAGATGGTCATGAACTTTATCAAGTAGTACGCATGGTGCCAAAGTCATTCAGACAGCGACACATGAACGGTGGGGGTGAGTGGTGCTGGAATATGGAAGGGGTCCGGCGGGTACTTTATCATCTGCCGGAAGTTTTAGCCGCTACCGGGAAAGTACATTTAGTCGAGGGCGAGAAGGATGTGGACAACCTTCGTGCTACCGGATTAGTAGCAACAACCAGTCCCGGAGGTGCCAATAACTGGCGGCCGGAGTATGCTCAATACCTTCAAAATAAGCATGTTGTTGTGATACCGGATAAAGACCGAGCCGGTTATAAATATGCGCACGCAGCCATTGAGTCATTAAAAGATAAGGCTGCCTCCATTTCAGTAATTTTACTACCAGGCGATAACGTCAAAGACGCGAGTGATTGGCTTGAACTTGGTAACAACCCGCAACTACTATCCACAATGGAACAACCTATCGATTGCCTGTCATCTTTGATAGACAACCAACCTCCAGAGACTTCAGAACCAAAAGTAGATTCTTGTATCGTCCTGGACAAGAAAGGAAACCCGACATTAGATATTGCCAGGCTAACCATTACCATTATGGGCAAAACTACCTTCGCTTTTATGTGGGATAATGACACCGGATTTTACTATGAAAATGGCGTATATAAGGAAAATGCCGAACGATTAATCGCGGCCACTTGTCAACGGCTGGTAGGTATCACGCCAATTCTCACTGAACACAAAATCCAAGAGATTATCGGGCATATCCGTCGCTCATCTTATCATGACCGAAAAGACTTTAACCCGGAGCCGAATATTATCAATGTTAAGAACGGCCTGTTAAATGTATTTACCGGCGTTTTATCACCGCATACACCCGACTACCTTTCAAACGTGCAGAATCCCGTTGTGTACGACCCTGCAGCGGATTGCCCGGCCATTAAGCAGTTCTTAGCAGAGATTCATAATCCAGAAGATATCCTCACCATGCAGGAACTATTTGGCTATCTCTTATTACGCGACAACAGGATCCAAAAAGCCTTTTTGAGTGTGGGTGGAGGCGAAAATGGAAAGTCTACAGAACAGCAATTAGAACAAGCCTTTCTCGGCCCCGAAAATTGCGCTCATAAGTCTTGGCAGCAGCTAGAGACTGACCGCTTCGCCAGTTCTGGGCTGGAAGGCAAGCTAGTGAATCTCTTTGCCGACCTGCCAAGTAACAGCCTAGATACGACCACAACATTCAAAATGTTAACCGGTGGCGACGCTATCGATGCAGAGCGCAAGTTTAAGGATAGCTATTCGTTTTTAAGCTTCGCCAAACTGATATTCAGTACAAATAAACCGCCGAAAGTTGAGAACGAGGACAGTTACGCATTCTGGCGCCGGTGGATTATTATGGAATATCCGCGGCAGTTCACGGATAAAGACAAAAAGCCGAATATTTTACAGGAACTAACCACGCCAGAAGAGTTATCAGGATTACTTAATTATGCACTCGAGGGATTAAAACGCCTGCTTCTTAATAATAAATTCTCTTACAGCAAAACAGTTGACCAAGTTACCGAATACTATATGCAAGCAGCCGACCCGGTGTACGCATTCGCAATGAGTAGCGAGTGTGAAATCGGCGCTAGTGCAGTTGTTCCGAAAGACCCGTTTTACGATGTGTTTGTAGCATATTGCAATAAAAATAAAATGCCAGTCGTAAAACCGAATGCCTTTGCCAGGTATCTTCAAAATCAAGTGGCCTTCCATGTCAGACCCACAAAAATAACAGTCGATGGTATAAGAATACCAGCGTGGCAAGGAATTACGCTGGTAAAAACAGACGGCAAACCTAAAGAGCAAGACAAAACACTTACACCCCAACAACCAACCATGTCCGGGATGTCACCGGATGAAGCGGCATCAAAAACGAGTGAAAGTGTCCGGGGTGTCCGGGATGTCCGCGATATTCCCTATTTTAATATATTACACGCGCACCCACCCGCAGGCGCATATACAGAGTTACTTACAATGGGAAAAAACCCGCACAACCCGGACAACCCGGACGAAAAAACTAAAAAACCGACAAAACTTGAAAAACTTGGAGGTCAATGTCCGGTCTGCGGGCAGGAAGATACCGATGCAATGTGGACGGACGATTCACCCGAGGGCTTTTATTACTACTGCACCAATTGCTACATTCATCCCCAGGGAGGTAAGACCGATGATAAAAACCTGTGAGACACTCTTGGAACGGCGCGCCCGGCATCAAAAAGAATTCCTCGAGGGACTCCGCGGTCTTCCGGAAGCCTCCGCGCGGATCCAGACGAACTTCTATTTCAGAAGCGGTGGCCTTTGGGAACTCGACTTGGCATCCGGCAAGTGGGACCAAAGCGATAGGAACTTTGCCGGAATTCCTGAAAGTTTTGCAAAGGAACGATTACTTTAAAAGGAAAGTGAAAAATGGAAAATAAATACGAGATCGAATTCAAGAACATCATGACAGCTGCTCAATGCCCAAGTTGTGGGAAAAAATTTGCGGTCAAATTGGGTGTGGATTATCTCAGCCGACACCAGGGCCAAGCGATTCAGTGTATCTGCCTCGCGTGTGGCCAGAAACAAATAAATTTAGGGAGGGTAAATTAAATGGAAATTAATCAAGATTCATTCACTCAAGTTGCGTTCGCAGAAAGTTTACATCGGGGCATCAAACGGCTATTTAAAGCTGCCCGCGCCGAGAAACTTTTAACTGAGAAGCTGGAAGCAGCGGCTAAAGAAAAAGAGGAAGCCAGCGATTTTATCAGGGAAAAATTAGTGCCACTCTCCGATGAAGAACTTTCAATTCTGGGAAAGAATTTCCCCGATGTCGAAAGATTTGTTAATACTCTCATTGAATCCCGGAAGGAAACGGTTTCCGAAAATACCGAAGGCGCAAAATGATACAAATATTTTCTCAGGAAATTATTTTGCATACCGCTGCCGGCCGGAAGACTAATCCACTTTCACCGGTGTTTTCCCTGCCAAAGTCCGGAGCCGTTTCTCCTGCGGCTCCAGCCGATGGTAGCAAACTTCCCGACGGTTGGTCCGGCCAAACTTTTATTCACTTCGGTAAAAAGTACGTCATCGCTACTAGCCCGCTGGTAACTTCCCAAGACAACAATTTTATCAAAGAATTACGTACTTATCGTTTCGATGACGACAAACAGGCTGTGCCAAGCGAAAAACTCACCAGAATCGTCACAGAGCCATCAAAAAGACTGGCAGCTAGCAAATGCATTGGCAGGAAATCGATAACGACAAAACCCGCTGGTAAGAAATGCGCTTTTTGCCAAAAATTAATTACATGGGGGAACAAAAAGACCCTGTATTGTTCTGATGCTTGTCGGACGGCGGCATATCGACGGCGAAAGGAAGCGGTGACGTCATGAATTTGAATTGGGCGACAATCAAAATATATTTAACTCCACCGTTAACACCGCCGTTTCCAATCGGTGGAGTTAAATCGTTTGATGAATTAACAGACGGTTCCACAAACGGTTCCGTTAAATCTTTTGACCAATTAATCGATAATCTCTGGTTTTTATTAAAAATGATGTTGGACGGGGTTGAAAAAAAGAATGGGGATTACTGGCAACAGTCCCACCACCGGACAGTACTGGCACGAAGCACGCATCCGTCAAATAGTTCATAGGTGTTAAAAAATAACGCATCAAAATATACAAACAGTGTGCAAAAAGGAAGGGTTAGAAAAATGAATGAGAATCAGCAATCGACATCGGTAGCGGTAAGAAGTACCGATATTTGCAACCAAAATGTTAAAACGCTCAAAACTATTAAAAACCAGCAGGATAGCGGGGATGTCGTGGCCCACTTATCAGCTAGCGATGTCCGACTAATGTGCATCTGTGCATCTCAGACAAAAAAGACGGATGGGAAGGCCAAACAGGACGGGGAAAGGACAGCGGCTTTAATCCGGCTGGTTTTCGATGGCTGCTTAAGAATCAGCGAGGCGCTA
Organism: Dehalococcoidia bacterium; assembly: GCA_003153955.1. Lineage (GTDB taxonomy): Bacteria > Chloroflexota > Dehalococcoidia > Dehalococcoidales > Fen-1064 > Fen-1064. The sequence continues at coordinate 7,203 of PMCB01000103.1, read as the reverse complement.
CAAGTCCGAATGTGCGATATCAGTGAAACATCGTACGGCTGGACCGTCGCAATCTTGGGAAAGGGCAGCAAGCCCGGACTGGTAGCGGTGAACATCGAAACTGTGAACATATTGAGCCGGTATGCTTATGATTACTCGATAGGTAAAGCCGATTTACTCTTCCCAATATCCCGGTCAACGGCATTTAGGAACATACAGGCGGCTTATCTCAAAGCTGGTTTACGTACCCCGTCAGTCTTGAGGGATAGAACGGGAGCTTGCCATATCCTCAGACATTCCGGCTGCTTGGCACGCCTGGCACTTTCCGGGTCGCCCCGCGAGGTTCAAATCCAGTTGCGCCACAAATCAGCTTCGATGACGCTCAGATATCAAAAAACTTTGACAGCGATCGAGGGGCTAAAGAATCAGCAAGCAGTAAATGTGTGGGAGGGATAACAGTATGATGCATTTAATAGAGTTAAGGCTTGGTTCATGGTCACTGGTGGCTTCATTTTAGGCCGTTTGGTATTCGTGATCCTTCCCAATAATCCTGAAATTCATGTTCGGTTTTGGCAATTCAGCCAATGCTGCAAAGTGGCCGTTTCTCAAGGATGCGATATTGTTTACGCCACTGGCTCTTTTGGTAATCGGGTTTGCTCTTCTTATTCGACGCTGGTGGGGAAACGGTCACGGTGGATAGTTTTGATTAATATCGGCGCCGCAAACTATCGGCACTATTACACAAGTCCGGGGAAGTCCGCCATAACTTCCCCGGACAAAGGGGGAAAGTATGATAGGCAAAATTATCGAGGAAGAGAAGTATTACGCCGGCATCGACCGGGTGATTTTACCGGGGAAAGAAAAAAGAAAATCGGTTGACTTGTCAAACGTTAATGGGATTCTTAAGGTTTCGCATTTTCAGAAAAGTAAGTACTGGATTTTGACAATGTTGGCTTCTTTTGCAATGAAGGGTTTACCGTGCCAGGCTACATGGCAGAATCTTAGTAAGGAATTGCCCCTAAGTCCTGAATCAGTACGGTGCTGCCTATTCCGCATGGCCTCAGGATACACCCGGCCGAATATCCCGCGCTATCACAGACCCTATTGCCGCAGGTTACCATCCGGTGAGTTTAGGATACTGCGGAAAGGCCGGCGATTCATAATCCGATATGAAAAGCTACATCCCGAACTGACAAATGAATGGATAAGCGAATTAATAGAATTCAGATTAGCAATGCAAAAGATAAGAGATAAGGTAGAACAAGGTAAAGCTAATTACTTATTAAAGCAAGGGGTAAAACAATTATAATTAAGATTCAATGCAAACGAATATATTGTCTGGACTGCAAAGAGTTTCGGATCGTACCTTTACTTGATACATAATGTTCACGTTGCCATGCAAAGTTATGAAATCTGTAATATTCATCAATGACTCCCAATTAACTTATTGGCGATAGTGGATAACAAATGGAAGTAAAGCCGGTTATCATAAGAAATACAATCATAAATGAAGCCGAAGTAGCGGAAGATTTACAAGTTTCTAAAAAACAAGCCAAGGATTGGCTACGTCGTTTAGAAATTGAAGGTTCTCTGAAGAAAAAGCGAAAATTGCCTGGTTATATTATTGCCTCTGAACGACAAGAAAAACTTATTAAAAATATCGAAGAGGAATAATTTTACCGATGATGCAATGGTAAGTTATTTTCGGGAAAGCGATTAAAATACATCGTTCAACTAACGAAATAGTATATTGCAAAATAACAATTCATCTTTTTACCCAACATTTCAAGCTTTTGTGACTTTATAGGAGAATATTTGTCCCATACAAAACAATAATGACCTTGAAAAAATTATATTTAGCAAGTAAGATATATCTTGTATATAAGTATTACAAGGAAAGGATTATGGAACTAAAGAAAGGAAAGAAATTCTATGGATCGGTCACTGTCAGTGAAAGAGGCCAGATTGTAATTCCAGCAAAAGTCAGGAAAGATTTTGATATCAAGACCGGAGACAAATTATTAGTATTGGCTGACCTTGAAAAAGGGATTGTTTTAACTAAAGCTAACTTCATTATGCAAATGATGGAAGGGACATTGAGCGCTATGCAAAAGATAGAATCGATAGTTAAATCCGAACGTAATCCAAAATCATAATAGGAAGTGCAAAGATGATCAAGCCGAGAATAGCAGAAACTGAAAATGGTATAACCGATGAATTTGGTGTTCAGTCATATGATCGAATGCAAAGAAGCCTTAGAGATAAAGGCTGGATTGAAACCAAACAAATAATTCAAGAAGGGATAAATTCTGGGATAGCTTTAGAAATCGGCCCCGGTCCAGGATATTTAGGGCTTGATTGGCTAAAAAAAACAGAAGAGACACGTCTCAAAGGTTTGGAGATCAGCGAAGCAATGATAGCCATTGCTCAGAGCAATTCGGCTGAATACGGATTTTTGGACAGGGTTGAATATGTTAAAGGTGATGCCCAAAGAATGCCTTTTGAAGACAATTACTTCGATGCTGTTTTTAGCAATGGTTCTTTGCATGAATGGGTACATCCTGAAGACATCTTGAATGAAATTGCCAGGGTTCTTAAGCCAAAAGGCAAATATTACATCAGTGACTTACGACGTGATATAAATATTCTTGCGAAAAGATTTCTGTGGTTAATGTGCCAGCCGAAGAACATGCGGCCGGGTCTCATCACTTCGATCAATGCAGCTTATCTTCCAACCGAAATTGAGACCATGCTGCCCAAAACTAGGCTTCAAGGTTGGCATATTAAAAAGAATTATCTTGGAATAGTCATCACTGGGCAAAAGCTTACCTGATAATTGGTTTCAATAAATAGGTGATCATGGTAATTTATAATTGCTGAAAACTCAATAACCTTAAACTTAACTAAAATGGACTATTGTTAAGGCGTTTGTTCATGCAACTTGATCCGGAACAATAATTTTCCCGAATTCCCCAAATCCTGCTACAAGTGCTCAATCGGACCAATGTTCATGCTTGACGATTTCCGTCAGAACTTTGCGTCTTTTCTGACAGACCTGGTCACTGGCGTAACCTAGGGGAGTAAAAGCAACGGGCTCCCCAAAATTCGGCAGTTTTAAAACCTCGCGGGTGGCAATCGGATCAAATGTCACGATCCAACAGGTACCGAGTCCTAAACCGGTGGCGGCCAATATAAGGTGGTCTATGGAGATGGCAACGTCGACATCGGTGTAATTCTTGTCATCGCGACGAATCCACGCTTTATTCGGAATCTCGCACGCACAAATTATCATCGGAGCCTGGACGAACCAAGCATGGTCATATATACGCATCAACTCTGTTTCCTGCCAGCTGTATAAATAATAATTAGTTGAAATGGCTGTTGGCTGCAGTTGGCGCGAGTCGTGCTGCTTCAAGTACCTTGTTGCGCTTAGATTCTTCGATAGCATCAAGTTTGTAGGAACGGACACTGTATCTTTTCTGAATGGCATCAAATAATTCCATCAGAAGCCTCCTCTATGGTTTATATTTAGAAATATTAACATTGCGAATTCAGTAACACAATCACATGTTGTTTTCAAAGTTTTAATCAAACATTTACAATCTCTTAATCAAAGCTAAACATACGTACTTTATAATTCGATTTGATGGAGGTGAAATATGAGAAACCTGAATCCCGATCAAATTGAATTGGCACCTTACCGGGACCTGGATGCGACCGAATCGGGAGAAAAAATCCTTTCAAGATGGGAAATAATGTCCCGAAACGCCGACATTCCCTGGCGGTATGGAATCCCGTCTTTGGGTGAAAACCTGAAAACCGGATTCCCCAATAACCTTCAGAATTACACGGGATGGTACGCGCTTTCTTACGAGGTCAACTTCAAGATGGATGAATATGCGATGTCTCAGCTTTTTATCGAATAGCGATTGCCCCGGCGTCCCTGACTTTCCGTTAAATGTCTGTTTATAGGATGTCGTTTTAAGCCAATGGCTTCAAATATATCGTTTTTTTATCTCGGCGATGGTCTCAAATTAATAACACATTAAATAGACTCAAATTAAATCAAGGGGTTAGATAATGACCATTGTTACAGCGACTGCACGATTATATGATTTGGACATTAATATTAGCAAAGAATCGGAAGCCGCAATAAAACAAGATCCCATCACGGACATCGAGTTAATGGATGAACCGCAGGAAGAAATCGAACCGGGAGATTTCGTACCTGACCGGTTTGCCGGTGGGTTCGATAATGTCCGCCTTTATTTGCGTGAAATCGGAAAGGTACCCCTTCTTTCGGTAGACGCTGAAAAACTTGCTGCGCGTCAGGTTGAAATAGCCAGACATATTTCAGCAATTTCGTCCGGTCTCGAGAACCAGGGTAAACAGGCTACCGCGGCGCAAGTATTCTTGGAAATATTCCGGGAACTCGGCAAATCCTCAGAAATCTTGACTCAGCTGCAAAAGCATTTTGATTTGCCTGAAAATACCTGTTTTGTCGACACAATCAAAAATAAGCGATTATACGCTGCATTGGAAAGAGAACTCGATAAATCCATGGTACAGACAATCGCTGGGAATTTAAATCTTCCTGCCGAATCGGTAGAATATTTACTGGTTTTAATATCGATAGATATTGCGCTTCTACCGGAAAACGTCCTTTCCCTCATTAGTCCCAAAGTTTTACCATCGAATATCTCGACTCTCGCGACGGACCGGAAATTCCCGGAGAAACTCAAGAAACATCAGATTTATCTGCAAACTTATTTGGCCCAAGTCCAGGCTGATGGCAAACAGGCTAAAGACCGGCTTACTGAGGCTAACTTACGACTGGTAGTGAGTATCGCCAAAAAATACATGGGCCACGCAATGTCACTTCAGGATATGATTCAGGAAGGGAACATTGGATTAATGCGCGCAGTTGAGCGGTTTAACCTGCATAAAGGTTTCAAGTTCTCTACTTATGCCACCTGGTGGATTCGCCAATCGATTACCCGTGCCATCGCTGACCAGGGACGCACCATTCGGGTTCCCGTACACGTGATTGAAATTATCAACAAACTATCGAAGATTACACGCGAATTATCCCAGGAATATGGCAGGGACCCCACTATGGAAGAGATTGGAAAGTGCATAGGATTTTCCCAGGAGAAAGTCAGAAAGATCTTTAAAATTGCGCAGTTGCCTGTTTCGCTGGAATTGCCCATGGGTGACGACTCTGAAAATAACCTCGTTGATTTTATCGAAGACCGTGATGCGATTCAGCCGCTGGATAATGCCACAAATCAATCGCTAAAAGAGCAGATCCATAAAGCTTTATCAACGCTGAAACCCAGAGAACAAATTATATTGAAGCTGCGTTACGGATTAGATGATGGAAGGGCAAGGACGCTGGAAGAAGTGGGGTCAAATTTTTCGGTCACTCGTGAACGCATTCGCCAAATTGAAGCTAAAGCTATTCGTAAATTACGCCGTGCGAACCGGAGTCTTAAACTCAAGGATTATCTGGAATAAGTTCTTTATTTACCGCTGATTGTCAACCCATCCCTTGACTTTCAATTTAATCTGATCACGAATTTCACGGAACTTCATTAACTTCTCTTCTTCCGTTCCAACAAATTTTACAGGATCTTCGAATTGCCATCGCAGTCTTTGGCTCATACCGGGGAATGTGGTCGGACATTTCTCATCTGCCTCGTTACAAACGGTAATTAAATACCCGAAATGCATTTTCCCCATGTAATCCGTAAGTGCTTTTGAATATTGGCTGCTAATATCAATACCAACCTCATCCATCACTTTTCTGGTTAAGGGATGAATCTCCTTGGCTTCTATTCCTGCACTATAAGCCTCATATTGGTCCCCGGCGTAAGATCTGAGGAATGCCTCAGCCATCTGGCTCCTCGCAGAGTTCGCAGTACACAAAAATAGAACTTTAATTTTATTCATCACTATCCTCCCAACTTATCGTTTTGCTTTTTAGCGATTCTCTTATTCTTACCAAATGGTTGTAAAAACCCATAAAACAGCGAAGTCGTATCCCGTATTTTGTATTCAAACAAATTTTATCATTTTGTTTACCATACACACTATGACTTTAAGTACAAAGTCAGATAAATTAACCACTAATTAAACAAATTGTAAGATGATATAAAATTCGAAAGCCCCTCGATGTTTGCGAGGAGCTTTCACGTCACCCACGTTGATTCAGCTTTGTAAGCTATGTTTGCAACTGGGGTGTTATTGGGCCGATGACATTTAGATAGAGATCTTACATTTTCTCCCCGATTTCAAACAATTCATTTATTTTGATCTGTCCAACAGTATTTATTATGACCAGATTTGAGATGTCTCTCCGGTAACCGCAGGCCAGGCATTCTTCGTACCAACCATCTATCTCACGCTGAATAAAGATATCCCCATTACACCTGGGACAACTCTTCAATTTCCAGACTGCCACGACTTAGATTCCTCCATATTCTTCACAACTGCACTCATTCAACAAGCGTCAATAAGGGTTGTTTGAGTAACTGATATAAGGGTCTTTTTCTAATTCTTTTTCAATTGGCATGGTAAAATTTGTACCCAATAACAAATCAATCATTTGGCTTAAGGCTTTGCCTGATTTTGTCAGGTTATTCATTTTTATCCACCTCTGCAAGAGTATGTAACCCTCAATTACAACTGTAACACCATCTAAACTGGTTTTGGTTAAGGCAAAATTATGTTTGGATTAAATTTGAGTTAAAATCCGTTAACCTTACGTCTGCTTCAATGCCCCGCCAAATGTCTAGACTGTTAGGGGGCACCCAAAACCGGCCACTTAAGGTAGAAAAAATATGGCATACTCCATCGTGGAAGATGGAGGTGCTAATTGGGGAACTACCTTAAGATGATAGATGTACAACGAATCAAAGCACTGCTCGAGCTTGGTTGGAGCTACCGCCGGATACAAAGAGAAACCGGCATCCGCCGGGAAACCATAGCTCATTACGATTCCCGCGGTGATCCAAATGCGGCCACGGTGCCCTCCGGGAATATTTCAAAACCGGCCAAAGTGCCCACCGGCAGTTTAGTTGAGCCATACCGAAAAGAAATCGAAGCGGCAATGGCTAAAGGATTGACTGCCCAGCGTATCTGGCAAGACCTCAGAGACGATTATGGTACTGGCTTCAGTTACTATTCCGTTAAGCGCTTTGTCCACGAACTAAAGAAACGCCG
>PMCB01000054.1 GCA_003153955.1 Dehalococcoidia bacterium | reverse complement strand
GAGCGAGTGATTGACGATATCGCCAACGCCGCCAAAGGAAAACCGTATCAGGCGGTGACCTGGATTCCGCTTGAGGAGCGTGATTAAAATGGTTGAAAAAGTTAGAAAACTGCCAAAAACATTTCAATATTTCAAAGATGAAGACGCATTTGCCGGCGGCGTGGCATTTTGCGCCGGCTGTCCGCTGGAACTGACCCTCCGGGTCCTTTCCAAAGTGATGGGCCATGAAACAGTCATTGTCGGTACGCCTTCCTGCTCGGCGCCCGTGCTTTACGGCCAGAATGTCGGGGCGTGGCACCGCCTGCCTTACTACAGTTGTCTTATGACCGGCGTAGCATCGTCAGCCACCGGTCTGTCCAGATATTACAGAAAAGCCGGCAAGGATGTTAATGTGGTCTGTTTCACCGGCGACGGCTGTGCTGCCGATATCGGATTCCAGACATTGTCCGGCGCGGCGGAGAGGGGCGAACGTTTCATTTATGTCTGCTACGAAAATGAAGGTTACATGAACACCGGTATCCAGCGGAGCAGTACTACTCCCTTCGGCGCGACCACCACTACTACCCCGGTCGGCTCCGCCGGCAGGGGTAAAACAACACATGCCAAGAATTTACCGATGCTGATGGCGATGCATAACATCCCCTATGCGGCGACCGCAACCCTGAGCAACATCGATGACCTTTCGAAAAAAATGCAGAAAGCAATGGAAAAGAAAAAAGAAGGATTGGTTTATCTGCACATTTTCTGTCCCTGTCCGGTCGGCTGGGGAATCGAAAGCGATATGTCGATTCAGGTTTGCCGGATGGCGGTCAAAACCAATTACTTCCCGCTGTGGGAAGCCGAATACGGCAAATTCAAATTGACCACAACCGTAGCTAATCCGGAACCGATTACGAAATACGTCAAAATGTTCCGTAAATTCAACCACCTCGGTGAAAAAGAACTGGCCGTAATCCAGGAAGAAGTGAACCAGAAATACGCCTTCCTGAAGCATCTGACCGAGTTCGGGGAACATGGGATACCGGCAGAAACACCTGCCGGAGAATAGCCGTCTATTATAAAAGTATCAAAGCACCACGATATTACCATTCTAAAATAAGGTTTCAGCCTCGCTGAAACCTTATTTTATTAATTGTCCCAAAAGCTGTCCGGAATCTCTGGATTGTCGGGTCAAGCCCGACAATGACATTGAACTATAAAAGCCCACTTTCGGATAATCTCGCCGCCAAACCATCTTACTTATATGCAATCCCCGAGAGAACATTGACGGGCAAAATCCCATCTTTTATTTCTTAGATTTAGTTCAGGTTAATTTAAAACTAAAAACCTTTACGCTATAATAAAGCTCAAACAGCGCATTGAGCAGTGATGACATTGGAAAATAATACAGAGAAAAAGAAGAAATTCTGGGGGACCGGCGCCTGGGTGACGCTCATCAGCATTACGCTGGTGGTCTGCGTCATACTAATCCGGTTCTGGAAATACCTCGCCCATTACGAAATCCTGATTTACGCCGGTCTGTTTTTTACCGCGATGCTGGCGGGATCGCCGATACCCATCCCCACCCCCTGTATGGTTCTGACATTCACGCTGGGCAGCAAATTTGCGCCGTGGCTAATCGGCATCATCGCGGCTACCGGCGAAGCAATCGGTCTGATGCTGGTTTATCTGGCAGCGCGGACCGGACGGCATTTCGCCCCGAATCTGAACATTACCGACCCGGCGAACAAAATCTACTCAAATTGGCTGGGCAAGTTTCTGAAAAAGATTAAAATACCCCGTTTTCTGGCATTTGTAAATAAAAGGGGGACGGCAGGGATATTTCTGTTTGCGACTTTTCCCAATCCGTTCCTGATGCCACTGCTGGTCACCATGGGTATCAACCGGTACCAGGCATGGAAAGTCGCGCTTGCCTGCTGGATGGGCAGCGCGGTGATGTTCCTGGTGCTGGCTTACCTGGGCCATTACGGACTAGGCTCGATATTGAGGTATTTCGGGTATTTCAAAATCAGCTAAAAGCAATCAGATATCAGCCTTCAGCCAAAAGCCGAACGAACCACTATTTAATGAAGCTTCTAATTTGCATTAACTTTATGTTAAAATATTTTCATACAATACTTATCCAACTAAGACGATAATAAAACGTGCTCAGCAGATAATAATTTAACGGGCCGTTTTTTCGATAAAAGTAAGAATCAGGAAATACCTTCTGAATGAAAACACGACTCCCAGCCTTTGTTCTGGCTACCCTGGTCGTTCCCGCGTTGTTGGCCGTTTCCTGCGGTTCAAACCAGGCCGCTTCCAGTTTGGGGAACCCTTCGCGGTCTTTATCCCCGATTGAATCCGAGGCATTAGCCGCCGCATTAAACACATGGGCAGGTCAATTATATTTTCGTCAGGGGAATACGTTTTCGCATCTATTCACAACCGTTAAGGATATTGCCCCTCCCGCAGTAATCCGGGAGTTAAGCGATGGCAATGCGATAACGATTAACTGGGAAGAATGCGGCACACAGCAAGGGACCAAAGGCGAAGCCCAAATGAAAAATTTTAAAAGCTGGATTTCTTCCTCCGTGCTGTCTGCTGAAGATAAGAAAAACGGTATCACATGGAAAGGGCAGGCGGAGTTTATATATTCGATGCGATATCGGGCTGTTGGGTGGTATGACGAGCTTTTTAATCCGGATAACATTTCGCCCCCGGCCGATAATGAACCGTTTTCACCTTGGGCAGATGTAGGAACGGAAATATCAGGAAACTTCATTGGAAGCCCAACTACGGTAAGCATCGTAAAACAAAATGGCAAGTGGACATCTGTAGTGAGCAGCGCACCCGGAATTTCCGGCGATTGGAACGACGATCAAAACATTGTCCCAGTTTTACCCACATTACCCTATGCGTACGAGGAAGGTTATGGAACTCAAGCATATATAATTATGCAAACGGAAGCCTATGTGGGTGGGGCACCTGAGACTGTAACGGACAAACTTGTAAACGCCGCAACCTGGGCAGCACAGCAAGCAGGTTCTCAAAATTGGGGAAGCGGAACAAATACTTATTGTGACTTGTTTGTTGAAAATGCCTTCGGGACTTCCGGAAGATATGCAGATGCCTATAAAGCGTTTCAGGCACTCGGCGTTAGCGGCTCACCACAAATCCCCGGTCAGATTGTATTTTTTGCACCGAATGCAGGTAACGGTCAACAAGCGCACACCGGTATCTATATTGGAAACGGTAACTTTATCAGCGTCACCAGCAACGGGGTGAAGCAGTATAGTCTGACCTGGTGGAGTAACAACGTAGCTAAATATGTGGGCTACGCAAATCCCCCCCTTGATTGGCCGGGCAGATAACAATAAAACAGGAAAATAACGGTTTTGTAAATTTGAACCTGATCGTAATTTGATTCCGGCGTATGAAATTCATTTCCCGAGATACTGAAGTGTCAGCTTGACCTTTTCTTCCAAGCTTAATTTTTTACCGGAAGGTAAAGCGTTGACGGCTTTGGTCGTTTCCTGGACGGAATAGCCCAGCGAGACCAGCGCGGACACCACGTCGGCGTTTTCCTGCGCGGCCCGTCCGGCAGGTGTAGAAATCATCACACCGCCGACTTTGTCCTTTAACTCCAGAATCAGTCGGTCGGCGGTCTTTTTCCCGATGCCGGGGATAGTCGTCAGTGTTTCCACGCTGCCGGACGCAATTGCCATGGCCACCTGGTCGGCGCTCATTGCCGAAAGCATAGCCATGCCGGTTTTCGGACCTAATCCGGACACGGAAATCAGCGTTTCAAAAAGTTTCAATTCGTCCAGCGAACCAAACCCGAAAAGGCTCATATCATCTTCCCGGACATGAAAATGAGTGTAAAGTTTCACTTCCCGTCCGGTTATGCCCATTTCACTGAGGACAGAAGTGGTTACGGTGACTTTAAAACCTATGCCGTTGACATTTACGATCAGGCCGTCTTTGCTGACGGCGTCGATAATCCCTTCTAAGCTGGCAATCATTTTTTACTCCTCTTTGTCTTTTCCGCGACAAGATTACTGAAATGCGTTTCGCTGAGGTGGCACAAAGCCACCGCCAGGGCATCGGCGGCGTCCGCCGGCTCCGGTATTTCCGCTAAATTAAGCTGCAGCCGCACCATTTGCTGCATCTGTTCCTTGGAACTGGCGCCGTAACTGGAAACAGCATATTTTACCTTGGCAGGAGAATACTCAAAAACAGGGATGTCCTGATTGGCGGCTACGAGAATCGCCACGGCTTGCGCCCGGCCGATGATAAAGGCCGTGCTGACATTATTGGAAACAAACGGCTGCTCCACGGCTACCACATCGGGGTGATATTTTTCCACTACCTCTTGTAATCCGTAGTAGAGTTTACTCAAACGTTCCGGCACGGGCAATTTTTGCGGCGATTTGATGACACCGTAGGCCACCATTTTCAGATTGCCGTCCGCATTATCTACCAGGCCATACCCGGCAATGATTGTCCCGGGGTCAATTCCCAATACCAGCATTTCCAGCCTTCTATCTATTATGTAAAATAAGCGGTTATGCAATAATTCTACCACATTATAAACGAAATCAGGAGAATCGGAAAGGAAATTAGAGATATTATCTTGGGAACAATAATTCTCCCTTAAATCCCTCCTTACAAAGGAGGGAGAATGGCTCCCTCTCTTCTTAGGATATGGCCCCTGTGTATCTCTAGTTGAAAGATTGAGAAATAATTTAATAATTTACTACGATTATCTGGCACTAAAAAAGGTGGGTTGCTTTTTAAGCAACCCACCTTACATTTTTATGGATTCCGTATCAAGTACGGAATGACAAATGAGAATTTCTAACCTTTTTCGTAAGCAGCCATTGCCGAGTCTGAGAAATTAACGTTGCTGGCGACACTTTGCACGTCATCCAGTTCTTCCAGATTTTCCAGCAGTCTCATGGTCTGGACGGATTGTTTTTCATCCAAGTCGATAGTCTGTTTCGGTATCATCGAAACTTCAGCTGACTCTACCGTAATTTTCTCTTTTTCCAAGGCGGTACGGACCTCTTCAAGTTTTGCGGGAGTGGTATAAACGGTTACATAATCGCCTTCGACATTAACATCTTCGGCTCCCAGGTCGATAGCCTGCAGAGATAACTCATCTTTATCCCGGTCTTCGGCCTTGACGTTAATCACTCCTCTCTGCTGGAAAAGCCAGCCAACGCTGCCGCTCTCGCCGAGACTGCCGCCGGAACGTGTAAAAATATTTCGTATACCCGCCACTGTACGATTACGGTTATCCGTCATTACATTAACCAATACAGCACCGCCGCCGGGGCCGTAACCCTCCATCAGCAGTTCCTGCATCTGTACGCCATCACCACCGCCGCTGGCTTTGGTAATAGCACGGCTGATATTGTCCCAGGGCATGCTGGAGTCTTTAGCACGCTGCACGGCCAACCGTAAAGAGTAATTGCCTTCAATGCTGCCGCCGCCTTTGCGNNCCCGACATCGGTAGCCTCCTGAACTATAAGCGGATATACAATACCTCTATTATATTATCACCCGTTCTACTTGAGGTCAAAGTCTTAACTAAAAAAGTTCTTCCACTTTAGGTGCCAAGGCCCGTTCCGCTACGGCGCCAACCATGGTATTCACCGCTTCCCCATTTTTAAAGAACATCAACGTCGGCAGAGACATGACGCGGTATTTAGCCGCGGTCCTCGGGTTTTCGGTCACATTCATACGATAAAATTTACATTTACCGTCATATTTCAGAGATAATTTCTCCACAATCGGGTCGACTATTTTACAGGGTACGCACCCCGGGCGCCACATATCGATAAGAACCGGTAATTTTGATTTAACTACTTTTTGGTCAAACTCCTGGTCAGTGATGTCGCTTACCATTCGAACTCCTTCCGCTAAACCGATTTACGTTATAATGCTAATGCCGAAACCGATAGCTGTCAATAGTTTTTTCGACGATTTTTCAGATAATTTTTCCGCGTTTTTTCGTATTTTAAAAAGCGAATCAGCTTCATTTTCTTGACCTGATATCAGCCTATCGGGTATACTCCAACGTAGGGAGAGGTGAATCCCTGCTGATTCCGGAATGATATTCCCCACTCTGATTGTTTCCATTCTAATATAAAACTAATTAATCAATTGGCGGTTTTGTGAATAAACCGCCGATTATTTGATACAGGAGAATGCCAGTGCCATACGATGCCAGTAAAATGAAAGAATGGCAAATTGCCGAAGCGGCCGAAGAGAATTTGCCTGAACCCGAAGAATGGCTGGAAAGACTCAGCCTGAAAAAAGACGAGATGATACCGTACGGCAGGACGCCCAAACTGGATTTCATGAAAATCATCGACCGTCTGCAGCACCGGCCGAACGGGAAATATATCGAGGTGACCGCCATTACCCCGACCCCGCTGGGTGAAGGGAAAAGCACAACGTCGATCGGTTTGATCGAAGGATTGGGGAAAAGAGGTAAAAATGTCGGCGGCGCCCTGCGGCAGCCCTCAGGCGGACCGACCATGAACGTTAAGGGCACCGCCGCCGGCGGCGGTAACGCCCTTTTAATTCCAATGACCGAATTCTCCATGGGCATGACCGGCGACATGAATGATATTATGAACGCACACAATCTGGCGATGGTCGCTTTGACCGCCAGAATGCAGCACGAACGTAATTACGATGACGAACACCTTGAGAGACTGACACACATGCGGCGGCTGGATATCGACCCGGACCGTGTCGAATTCAACTGGATCATGGATTTCTGCGCCCAGGCATTGAGAAATATTACCATTGGCAACGGCGGGCGCAAAGACGGTGTCCCGATGGAATCGAGATTCAATATCGCCCCCAGTTCCGAACTGATGGCGATACTGGCCATTGTCAGCGACCTGGCGGATATGCGGCAAAGAATGGATAAAATAACCCTGGCCTACGATAAACAGGGTAAGCCCGTTACTACCGGAGACCTCGAGGTCGGCGGCGCGATGACCGCATGGATGCGGAATTCCATCAACCCGACGCTTTGCTACAGCGCCGAGTATCAGCCCATTATGGTCCATGCCGGGCCTTTCGCCAATATTGCTATCGGACAATCGTCAATTATTGCCGACCGGCTCGGCTTGAAAATGTTCGATTACCACGTAACCGAATCAGGCTTCGCCGCGGACATCGGTTTTGAGAAATTCTGGAACGTAAAGTGCCGGCTCAGCGGGCTGAAACCCAATGTTTCGGTGGTCGTGGCCACAATCCGCGCCCTGAAGATGCACGGCGGCGGCCCGAAAGTGGTTTCCGGCCTACCGCTTTCCGAAGAATATATCAAAGAAAATGTGAAACTGGTAGAAGCCGGTTTGCCCAATTTACTGCACCATATCAAAACGATCAAACTTTCCGGTGTCAGTCCGGTGGTCTGTATCAACAGTTTCACCACCGATACTGCCGAGGAAATCAAGGTGGTCAAACGCGCGGTGGAAGCAGCCGGCGCGCATTGCGCGGTTTCCACACATTGGGCACAAGGCGGAGAAGGCGCCCTGGAACTGGCCGATATGATTATCGATGCCTGCAAGAAAAGCAACGGGTTCCAGTTCCTCTACCCTAATGAAATGAAATTGCGGCAGCGCGTTGAAAAAATAGCTACAACCGTTTACGGTGCGGACGGGGTCGACTGGTCGCCGGAAGCAGAGGCAAAAGCCAAATTTTTCGAAAGCGATCCGATTTACGACGACTACAGCACGATGATGGTTAAAACACAATTGAGCCTGACGCATATCCCCGAAAAGAAAGGGGTTCCGAAAGGATGGCGGCTGCCGATACGCGATATCCTGCTNNTCAGACCCAGCGTTCAGGCACCTGGATGTGGATGTAAAAACAGGGAAAGTCTCCGGCCTGTCATAAACCCATCGGGAGTACGAAATGAGTATTAAAATTGCGGTCGCCGGGAAAGGCGGGTGCGGAAAAACTTCCATCACCGCGCTGGTCNNTCCGCTATTTAAAAAGGAACGGCAAAACTCCGATTCTGGCAGTGGATGCCGACCCGAACGCCAATCTGGGGGAAAGCCTAGGATTAAAAGTACCCCAGACCATCGGCAGGATATTGGATGATTTCCAGCATGAAAAAATCAGCATCCCGCCCGGAATGACCAAAGAAGCTTACCTGGATTACAAACTGAACGAGACGCTGGTCGAAAGCCAGGGATTAGACCTCATCACAATGGGACGCGGGCAGGGGCCCGAATGTTATTGCTACCCAAATACTGTCCTGAAAAAATTCATCGACGGTTTATCCGATAACTACGCCTATGTGGTGATGGATAATGAAGCCGGCATGGAGCACCTCAGCAGGAAGACCACAGATGACGTAGATGCCCTGCTTTTAGTTTCCAATCATTCGGTCAAAGGCGTCCGTGCCATCGGGCGGATTCTGGAACTGGCGGCCGAACTGAAACTGCACGTCAAAAAGAAATATATTTTGGTTAACATGGTTCCTGATAAACTCGACCCGCTGGTGGCTGAGGAACTGAAACGCCTGGGATTGAAGGCGGATATAATCATTCCGGAAGATAAAACACTGTACCGTCAGGATTTGGAACAAAAACCGTTAATGGAAATGCCAGATAATTCCCCAGCCGTGCAGGCGGTGGCCGGGATGATGGCAGAACTTTAAAATAAAACAAAATTTCCCCCAAAAATAACTGGCATTGCTCCCCCGTAAAATTCTATAATGATGATGGCTTTGAGAATTGTGATGGATTGGAGGGGAAATGACTGCGAAACTTATCAGCGGCGCCGAAATCGCTAAACAGCTTCGGGAAGAGATAAAACAGGAAGTCATTGAACTAAAAGCAAAACATCATATCGTACCCGGCCTGGCAACTGTCTTACTCGGCAGCGACCCCGGTTCCCTCTCCTACATCAGCGGCAAAGAAAAAACCGCCCAGGAACTCGGGTTTTATTCAATGCGCATCGACCTGCCGGAATCCACTTCGCAAAAAGACCTGCTGGCCATAGTCGATAAACTGAACAGAGACCCTAAAATCCACGGTATCCTCGTTCAGGAACCGCTGCCGAAACATGTTAATGCCAATGAAGTCAATTATGCCATCGACCCGAAAAAGGATGTTGACGTTTTTAATCCGGTTAATGTCGGACGGTTAATGATCGGCGACGCCGATTTATTGCCCTGCACCCCCGCCGGTATCCAACAAATGCTCATCCGTTCGGGCGTACCGATTGACGGCGCCGAAGTGGTAGTGGTCGGCCGCAGCAACATCGTCGGCAAACCGATTGCCAACATGTTGCTGCAGAAAAACACAGGCGCCAACGCTACGGTAACTCTATGTCACACTCATACTAAAGATATCGCTGCCCATACCCGGAGAGCCGATATCCTGATTGTCGCAGCCGGCAGGCCGAAAGCCGTGACTGCTGATATGATTAAGGAAGGGGCCGTCGTCATCGATGTCGGTGTGAATCAAATCGGCACTTCCAAGAGCGGCAAACGCATCCTTGTCGGCGATGTCGACTTCGAAAACGTGAAAGAAAAGGCATCGATGATTACCCCGGTGCCCGGCGGGGTGGGGCCGATGACGATCACGATGTTGATGTTAAATACCTTGAAGGCTGCTAAAATTGCGGCAGGGCTTGGCTCGTAAGGGAGATATTAGATGGCAATTGAGATTCCGAAGACTAATTATTCCGGTAATGTAAAAGAAATCACACTGGGTAAGGGTGAGAAAGCAATCACCGTCGGCGGAGAAAACTCTTACCCTTTTTATATTTTCGAAGGGACGATGCCCCACAAACCGCGCATTGCGATGGAAGTTCCCGACTGCGTGCCGCAGGAATGGCCGAAAGCGGCCCTCGAACCGTTTGCTGACGTTAAAAACGACCCGGCAGCCTGGGCACGAAAATGCATTCAGGAATACGGCGCGGAAATAATCGCCTTGCAGCTGGTGAGCACCGACCCGAACGGATTGAACCGCGGCGCGGATGAAGCCGCCGCAGTAGTTAAAAAAGTGGCTGACGCGATTCAAGTCCCACTGATTGTCTGGGGCACCGCGAACCACGAAAAAGACACCCAGGTCCTGACTAAAGTGTGCGAGGTTTGCCAGGACAAACGGCTCATCATCGGGCCGGTCGAAGAAAAAGACTACAAGAAGATCGCTGCCGCGGCGATTGCCTACAAACATACAATTGTCGCCTCCAGCCCCATCGATATTAACCTCGCCAAACANNATCGGCTACGGCCTGGAATACTGTTATTCCGTGATGGAGCGGATGCGGATGGCCGGCTTGACCCAGCAGGATGAAAAACTGCAGTTCCCCATCATCTGCAACCTGTCCAAAGAGGTCTGGAAATCAAAAGAAGTCAATCAGCCGGATAATGAAAGCAATATGGGGGATGCAAAAAACAGGGGCATTCTGATGGAAGCGATGTCTGCCGTGGCGCTGTTGATGGCCGGCGGGGATGTCATCATCATGCGTCATCCGGAAGCAATCAAACTGACTAAAGAAATGATTGTTGATTTAGCATCTTAAGTTGAAGCAGGTGGATAAATTGGCAGACAAGAAAACAAATGAGGCCGCTCCTCAAACAAATGATAAAATAAATTCGGACGAAATACTGCAAATCGACGATTTTATCCGCCATATCGCCGCCGGAACGGAATATTACGCCGGCCACGCCCGGAAAATAACGCAAATTTTCACCGCCGCAGTGAAAGAACACAATCCCAATACGGAAATCAAAGACGAAGCCAAATTACGGCGGATTGCGGCAGAACTGGGCGTTCAAACAAATGACCGTCTTAAAAATGAAATTGCGGCTGAACTCAGCGAACTGATATTGAATGAAATCGGTAAACAGCAAGGCGAACTGCTTTTCCTGAAAAGAGCGTCGTCAAAGCGGCAGGAAATCTGGCGTAAACTGGGTGTTATGCCAACAGGCATCTACCATGAAATAGCGGCTACCAGGTTCGATGAGAATAATCCTAACGCCGGAAACCCGCTGATGCAGAGTATGCGGTGTTCGCTGGCTAACGGCTGGGGTGGTAACATGATTGCCGCCGAGCTCCAGGATATCACCTCCGGAACTCCTTTCCCTGTGCTGCAAAAAGCAGGTGATACGGAGATGGTCACCGGCTTCAGTCCCGAATCCATTATCTACTCGCTGGGCGGCTCATTCCGCGGTTCCCTGCACCCGCTGATCGATAATATCGTCAACGGCCGCATCCGGGGCATCGCCGGGATATACAATTGCCACGATACCCTGACCAATGGTGATACACAGGTTGCTTTAGTCAAAGAACTGATTAAAAATGATATTCTGGTGCTATTCACAGGCGACGATGCCGCAGAATTAGCTCAAGCCGGCCTGATGGTGTACGAAGGCGCGCAATATGCCGGTGAAGGTTTACATTCGGTTTGTGAAGCGGTCGGACTGCCACCTGTTTTAAACATGGGTACATCCACCGACAATTGCCGGATATTGATTGCGGCCTCCGCCATCGTACAGCAAGCCAAACTCGGAGATATCAACGACCTGCCCGCCTGCATTGCTTCAACGGAAAAATTGACCGATAAAACCGCTGCCATCGGGCAGTGCTTTGTCAGTTCCGGTTTTTACACGATTTCCTGTGATTCCAGATTGAGTAATATTCCTGAATTGTCTGCCCCGATGGAGCAAACGGTCGGCGGGAAATGGGATTTTGCAGCCGACCCGCTTCAGATGGCGCAAAAAATGATTACCCATATCGATAATAAGCGCAAGGCGCTGGGGATCGATAAAGCAAGGGAAAGGGTCCTTTACGACATGGCCATGAGAAGGGAACTGACTTAAAAATCATCGCATTCAATAAAGGATAAAACACATGTCCAAAGTAATTGCTTCCGTCGCAATCAGCGGCGCTTACAAGATAGTTGAAAAAGCCGAAGCCAAGTGGAAAATGGCGATGGACCAATGGGGCGCCAACGAGCCCATCGGTTTCCCTAATACCGCCTATTATCTACCAGTGATTTACGGAATGCTCGGCTACAAAGTTGAGAAACTGGGCGATATCGAATTTGTTTTGAAAAAATGCCGGGCGCTGTTGCCGCCGCCGGTCAAAGAAATCCATCCGTTACCTTATCTGGGAAATGCGCTGGATGCGGGTATGGCAACCTTTTTCGCTGAAGAAATCATCGAAGCTATCCGTTACCGGGAAAATCCCCGATACTACGTTTCCGGAGAAGACGTCACACCGGACAATATCTGGCTCGGCGCCGCCGATGATGTGATTTTAAGGAAGCGCGGCACGGAATTTGTGGACGGTACCGCTCCCGGATTTGCCGCCATTTTAGGCGCCGCCCCGACACCGCAAATCGCCGCCAGCATTGCCCACGAACTGCAGCAAAAAAACCTTTATGTTTTTATGTCCGGAGAAAACGGCAGCAAACGTTTCGCCGAGCAATTGATTGAAGCAGGCGTACAGGTCGGCTGGGGCACACGGCTCGTGCCTTTTGGCCCCGATGTCAATGCCACGGTATTTGCGCTGGGTTTTGCTACCCGGGCCGCCATGTCTTTCGGCGGCATCGAACCCGGTGATTACCGCAAACTGCTGCTGTATAACAAAGACCGTATTTTCGCTTTCGTGATGGCCCTCGGTACGGTGACCGAAGAGTGGGGCGCCAACGCGGCCGGCGCGATTAACTACGGATTCCCGGTGATTGCCGATTCCGCGATTCCGGAAATCCTGCCGAGCGGGATTACGACTTATGAACATGTGGTCGCTAACGTCCCCCACGACAAGATTGTAGCCCGTTCCATAGAAGTGCGCGGTCTGAAAGTAAATGTCAGTGAAATACCGATTCCGGTGGCTTACGGGCCCGCCTTCGAAGGCGAAAGGGTCCGCGGTGACGATATTTACCTTGAAGCCGGCGGGGGCCGCAGTCCGATGGTAGAATGGGTCACGTCCAAACGGATGAACGAAATTGAAGACGGAAAAATCGAAATAATCGGTCCGGAAATCACCGATATCCCCGCCCGGTCGATTTTGCCGCTGGCCATCAAAGTTGAAATTGCAGGCCGGCATTTTGAAACCGATTACGAACCGATTCTGGAAAGGCAGATTCATCACCTGATTAATTACGCTCAAGGGGTAATGCACATCGGGCAGCGTGATATCGCATGGCTGCGCGTCAGTAAACAGGCGGTGGAAAAAGGATTCCGTCTGAAGCATATCGGCGTTATTCTTCACGCCAAACTGCACCAGGATTTCGGTAGAATTTTTGATAAACTGCAGGTAACGATTTACACAGATGAAGCCCAGGTAAAGCAAATCGTGGAGCAGGCACGCGCNNTCCTGCCTGCTCTGCCAGTCGTTTGCGCCGTCACACGTCTGCATCATCAGCCCGGAGAGAACCGGTCTTTGCGGCTCTTACAACTGGATGGATTGCAAAGCATCGTATGAAATCAATCCGACCGGTCCGAATCAGCCCGTACCCAAAGGCGAAACCATCGATGCCAAACTGGGACAGTGGAAAGGCGTAAATGAATTCCTTTTCAAAGCCTCACGCGGTAAATTCGACCATTATAATTCCTACAGCCTGGTTAACGATCCGATGACCACCTGCGGCTGCTGCGAATGTATTGCCGCCGTCCTGCCTTTATGCAACGGGATTATGACCGTCAATCGTGAATATACCGGGATGACACCGAGCGGCATGAAATTCACCACTCTCGCCGGTACAATCGGCGGCGGAATCAGCACTCCCGGTTTTGTGGGACATGGTAAATATAATATCTGCCAGCGGAAATTTATCAGGGCTGACGGCGGGCTGCTGCGCATGGTCTGGATGCCGAAAATGCTCAAGGAAGAAATCGGCGACAGGCTCAAGGCTAGAGCTACAGAACTGGGCGTGCCGAACCTGGTGGACATGATTGCCGATGAGACCGTTGGCACAAGCGAGGAAGAGATTATAGCGTTCCTGACCGAGAAAGGCCATCCCGCCCTGACGATGCCACCAATAATTGAATAAGAATCAAGATTCAATAATCAAGGAGTACAAGCTAAGGGGCTCAGCACTTGAAATATAAAATTATTGAAATGAAACTGGACAGGTACCCGGACCTAATCGATTTCTGGAAAAACACCGAGGGGTTATGGGCCAGTGACGATGATTCTTACGAAAATCTGAAAATATTTTTAAAAAGAAACCCCCGATTAAATTTCATCGCGGTAAGTGAAAACAAGATAGTAGGAACTTTAAAGTGCAGCCATGACGGGCGAAGGGGCTATCTTCATCACCTGGCGGTCAAAAAGGAATTGCGGAAAGAGGGTATCGCCCGGGAGCTGATTAACAAATGCCTGGACAATTTGCAGAAAGCCGGCATTACCAAAGATAAGGTCCGGGTTTTTGTGCTGGATACCAATAAAAAAGCGATGGCTTTCTGGAAACATAACGGGTTTGAAGAACAGACTTACGATTACCGGACTTTTGAACTAAAAAATCCAACCGCCAAATAAGGTATAATAAACTCAATTTTAAAAATATAAGCATTGCATATTGATTATTGATATTTGGTTATTTGTTAATTCAAGGAGACATTGATGGCGCTCACCGGGATACAGATTTTTAAACTTCTGCCAAAAACGAACTGCGGCAAGTGCGGCGTGCCGACCTGCCTAGCTTTTGCCATGAACCTCGCGGCCGGCAAGGTGGAACTCATCGCCTGCCCGTTTGTTTCGGAGGAATCGAAAGCACAGCTGGCGGAGGCATCCGCTCCCCCCATCCGTCCGGTCACTATCGGCACAGGGACCGGGGCTTTCAAAGTCGGTGGCGAGACGGTGATGTTCCGCCACGAAAAGAAGTTCGAAAATCCCACAGGTATTGCTATGCTCGTGACGGACACCATGCCGGAAAGTGAAGTCGCAGCCAGAATCGAAAGATTTAATAAAAATGTATATGTTAGAGTCGGGGTGAAACTCCATGCCGATGCCGTCGCCGTCAAAAGCGAATCGGACAATGCTGCAAAATTCGGTAAACTGGTAGAAACGGTCACCAAAGCCACCGAAGGCGGCCTGATACTGATGAGTGAAAATCCGGAAGTGCTGGCTGCCGGTTTAAAAATCTGCGCTACCCGTAAACCTTTAATTTACGCAGCGACCAAAGCCAACGCCGCAGCTGTCGCCCAACTGGCGAAAGAACATTCCTGTCCGGTGGCAGTAAAGGGCGCCAGCCTGGAAGAAATCGCCGAACTGACCGCGGTCATGAATCAAGCCGGTATCAAGGACATCGTCATCGATGCCGGAGCAAGAACCGTCAAGCAGGCTTTTCAGGATGAAATTATTATCAGAGGCGCGGCCCTGCAGAAGAAATTCAAACCGCTGGGTTATCCCACGATTACTTTCCCCTGCGAAATGACCGCCAACCCGTTGAAAGAGGCCCTGATTGCCTCGATGTTTGTGGCTAAATACGCCGGCATCGTTGTCCTGTCCGATTTAAAGGGCGAAGTCCTGTTCCCTTTGCTGGTGGAAAGATTGAATATCTTTACCGACCCGCAGCGGCCGCTGGCGACAACGCCGGGCATTTATGAGATTAACAATCCCAACGAGAATTCTCCGGTACTGATTACCACGAATTTCTCTTTGACCTATTTCATTGTTTCCGGCGAAATTGAAACCAGCAAGGTCCCAAGTTATCTGCTGATTATGGACACCGAGGGACTTTCGGTATTAACCGCCTGGGCTGCCGGCAAATTCGGCGCCGACCTGATGGCGGCTTTCGTCAAGAAATCCGGCATCGGCGATAAAGTTAAAACCCGCCGGCTGATTATCCCGGGCTATTCCGCCTCAGAAAGCGGCGGGCTGGAAGAAGACCTCAAAGGCTGGGAAATCCTCGTTGGGCCGAGAGAAGGTTCACTCATCCCGGCATTCCTCCGCAATTTAAAGAATCAGGATAAAAAATGAAGTTAATCGGCGAAAACCTGAATATCGTCTCCAAAACCTACGGCCCGGCGCTGAAAGAACGCCAGGTCTGGCCGATCCAGGAACTGGTAAAAGCCCAGGTCAGGGCCGGTATGGACTACATCGACATCAATATCGGTCCGGCGCGTAAAGACGGCGATACGTTTATGGAGTGGGTTGTCAGAACGGTACAGGAAGTCACCGACCTGCCCCTTTCACTGGATACCACCAACCCCATCGCCATGGAAGCCGGACTGAAAGCCCACAAAGGTAAAGCATTGCTCAACTCCATCTCGCTGGTGCGCATGGCGGAAGAAATGCCGTTGGTAGCGAAACATAACTGCGATTTTGTGGGGCTCCTCTGGGGACGGGACGGGTTGCCCCGCGATGTAAACGAACGGGGCGCCAACGCCCTGGAATTGCTGACCAATGCTAACGAACGGGGCATCGGCGCCGACCGCATCTGGTTCGATCCGATTGCCACACCGGCGGTCAATATCAATTCGAATCATGTCAAACCCTGCCTGGAATTTTTAGCGATGCTGCCGGAGATCGCCCCGGAAGCCAAATCAATCCTCGGTTTATCCAACGTTTCCAACGGCGCGCCGAACCATTTGCGGCCGTACCTGAACCGCACGTTCCTGATGATGCTGATGAAATACAACATTTACTCCGTGATCCTCGATGCACTGGACAGGGAATTGATTGATATCGCCCGCGGGAAAAGACCGGAACTGGTGCAGCTGGTACAGCGGACAATGGACGGCGGAAAAATTGATTTGACTTCACTTGGCGAAGAAGAGATTAAATACGTAAAAACGGTTAAGGTTTTACTCGGTGAAGTGCTTTATTCCCATTCCTGGCTGGAAAGTTAATAGAAAAATTTGTCACTCTCTACGTTACTTTGTAAGTACTAAAGCTTTAGTCCCTCTCCCGTTCGTACCTTCGGGACCTAGCGGCCTGAAATGGAGGGAGACAAAAGCCACCCTCTCTCCCTTTGAGGGAGAGATTGAGAGAGATTGGAAATATAACCAAAGCTCATTAAGCAGGGTCTAACAAATAATTACTGTTTTATAATAGAATATCCTCAAGAAATCAAGTGAAATTGTAAAAATATGACAATTCAACCGCCTAAAAACGACCGGACGCCCTATAACCTGAGCGATGCGCTGAGAATCGCTATGGAGCGGTTCCTGGCGGCTGATATTGTGCAGCAATGCCGGCGGACCGGAGCATTATGCTCCCCGGAAATCGTCACCCTGAAATACCTGAACGAAATTTACCGTATCGATGTCTTGTCTGCTGAAGCCTCCTTCGTGGACAGTAAATCTCCAGTTCCTCAACGGGATAAAATCCTGATTTTGCACTATTTTACCCAGGCTCAGGGCACACAACTAACCGGAAAACAGATCCCCTTCCGTGATTTGCCCGGGGGACTGGTTTATTATCCGACTTTCATTAAGCGGACAATCGAGCCGCTTGCCGATGTCTTCGGGAAAAACCCGGCATTAATGGTCGGCGTGGGTAAAATGCTCGGCGCCCGCAAGGGAGAAACCGGGGACGCTGCTCTGGTCATCGATGCCTTTGCCAAAGTGCCGGTGAATATTATCCTGTGGCAGGGTGATGACGAACTGAAACCGGAAGTCAATTTACTTTTTGACGCCAATATTCTGGATTACCTGACAACGGAAGATATCACTATTATGTGTGAAACCATTACCTGGCAGTTAATTAATTACGCGAAGAAAGTGTGAGAAATATCATGGATGTAACCGGAATTATTTTAGCTGACGGCAAAAACCCCAAAATGGGCGGAAATAAAGGCACGGAATTAATCGGGGGAATCCCCTGTATCGAAAGNNATCGTGGTGACCTGCGATATGCCTTTCCTGAATACGGCTTTGCTCGACCACATGGTCAAACTTTCACCGGCTTACGATGCCATTGTTCCCCGCTGGCCGAACATGCAGAAAGAACCGCTGCACGCCGTTTATTCTTTATCCTGCCTGCAGACGATGAAAAAACACCTGGAGACCAACCGCTACAGCATCATCCATGTCCTCAAAGAAATGCACGTGCTGCACCTGAATAAAAGAGGGTTTGCCGAACTAGACCCGCAGTTTTATTCCTTCCTCAATATAAACGACCAGGCCGATATCGACCTCGCCAACAAAATCGCCGCCGAACAAAAAAGGTAATTTTATCAGCCTTCTTTACCTGAGGGAATTAAAAGCATGAGCCCCGGAAATATTTTATAAATTCCGGGGCTCATTGATAATCGGGCGAAGATCTTTTATTGGTTACGGTTGAGGTATTTCTACGGCATTTTGAGCTGCTGCCGGCAGCTCAATTGTCACAGGTATGTTGTAATCGGTATAGGTAATATCCCCATTCATGGTCAATGTTATTGCATCATCCGGCGTCGTGGTCGTACCAGTTATGTCGGAGGGAATTATTTCCATAGTGAGATCTATATTCTCTTTTTGCGGGAACAAGCTCTTTTTATCAATCCACATCTTTAATGTCGTTGACTTGAACACATCCGGATTCAGGTTCTGCAATCCAGTACCTGATGGCGATTGCGATTGCATCCACTTTAACACTTCCGCCATATCGGGAGTAATCTCAAAAACGTAGCAGTCAAGGCCGTCTACTGTCTCGTCATCGAGTCTGGAGATGCTGGTCGCCGTCTGTAAAAATACTATCTGTTGCGCCAGTTGGTCCTCGGCGTTCCACCGTGATTCATCGACCTTTATTTTTTTCCAATAATCTGTGCCGGTTATATTTTGTTTCATGTATAAATAACCGCCGGTCAGGTATTCATCAATTGTCTCGGTCTGTGTGCCGCTTGGCGGTATATCCATTACTGTGTTGATATTCATCAGCGCCTCTTTGGTAACATTATTCACGGATGCGGTACCTGTTTCTTTGGCGCTTACATTGCCCACACTCTCAGAAAGATCCATTCCCAGTTTGAACGATTTTACGTTGTTCGATGTGTCAATTATTTTAGACACGATTTGCTGGTCGGTGAGACCGGTACACCCGTAGGCGCTCAAAGATATAGTTAGTATCGAAACAATGGCCATAAATAGTAAAATTAGTCTTTTCATTTTTCTCTTCTTTTTAATTATGTTTTCCCGATATGAAATATATAACTTTTGAGACTGTTTGTCAAATATGATTATTTTCATTCTGAAGGTACTCAGTACCTGAAACATCTCCCACTGTACTCAATAGTGAGGGAGACCCTTCGTCCTTCAGCCGAAGGACTCGGGGTGGAAATCCCATCTCCTCTGTATTCTGGTAGAATAAAGTCCCATCAATTTCAAAAACGGAGGTTTGATATGTCAGAATGGTATCAGGTAAAAGCCAAGGTCATCAGCCAGAAAGGGACCTGCAGCGCCGGGCACAAGGTCGGGGATGAATTCATTATCGGAGAGACCGTACCGGACGGAATGTGCTCCTGGGCATTTTATACACTCTTCCCGTTTGTCTCCGGCTTACAATCAGGGGGCTCATTCCCCTGGGAGAAAGACCCGGACAAAGCCACCGTCGCCTGCCCGGATGCGGAAAACCCGCTCGTTTTTCAATTAACACGGGTAAAAAATACTCAAGATTCAAGCATCAACAATCAAATAAAAATAAACATCATCAATAAAAAATAGAGACATAATCTGACTTGATTAATGCTTTAGTAAAATTGAAGCTGCCGCGTCCTTTCAGTCCTCGCAGTGGACGAATGCATTTCGGATTTCGAGATTAGGGTTTATTTGAATCCTGTTTATTGAAGTTTGGAATTTTTCTCCACGTCATCCCATTTGATATTTTGCCTGAGATTAAGTACCATTTAAGTACAGATACATCCTATTATCACGATGCCTCTATCTGTGGGAGAACTACGATGACTGATATCTTGAATGAAGCTTACGGCGTTGTCCAGTGCAAAGAATGCCCCTGGTATAAATCCTGCGTTATGCCGATGCGCTTTACCGCCGAAGACCTCCGCCGTCAATTGGAATCGCAAATCCCCGGCGGTTCCTCCGCGATGCCCAACGATGCCGGGTTGCAGAACCTTTTGTCCAGTATGGCCACCTCCGCCCAAAACTCATTGCTGGAAGGGTGCCCCATTTTCGTGGAGCGCCTGCGCAACAGCCAGGAACTGGCCGCGGCAATTAAAAAACTGATGCAGAACTTCGGCAAACAGGATGTCCTGGACAATCCCAAATAACCCGTTGCCACCACCCAAAATATATGTAAGGATAATCAATAAATGAGTGATGACAAATCCCTGAAAGATAAAAAACTCGCCGACCTCAAAGAACGGCGTCAGAAAATTGCCGAAATGGGTGGGAAGGAACGTGTCGCCGCCCAGGAAAAGAAAGGCAAACTTTCGGCACGGGCGCGTATCAACACCCTGCTCGATAAAGGAACATTTCACGAAACCGGCATGTTCGCGCGCAACCGCAATGTCGGGGCATACGAAGATGTCGCCGCCGACGGCGTGGTTACGGGCTACGGCGAAATCGACGGCCGCAANNACGATGGCCGAAATGCAGTCGAAAAAGATCTGCAATCTGATGGACAGCGCCGTCAAGGTCGGCTGCCCGGTCATCGCCATGAACGATTCCGGCGGCGCCCGGATTCAGGATGGGGTGGATTCCCTGGCCGGTTACGGCCAGATTTTCCGCCGCAATGTTCAGGCGTCCGGCATCATCCCACAAATCTGCGCCATTCTCGGTCCGACCGCCGGCGGCGGGGTCTATTCCCCGGCGTTAATGGACTTCATCTTCATGGTCAAAGGAATCAGCTACGCCTATATCACCGGACCGCGGGTGGTTAAAGCCACCACCGGACAGGATATCAACGATGAGGAACTCGGAGGCGCGACGGCTGCTCAGAAAAAATCCGGCGTCGTCTGCCGTTCTGAAGAAAACGAGTCGGAATGCTTCCAAAATATTCGCGAATTATTGAGTTATTTGCCGCAGAGCAACCGCGAAAAATTACCGCCGAAGGCAAAAACTGCCGATAAGGCGAACCGCACCGACGAAACATTATTCGAAATTATTCCCGATGCGCCCAACCGGCCTTATGATATGAAGAAAATCATTGAACGGATTTTCGATAAGAGAGAGGATGACAAAAAGAATTACTTCGAACTGTTCCCGCTTTTTGCCACCAATATTATCACCTGTTTTTCCCGCCTGAACGGTTGGTCAGTAGGCATTATCGCCAACCAGCCGATGTCCAAGGCCGGCTGCCTGGATATCGACGCCTGCGATAAAGCTTCCCGCTTTATCCGTTTCTGCGATGCTTTCAATATCCCGGTCATCAATCTGGTAGATGTTCCCGGTTACCTGCCCGGCACTGAACAGGAATGGGGCGGCATCATCCGGCACGGCGCCAAGATGCTTTATGCCTATTCCGAAGCTACCGTGCCGAAATTGACGCTTACACTGAGAAAAGCTTATGGGGGCTCTTATCTCGGCATGTGCAGTAAAGACCTCGGCGCAGACGTGGTCTTCGCCTGGCCTTCCACCGAACTGGCGGTGATGGGTGCCGAAGGCGCCGCGCCGATTATTTTCCGTAAAGAACTGGAAAAAGCTGGCAACCAGGCGGAATTGCTGCAGGAAAAAATCAGGCAATACCGTGAGGAGTTTGCCAACCCTTACCGGGCCGCCGAACACCTCCATGTCGACGATGTCATCGACCCGGCGGAAACCAGACTCAAATTAATTGCAGCGCTGGAGATGGTCATCAATAAACAGGAAGACCAGCCGCATAAGAAGCACGGGATTATACCAACGTAGTTAAACGGGGAAATTACTCGCCAATATTAAGCAGGGTTTTGAGTTAGAGGGGCGCAGCCCCTCTAAGTAATCTCCTCCCTCGCCATTGATGGAGAGGGAGACAGAGGGTGAGGTTTTTTAAAAGGGTTTTACTTCATTATTCCTTTTTAAGTACCAAGAACCATCATATACTTGAACGATATTTTTGCAATGCGGAAGGTAAACTGATTGTTCTACATACTATCGGGAGAGGATGATTTCTCCATTGCCCATGAACTCGATACTATTAAAAAGGGTATCGGCGACCAGGGAATGTTGTCCACCAATACCAACACCCTCGACGGGAAGACCGTCTCCGCGGATGAATTTCGGTCGGTCTGCGAATCGGCGCCGTTTTTATCCGAAAAAAGACTGGTCATCGCTCAGGGACTGCTGGACAGATTCGGCGTCAAAGCTCCTTCAAATAAAGCGAAAACCGCCAAAAAGCTCGACCAGCAGCCCGCCGCCTACGAAGCTTTCGGTAACTGCATCTTTAAACTCCCGCCCAGTACTATCCTGGTACTCATCGAAGACGAACTTAAAGATAACAATCCCCTGCTGAAATTGATTTCTCCCAAGGCTAAAATCCAGAATTACCCGATGCTTAAAGCCCCGGAACTGCGGCAATGGGTCACCAATCATGTCATCGAAGAAGGCAGCAAGATTTCCCTGCCGGCGCTGAATCTGCTCATCCGGTTGATTGGCAGCAACCTCTGGGTGATGTCCAGCGAACTGAACAAACTGGCCACCTATGCCCAGGGACGGCAGATTGAAGAGAAAGACGTCAAAGCGCTGGTCAGCTA
>PMCB01000058.1 GCA_003153955.1 Dehalococcoidia bacterium | reverse complement strand
GGCCAGTCCCCGGGTTGGTCGCTTGAACCTGGTGGTAACACCAGGGCTTAGATAGATGGTCACCGTCCGCCTTAGGCGGATACAGAACTCGGCTTATAGGTTTACTTGACCCACAATTTAGATACGAATTTCAGCCGATAGTAACAATTTAGTAACATTCTTACCATAAACCACATCCATTTTATTAGCTGCATTGTGTTGCAATCCCGGCGCGACATGGGAATAGGCATCAATGGTTACTGCTATGAACGGTAAGCCCAATTTTGGCAAGCGCGGCCCGGACAAAAAGCCCCGCAAAAAAAGGGGGGGGCTTAGAAAGCCTGTTGGTTACGTTTCAAAATCTGTCATTAAAGGCATAGTAAAAAAGGGTCGTTTTTAGTGAACAAATAATGAATCACTTTTAGAGTAGACGGTCAATTTGAAATGAAACTGATTTGCGCGGAAACAGCTTTTTATAAGGTCATTTATTTCCTGAGGAATTCCAGCGGCTGTTTCTGAGTTATCAATATATATAGCCCTAACTCTCTGATTGCTTCAATAAAATCGTTAAACTTAACAGGTTTACGAACAAATGCAATGACACCCAAGAGGTAACTGGTTATTAAATCATCCTCTTGACGGGAGCCAGATAAAACAATCACTGGAATTAATTTCGTATTTTCGCAAGAGCGTATTTTACGAAGTATATCAATACCATGGACCTTAGGAAGATTTAAGTCCAGTACCATGACTAAAGGAAGGTCTTTATCATCTAATTTGCAATCGCCTTTATCGCTAAACATATATTTAATAGCCGCTTCACCATCGTCGAGAACAATTATTTCATTGGAAATCTTTGATTTTTCAAACATACGTTTGGTCATAAAAACATCATCAGTGTTATCTTCAACTAAAATAATCTTTCTGCTGTCCAATGTTTCTCCTCTTTAGTACCGAATACAGACAAGAATACTCCGCAATAAAAAATAAATCAATGGCGAATTGAAATTTGAGATAAGCAACTAAATGTAGGGTTTATTCCACAACCAATTGCACTACATCTTCTATTTCCGCGCATGCTCTCGATGTATTTAAAAATTTCGCAACTTCTAATGGTAAAGAACGTGAGGCCGAAATCGTGCCGGCCAATCTAAGAGAATCAGTCGAAAAGAATTGAACTGATAATAATTTGTCCGCTGATTCAACTGTCAGTGTCATATTGAATCCAAAAAACATTATTGTCCTGAAGTGGTATACTTTATTTCAAAATATTCCCAATTCACCCGCTTGTTGGTTTAGATCCTTTACCTCCTGTAACCTGCAAATTCAGTACAATAACCGGTATTCCGTTAACACAGGACTAATATATAAAGGAGAACAAATGGAAACGATGTCGTTCAGTTTACCCACAAACATTATCATCGGTGTTGGTGTTCTTAACCGACTTGGGACTGAGGCCGCGAAATACGGGAAAAAGGCAATCATTGTCACTTACCCGGATATCAGGCGGGCAGGAATACTGGACAAAGTGACAGCGGATTTAACGGCCAACGGGGTCCAGTCTGTCGTTTTTGAAAAAGTGCAGTCCAATCCGCGTAGTTCTACCATAGACAAAGGTGCGGCATTTGCCCGCGAACAAAAAGTCGACCTGATCATCGGGTTGGGCGGCGGCAGCGCGATGGACTCGGCTAAAGGGATTGCGGCGGCGGTTAACGGAACGGTCCCGGTATGGGATTATGTTGAAGGTAAGGCTAAAATAAACCTGCCGCTGCTGCCGATTATCCAGGTACCGACGATGGCCGGCACCGGCTCGGAAATCAACGCCGGTTCGGTCATTACTAACTGGGAAACCCACATCAAGAGCCCGCTGTACACCGCGCTGGCCAAGGTGGCGATTATCGACCCGGAAATTACATTCACCGTCCCGTTGAACCAGATAAAAGCCGGCGGATTTGATGTTTTTACCCACGTCGCCGAACAGTACATCACGGACCCGGCTCCGGAACCGCTGACGGACGGCATCCGCGAGACGATCATGAAAATCGTAGTGCAGAACCTGCCGAAAGTAATTGCCAAACCGGATGATATTCAAGCCCGCAGCCGGATGACCTGGGCCAGCACGATGGCAATGTCATATTTATCCAGACTGGGAGGCGGGGGTGGAAATATGACGTGCCACTCGATTGAACATGCCCTGAGCGGGTATTACGATGTGACTCACGGCGCCGGGCTGGCGGCCCTTTTCTCGGCGTGGATGAAATACCATCTGCCTTCCAGACAGGAACGCATCAATATACTGGGAAAGAATGTCTTCGGGAAAAAGGACGGCATCGCGGCTGTGGAAGAGTGGCTGCAAAGTCTCGGGTTCAGAATAAGATTGGGGGATATCGGCTGCGAATTGGAGAAAAGAGAAGAAATAGCGGAACTGGTGCTGAAATCTTCTCCGCCGATAATGCTGGCCGGAGCGGCGGTTCCTATCGGTAAAGAAGCGATTATTAAAATTTATTGCGAATCGTTCTGATTTATCGGGTTAGGCGGTTGCTCATCTTCACAAGCGTGACTGCCTGTGTTAAAATAATGTGTCCGGAGATAAAAAAGTCACCGGTAAAACGGGTACATTTTATAATGCAAATTTTCATTTTGACAATTTCTCCGGAAATGTTTAACGGACCGTTCAACTGCGGCCTCTTTCAGAAAGCCGTCGATAAGGGTGTGGTGAAAGTAGATGTACGGAACATCCGCGATTATACGCATGACAAACACCACACGACGGACGATGCGCCTTACGGCGGCGGCGCCGGCATGGTGATGAAGCCGGAACCAATTTTCGAAGCGGTAGAAACAATAAAAGCCGAGTTGGCTCAAAAAGAGATCACCGATGTGCCGGTAATCCTGATGACGCCGCAGGGCCAGCTGTTGACACAGGCAATCGCACAGGAATTCACGCAATATAATAATATGATTATTATTTGCGGGCAATACGAGGGTGTGGATGAACGGGTGCGCGAGCACCTGGTTACCCATGAAATCAGCATTGGCGATTATGTGCTCAGCGGCGGGGAACTGGCAGCGATGGTTGTAGTGAATACAATTGTCAGGCTCTTGCCCGGTTTTCTCGGTTCGCCGGAATCTCTAATATCCGAATCGCACACCGACGGCTTACTGGAATACCCGCAATATACCCGTCCTCCGGAATTCCGCAATTGGGCTGTTCCCGAGGTGCTGCTGTCCGGAAATCATGCCCAAATTGCCAAATGGCGAAAAAATCAATCAATAATTCGCACAACACAGCGCAGACCTGATATGATAGAGAGAGAAAGTTAATAAACCGGAAAAATAAAGGTTGAACAACCACGATAATAGGAGTCTGGCAGAAATGAAGATCACTGAACTAACCGGCGTAAAAGTAAGTGCAAAATTCCCCGGCATTACACCCGGCGATACCGTAAAAGTCGGTATTAAAATCAAAGAAGGCGATAAAGAACGTGTACAGCCTTTCCAGGGTGTGATCATCCGCATAAGAAAAGGCGATGCCGGCGGCAGTTTTACAGTACGGCGTGTTGCTTACGGTGTTGGTATCGAGAGAACTTTCCCGATGGCCTCACCATTACTGGATAAAGTTGAAGTCATCAGACACGGTAAAGTCCGCCGCGCCAAACTCTATTATCTGCGTGGACTGAGCGCCAAGAAAGCCCGTATTAAAGAGAAACGGTTCCCCAAAGAAATGATTGCGACCCCCGAACCGGAAGTCGCCCCGGAGCCGCCGACCGAAACGCCCAAGGCTTAATTGAGCCCCATCGTCGGGAGCGCTGAATTTGAAATATGCTGAGGTCAGTGTTAATGCACCCGCGGCACAACGACAGACCTTCAGTTATTCTATTCCATCGGAATTGACTGTTGACGCCGGTCAGGCCGTTTATGTGCCTTTCGGACAAAAGACCGTACAAGGTATTGTTGTCGAACTGACCGACGTCCCTGTTTTCGAACCAACGCGCGATATTACCGGCGTAATTGACTCACGGCCGCTGCTTTCCGGCAAGCAGATTTTACTGGCGAAATGGCTCAGCGACTATTATCTTAGTCCCTTATTTGATGCCCTCGCGCTGATGCTGCCGCCAGGGTTTGAACGGCGCGTTTTAACGACTGTTTCTTTAACTCGACACGAACCTGATTCCGCCGCGCTGACTGAAAATCAACAGAAATTATTTGAATTGCTGCAGCGCAAAGGCGCGGTCAGATTAGGCGAAATAGAAGCACTGCTGGGCAAAAGGCGCAGCACGACAACCGTCGGGCAGCTCGTGGAACGCGGCCTGGCGGAAAGACAATATCAGCTGGAACGCATCAAAGTTAAAACACAACTCGTACAATTTCTCCGTTTGAAAGTCGATGCCGCTGTTGCCGCGGCAGCCGCCGAAAAATCAGTTAAAAAAGCTCCCAATCAAGCCGCGTTATTGAAATATCTGGCGGCCAATCCCGAAGCGGTATCAGTTGCAGATGCCAAATTAAAAACAAACTGCAACAAAACGGTCATTGACGCGCTGGTCCGTCAGGAACTGATTACCATGGAAACTATAGAAGTACGCCGTGAACCGCTGTCACATTACCAGGTGCAACTATCACAACCGTTAAATCTCACCGACGCGCAAGAAGCGGTTTTCAAACCGATACAGTCGAGTTTACATAATAATTGTGGAACTAAGACTTCAATATTTTTACTGCACGGCGTGACGGCCAGCGGTAAAACCGAAATCTACCTGCAGGCGCTAGCGGAAGCGGTGAAGCTGGGGAAAAAAGGGATTGCGCTGGTGCCGGAAATCGCGTTGACGCCGCAAACCATCGAACGTTTTTCGGCGCGTTTCCCGGGCAGGGTAGCGGTATTACACAGTCAGCTAGCACTCGGAGAACAGTTTGACGAGTGGCAGAGAATCCGCAGAGGCGAGGCCGATGTAGTCATCGGGCCGAGGAGCGCTCTTTTTGCGCCGCAGCATGATTTAGGACTGATTATCATTGACGAAGAGCACGAATGGACGTACAAACAAACCGAACAGCCCCCGCTTTATCATGCGCGTGATGCCGCGATTAAGCTGGCAGAACTGACGGGAGCAACGGTGGTCATGGGGAGCGCGACGCCTTCGGTTGAAACATATTATCACGCAATTAAAAAAGATTATACGCTGCTGGAACTGCCGGACCGGGTGGTTCCCCAAATAAACGCCCCTTTGCCGGATGTGAAAGTGATAGACATGCGTGAGGAATTAAAAGCGGGTAACCGCAGTATGTTCAGCCGGGAGTTGACGCAGGGAATAGAGAAAGTTTTAGCCAACAAAGAACAGGCCATATTGTTTCTGAACCGGCGGGGTTCGGCGACAACGATCGAATGCCGGAACTGCGGTTTCGTGATTAAATGCAAGCGCTGCGATATCCCGATGACGTATCACCTGGATTCCGATTCACTGGTCTGTCACCGGTGCAACAATAAAATGCGGCCGCCGCAAGTTTGTCCCAACTGTCTCAGCCGCCGTATCCGCTATCTCGGCATCGGCACAGAAAAAATCATGGAGGAAACGCAGTCTTCATTCCCTCTAGCCAGATTATTGCGCTGGGACAGCGACGCGACGCAAAAGAAGGATGCGCACCAGGATATACTGAATAAATTCCGCAATCATGAGGCGGATATTTTGATTGGCACGCAAATGGTGGTAAAAGGACTGGATTTACCGCTGGTGACACTGGTGGGAGTGGTGCTGGCCGATACGTCGTTAAATCTGCCGGATTTTCGTGCCGGGGAAAGAACATTTCAATTGCTCTGCCAGGTGGCGGGCAGGGCCGGGCGCGGCCGGTCCGGCGGTCGAGTCATTGTCCAGACCTATAACCCCAGCCATTATGCGGTGCAAGCCGCGGCGAAGCATGATTATCCGGGTTTCTATCAACAGGAAATCGAATTCCGCAGGGAATTGAGAGAACCGCCTTTCGTGCAGCTCGCGGCGCTGACCTTTATGCATACCAACGATAACCGATGCCATGAAGAAGCTGAGAAAACTGCGAAACGCATAATCGAAGAGCGAGACAGCAAAGGGATACCGGATATGAGTCTGATCGGCCCGGCGCCGGCATTTGTCCACCGCTTGCGGGGTAGATACCGCTGGCAAATAATCGTTCGCGGGTCGGAACTGTCTTCTTTTCTGAAAAACATACCGCTGCCGCAGGGCTGGATGATCGATATTGACCCTGTCGGGTTGTAAGATTTACTATATAGATAGGAAGAGTGAACTAATATGGCAGTCCTCCCGATAAAAATAGTACCGGACCCCGTTTTGCGGCAGAAAGCCAAACGGATTAAAATAATCGATAAATCCATACGCAAGTTAATCAGCGATATGCAGGAAACTTTGCAGACGGCCGCCGGCGCCGGTTTGGCCGCGAATCAAGTAGGGGAGAGCATACGACTGATCGTTTTAAACGTGCCCGGCGCCGATTGTAAAGTATTGATTAATCCCGAAGTGACCCGNNCGTATCGGGACCCGGGTGGTAAATGAAGGATGCCTGAGCATCCCGGGTTATATCGGTGAAATTAAACGCAGTGAGCTGGTCAGGGTAAAGGCCCAAAACGCGCGCGGCGTGGAAGTAAAAATTAAGGCCGAGGGACTGCTTGCCGAGGTCCTGGAGCATGAGATCGACCATTTGAACGGCATACTTTACATCGACCACCTGGAAAGCCAGGATAAATTCCGGAAACTGGAGCCGCCCAAAAAACCGTCCGACTCTGCCGCGACTAAAGAAGGCGAACCGGAATAGAATCGGTCAGCCCGGTAATTTGATGAACAGATAGATACTTATTATTTACAATACAAAATATGAAATTGTTTTAATATTAAATCGTTGTTACCCATCGACCATCACCTTATCCTCTCTACATTTGCTTCGCAAAGTACTATAGCCTAAAAGGGAGAGGAAGATTTACGAGAAGGAGTGCTATCGCACTCTCCCTCAAAGATTTCGGGACTATAGCTTCTTCTGGAGTTTGTACTTAGTTCTAGCTCCGATAATAAGAAACAGGAACCAAAATAACCGAAGCGGCCCACGTAAAAAAACTTCACGTGGAAGATTAAATCTGGTATTATTAACAATAACGCTGTAAATTGGAATACAATGTTATTTTGACAGGCGTAAAAAGGTACAGCAGTTAAGAAGGAGGATATTCATTATGGCAATAATTGATTTCGGGGGCACCAAAGAAGAGGTCGTCACACGGGAAGAATTTCCCCTGGCGAAAGCCCGCAAAGTTCTCAAGAATGAAACCATTGCCGTGATCGGTTACGGGGTACAGGGCCCGGGTCAGGCATTAAACCTGAAAGATAACGGATTTAACGTTATCATCGGGCAGTCCAAGCAGTTTCCCGAGGACTGGAAACGGGCAGTAGCCGACGGCTGGAAACCTGGAGTCGATTTATTTGAAATCGAAGAAGCCCTGAAACGCGGCACTATTTTTGAATTACTGGTATCAGACGCAGCACACAAGCAGGTCTGGCCGATGATCAAGAAATATCTGAAACCGGGTGATGCGATTTATTTCTCACACGGTTTTTCAATTGTTTATAAAGACCAAACCAAAATCATCCCGCCGAAAAATGTTGATGTCATCATGGTAGCACCGAAAGGTTCAGGGACATCGCTGCGGCGTAATTTCCTTTCCGGCGAAGGCATCAATGCCAGTTTCGCAGTTTTTCAGGACGCCTCCGGCAGAGCCGCCGAGCGCACTATGGCGTTAGGTGTCGGCATTGGCGCCGGCTATCTTTTCCCGACGACGTTTGAAAAAGAAGTCTTCAGCGACCTGGTAGGGGAGCGCGGCGTATTAATGGGCGCATTGGCCGGAATCATGGAAGCGCAATACGATACCCTGCGCAAACACGGCCATTCACCGAGCGAAGCCTTCAATGAAACTGTTGAAGAATTAACAGAGAGCCTGATCCGTCTGGTCAGCGAGAACGGTATGGACTGGATGTATTCTAACTGCTCCGCAACCGCTCAGCGCGGCGCACTCGATTGGAAACCGAAATTCAAGAAAGCCGTGATGCCTGTTTTCAAAGAGCTTTATGAGAGAGTTGCTTCCGGCGCTGAAACCGCCCG
Source organism: Dehalococcoidia bacterium (assembly GCA_003153955.1). Taxonomy (GTDB): domain Bacteria; phylum Chloroflexota; class Dehalococcoidia; order Dehalococcoidales; family Fen-1064; genus Fen-1064. The sequence goes on along the minus strand of PMCB01000058.1, from coordinate 23,389 downwards.
CGTCATCCGCTCCTGCGGCGGGAAGAACTACAAGGTCCAACTTGGTAAAGAATTATCCAAGATGGGTAATTCCGAAATGTGGCAGGCCGGAAAAGCCACCCGGGCATTACGTCCGCAGCGGCAGGGTAAAGCTTCCACCGCGAAAGCGGCAGCCGGGACCGGCGGCAGACAAACCAACTAGCAATCAGTCAATAAATCCGTTTTTAAAGACGTGGTAAGGAATAAATTCTTACCACGTCTTTTTTTTGTTAATTATTTCAGCACATTCATCCAAACTGAAAATTATTCATGGTTCCTTTTTGCGGTCTGTTATTTCCAAAAACGTTCAATTGTCGGTCCTGTATGATACAAGCACGCCTAAATATATTTACAAAATGAGCCTAAAACTATTGACAAATATTATGTATTGTGCGAGAATGGTAGATGTTGGGAACTAGTGGGGAAGTGTGTGGAATAAGGATTTTCAATGTTTCTGGGTGAATACAATTACAAGCTGGATGAGAAGGGCAGGGTGCCTGTTCCGCCAAAATTCCGAGGGGAATTAAGGGACGGCATTATCCTGGTACCCGGTCCGGAAAAATGTATCATCGCCTATACTCCCGAAGAATGGGAAAAACTCTCCGAAAATATGCGTACCGGTACCCTGGCGAAGGACAAAATACGGAAATTAAACCGGGCGCTGTTTTCAACAGCTTTTCATTTGAACCTTGACGGCCAGGGCAGGATTGCCCTGCCTGTTCCACTCAGAACATTTGCCGGAATTGGTGAGGAAGTTGTAATCACAGGGGCTAATACCTACCTTGAGATATGGGACAAAACGTTGTGGGAAGAAGAAAAAACCAATAGTCTGGCACAAGCCTGGCAAATTATCGAAACCTTATAAATAAATTAAGGAGCCGAAAGTGTTATCGGTCGCCCACAAGCCCGTATTACTCAAGGAAGTGTTATCCGCACTTTCAATACAGCCCGGAGGGCGGTACGTAGATTGTACGCTCGGCGGCGGCGGACATGCGATGGCTATCATTCAGGCCAGCGCACCCGGCGGCCAACTGCTGGGCATAGACGCAGACCCGGAGGCAATCAGGGCGGCTGCCATCAATCTCTCCAGATATACGGACTCCGTCCTGCTGGTCAACGATAATTTCGTAAACATCGATACAATCTGTCATCATTATGATTTTTATCCCGTTCACGGGATTTTGTTAGACCTCGGCTTGTCCTCAATGCAGCTTTTTGACGATCCGCGCGGTTTCAGTTTTCAATACGAAGCAGCGCTGGACATGCGTTTCAACCCGAAGCAGGAAGTCACGGCGGCCGATATTGTGAACAACTATTCGGAAATTGATCTGGCCCAGTTAATCAGGAAATACGGCGAAGAACCGCATAGTTTCAGGATTGCCCGCCGTATCGTCCAATCAAGGCCGGTGAATACCACCACCCAACTGGCAGCCATTGTGGCAGACGCGGTGGGCGGCCGAAAGGGCAGAATTCACCCGGCGACCAGAACTTTCCAGGCACTGCGCATTGCCGTGAATGAAGAACTGGAACACCTGGAAGAAACCCTCGACAAAGCTGTCGACCTGTTGGGTATCGGCGGGCGTTTAGTCGTCATCAGTTATCATTCACTGGAAGACCGCATCGTGAAACAGTTCCTGGCGAAAGAATCCCGGGACTGCATCTGTCCGCCGAGTATTCCTGTATGTCAATGCAAACATGTCGCCAGTTTCCGCCTGATAAATAAGAAGGTCATCGTACCTTCAGAAGAGGAACTTGACGAAAATCCACGCAGCCGCAGTGCCCGCATGAGGATAGCGGAACGGATCGGCAGCGGCAGTACGCCGGTCAAGGTATCAAATGCCAAATTCAGTTTCAATGAATTGCGGCGGGGATATTCGCTCAACTAAACGGAAAATTACCTAAAGCTAGTATACAAAATTTTACCAAGGAGGAAAAAACACAATGGCAAAGAGGAGAACAATCTCAGCAATCGATGTCGGAACTACCAAGGTTTGCACTCTCATTGCTGAAGTGGGCGATAACGGCCAGATGCGCATCGCCGGGGTGGGGAATGTGCCTTCAAAAGGAATGCACAAGGGAATGGTAGTCAACATCAATGAAGCCAAGGAAACAATCCGCGATTCCGTAAAGAAAGCGGAACAATCCTCGGGCTACAAGGTTGAATCTGCCTATATCGGTGTGACCGGAAGAAGTGTCACCGGGCAGAACAACAAGGGTGTAGTTGCGGTGACGCGCAACGACCGTCTGGTACGCCCCGATGATTTACGCAGGGTACTGCAGAACGCCCAAAGCATGAAAATGGGCGCCGATCAGAAAATCCTGCATATGATTCCGCGCCACTACGGATTGGACGGCCAGGACGGAGTCCAGAATCCGATCGGGATGCATGGTTTCAAACTGGATGCGGAAACCCACGTTATTACTACCGGGGTGGCTTCCGTACAGAACCTGGTAAAATGCGTCCGCGGGGTGGGAGTTGATGTAGAGGACCTCGTTTTCGAAGCATTAGCCAGCAGCGAAGCCTGCCTGACCGAAGACGATAAAATGGCCGGCACAATACTGGCAGACATCGGCGGCGGCACCACGGATATTTCAGTATTTAAAGATGGAAGTATCTGGCATACCGCAGTCGTACCCGTGGCCGGTTATCAAATGACCCGGGACATCGCCATCGGCTTAGGCCTGCCTTTTGAAGTTGCCGAAGAAATGAAGAAGAAATATGGCACGGCTCTTCCGGTTTACGAAGGGAAAGCAGACAACGATTCCATCGCGCAGAACGGACACAANNATATTATCCGCGCCAGAATGGAAGAAATCTTAAGACTCATCGTCCTGGAATTACCGCATGGCGAACAGGAAGCGTTAGTACCTGGCGGACTGGTGCTTACAGGTGGAAGCTCCAACCTGGCGGGCATTGATGCACTCGGCAGAGAAGTTCTGAAAATGCCGGTAAGAGTCGGCGCGCCGTTGAATGTTTACGGCATCAGCGACCAACTGACAGACCCGGCCTACGCTACCGCAGTCGGACTTTTACTCTGGGGTATGAAGCCGAAGACTAATGTCAAAGCAAAACAGAATCTTTTCGGCGACGGTATTGTCAATCTGATGTCCAGAATCAAGGGTTTATTCGGCAAACCTGCCCAAAGCTAATAAAATAATTAAAATATATTAATAGTCTGAATAGGAGGATTTATATATATGGCAAGGTCAAGTTTTTCGGCTAGTCCGGTTAGAATTAAAGTTGTAGGCCTTGGCGGCGGCGGTTCCAATGCCGTAACCCGCATGGTCAGAGACGGAGTTGACGGGGTCGAGTTCATCGCGATGAATACGGATGCACAATCCCTGGCAATCACCGAAGCACCCATCAGAATTCAGCTCGGAGAAAAATTAGTACGCGGTTTAGGCGCCGGCGGAGACCATCATGTCGGTCAGAAAGCGGCTGAAGAAAACCGTGATGAAATCAAAGAAGTAGTCAACGGCGCAGAAATGGTTTTCATTACCGCCGGTATGGGCGGCGGCACGGGCACAGGTTCTGCCTCCGTAGTCGCTGAAGTCGCCAAACAGAGCGGCGCATTAACTATCGCAGTCGTTACCAAACCCTTCGGATTCGAAGGTTCACACCGCATGGCTGTTGCGGAAGACGGTATCAAGACATTAATGCCCTTAGTCGATACACTGATCATCATCCCGAACGATCGGCTGTTCACTATGTGCGACCAGAAGACCGGCGTCGACGCCGCGTTCAGACTGGCCGACGAAGTCCTTGCAAATGGTGTACAGGCAATCGCTCAGGTCATCACCGTTCCCGGCATGATCAACCTCGATTTCGCTGATGTCCGCGCTATCATGAAAGATGCCGGCCCGGCCTGGATGTCCATCGGCAAAGGCAGCGGCCAGAACCGCGCCGTGGATGCCGCGAAAGCCGCATTAGCCAGTCCGTTACTGGATGTATCCGTCTCCGGCGCCAAGGGCGTATTATTCAATGTTGTCGGCGGCGAAAATCTGTCGCTGTTCGAAGTAAACGAAGCAGCCGAAATCATTAAAGGGGCCGTTGACCCCGATGCCAATATCATCTTCGGTGTCGTCCGCGATACCCGCATGGACAAAGATATCAAGATTACCCTGATCGCCACCGGTTTTGAAACGACGTCGATGAGCGGCGGCAATGTTAACGAAGCTGAAATCAGCGGTTACCTCAAGACATTAAAAGGTGACAGCGAAGAACAACTGGATGTGCCGGCTTTCTTACGCCGCGCCCAATTCTCGCAACAGCACCACATGCCCACCCCGGCACCTGCTCCCGCGCCACAGAAACAGGCACAAAAAGCCCCGTCCTACAATTCATGGACCCGGTAAACATCAAATCTTGAGACTGAGAGAGGCCTAGGGCGAATAACCTGACAGTCCGAACTCTTTAGTTGGGTGTTATTGGGTAGACCAAACCACCGGTCTACCCGATAGCACCCCGATTTTTTTATCCGCTGTTTATTTCTTTTCCTACATATCGTTATTTCCCACAGTAATATTCCATCATTCATATGAAAATATTTCCATCCCACGCTCGAAAAACCCTTGACAAACCACAAGATGTTGTGGTTTAATACCATTCCTACCACCAAATGTAGGGTAGGCGAATTTCAATAAATTGAGTGTGGGATATGAAATGTCCCCATTGCGGCTATAACGATTCAAAGGTTCTTGATTCACGTGATGTAGATGACGGCGTCCGCCGACGGCGGCAATGTCTCTCTTGCGACAGCCGGTTCACAACCTACGAGCGCGTCCAAAGAACGGGTCTGTTCGTCATCAAGAAAGATAGAAGACGGGAATTGTTTGACAAGGGCAAATTGTTGAACGGAATCCGCAAGGCCTTCGAAAAACGTCCTGTTGCCGCTAATACCATTGACCAAATTGCAGACGATATCGAAGCCGAACTATATAAACAGGGCCGGCAGGAAGTTCACAGCGCCATCATCGGCGACATGGTCATGGCAAGTCTCAAACAGATCGACCAGATTGCCTATATCCGTTTTGCCAGTGTTTACCGGGACTTTGCGGATATTACCAAATTGAAACAGGAAGTGGATAATCTGGCACGTGGAAACGGGCGCAGCGTACCGGCGGCGCAGTTACCGCTGATTCCGGACAATGAGACACCCGTTGCAGAAACTGGCAGCCGGGGAAAATCAAAATGAACGGCAAAAACAAAAACAGGCAAACACAGTTAGGTCAGTTTACGCTGCAGCAGATTGCTAAGGCAACATTTGCGGCGGCGGAACGGATGGGGATTTCCGACAGGGCATACATCGAGAACCTGACACAGCAGGTGATTGAACGGCTGGAGAAGAAACTGGCGCCGGAAAAGGTAAATCCGGTGCAGCCGCTGCCGGGGATGGAAGACATGGTCGGCCGTCCCAACACTCAAGAAAAACGTGTACCGACCAATGAAACCGAAATACTGGCGCTGGTAAAAGAATTTTTAGACGCGGAAGAACCAATAAAAAAGCAAGAGGATGTAAAGTCAATGAAAACAACAAAGGCAGACGAAATGGAAAATAAACAAAATGACGATATCAAGTTGACCGAGAACGCCTTGAAGGTCCTTGAAAAACGTTATTTGAAAAAAGATAAAAGCGGGAAACCAACGGAAACACCGGAGCAGCTTTTCCGCCGGGTCGCCCGGGCGATTGCGGCCGCAGATATTATTTATGACCCCAGGGCAGATATCGGGAAAAGAGAAGATGAATTTTACAGCGCGATGGTGAACCTGAATTTCCTCCCTAACTCTCCGACCCTGATGAATGCCGGCAGGGATTTAGGGCAACTTTCAGCATGTTTCGTATTACCGATTGATGATTCGATGGAATCGATTTTCGATGCCGTGAAATATACCGCGCTGATTCACAAGAGCGGCGGCGGCACGGGTTTTTCATTCTCCCGCCTGCGTCCGGAAAGCGACCGCGTCGGTTCTACCGGCGGGGTAGCCAGCGGCCCGGTGTCTTTCATGCGTGCATTTGATACAGCGACCGATGTCATCAAACAGGGCGGGATGCGGCGGGGGGCGAACATGGCGATATTGAGTGTCGACCATCCGGATATTATGAAATTCATCAATGCCAAAACCGAAGCTAATGTTTTGACTAACTTTAATATTTCGGTGGCGGTGACCGCGGAGTTCATGGAAGCGGTGAAATCGGGCAGCAATTACAACCTGATAAATCCCCATAACAAAGAAATATTCGGCCAATTAAACGCCAAAGAAGTTTTCGACAAAATGGTGGAAATGGCGTGGAAAACCGGCGACCCCGGGATTGTCTTTATCGACCGCATCAACAACAGCAACCCAACGCCGAATCTAGGTCGGATTGAGAGTACTAACCCCTGCGGCGAACAGCCGTTACTGCCCTACGAATCCTGTAATTTAGGTTCGCTTAATCTGAGTAGAATGCTGGTTAAGACCGGCGCGAAATATCAGGTTGATTATTCCAAACTGGCACGGACGGTAAAAACAGCCGTCAGGTTTTTAGATAATGTCATCGATATTAATAAATTCCCCCTGCCGCAAATCGAAGAAATGACGAAAAAGACCAGAAAAATCGGTCTCGGCGTGATGGGTTTTGCGGATATGCTGCTGATGTTAGGTGTTCCCTATGATTCCGAAAGGGCGCTGGAACTGGTGGAAGATGTGATGGGCTTTATCCAGGCCGAATCCACCAAAGCCTCGGTGGAACTGGGCGCGGAGCGCGGTGTGTTCCCAGCTTTTAAAGGCAGCAGATATGATGTTCAAAACGGCATGCGCGTCAGGAATGCCACCCGGACGACAATCGCGCCCACGGGGACATTATCGATCATTGCCGGGTGTTCCGGCGGCATTGAGCCGTTGTTTGCCCTGGTATACACGCGCAATATTCTGGACGGCACGAAGATGATCGAAGCCAACCCATGTTTTGAAGATACCGCCAAAAAAGGCGGATTCTACAGTGATGAATTAATGAAACAACTGGCGGGCGGCGCCCACCTGGGCGATATTCCCGGAGTGCCGACCGAAATCAAGAAAGTATTTGTTACGGCGCACGAAATCAGTCCGGAATGGCACGTGGAAATGCAGGCCGCGTTCCAGAAATATACGGACAACGCGGTTTCTAAAACCGTGAACTTCTCCCATGAAGCGGCCAAAGAAGATGTCGCCAATGTTTACATGCTGGCATATGAGAAAAACCTGAAAGGGATTACAATATACCGCGACCGGAGCCGGGAAGGGCAGCCGATGAGCACAGGGCAGGCCACTCCTCAAAGCGCGGTGGTCGAGAAGAGGCCTGATACCAAGATCCTGCCGCGTAAACGGGCCAAGCGCACTACCGGCATCACCGAAAGGGTCAACACCGGCTGCGGCTCATTGTACGTAACCATTAACTCCGATGAAGACGGATTATGCGAAGTATTTTCGACATTGGGTAAAGCCGGCGGCTGCGCTTCCGCACAACTGGAAGCTGTTTGCCGTTTGATTACGGTAGCTTTACGGTCGGGAGTAGACCCGGCATCAGTGGTGAAACAACTGCGCGGCATCCGCTGTCCGTCCATCGCCTGGGAGAGCGGCAAGTCGGTGCTATCCTGCGCGGACGCCATCGGAGCTGTTCTGGAAAAGCATATCAACGGTGAAACCGAAACGGAAAATACCGAGAAAATAGAACTTCATGAGGGAAAAACAGCCACCAAGACAGAGGATTTCGGACTGGTCAGAAATATCGCCGGACAGTGCCCTGACTGCGGCGGCTTGCTTGCCTATCAGGAAGGCTGTTTTGTTTGCCCGAATTGCGGCTACACGAAATGCTAGGGAAAGGAACCGCTGTTGAGCATAAACGCTTATCCCGTAATAGATTTTGAATTAGGAAAAGTGAGTTTTAATTTATTCCGTGACCGCAGTTTATCGGATTTTTTGGATATAGAAGCCCAATTATACGAAGAGATTCATGACGGCTCAAGTTTGATTAATATCCCGGTCAAGGTCTTAAAGAAAGCCTTACGGCAATCTGGGAAATTAGGTCTTAACGGGAAAACAGTAAAAAGACTGCAATCAGATATCGCTTTCGCCAAGTCTTCTAAAGACGAGGTAGTAACTTATTACTGTTTTTAACTTTAAAGATATTTAACATAATAACTTGATACTTTTAAAGGACGGTGATTAGTGGATAGAGATGACCGGGTCATGGTCTTCATCGACGGCAGTAATCTTTACCATTCCCTAAAAGAGGTTTTTCACCGCACCGACCTGGATATCGGCAAACTCTGTCAAAAGCTAATCGAGAAGAAACGGCTAATCAGGTGTTATTATTATAACGCCGAAGTCGGGATGAAGCAGGAACCGGACCGTTTTCACCGGCAGCAGGCATTTCTTGACAGCGTGCAGGCAACTCCTTACACCGAATTACGTCTGGGACGTCTGGTATACAATAACTGGCCGACCACCGCGCCCTATGAAAAAGGAATTGACATAATGTTGACGACGGATTTGCTGACGCACAGTTTTAAACGAAATTATGACGTGGCAATCCTGGTAGCCGGCGATACCGATTATGTTGGCGCGATCCAGGCGGTGAAAAACAATGGGCAGAATGTCGAAGTGGCGCTGTTCGGAAAAGAAAGTAACTCCAGAACTTTGCGAGATGTGGCCGACCGCGTGATTACAATCGACGGACGGCTATTGAAGAATTGCTGGAAAAATTCCCGCCCGAATCAGGCAGTTTCTCCAATGACGAAAGCCACCGCGTAATCTTTGGAGTGAGACAGGCTGATATTAATCTTCGTAATTGCGGAAGCGTCAGCTTGTAATTTGGCTTTCCCTGTCAGTATCACCAGCGGTTTTCCGCTGCTTTCCGCCAGAATTTCGATGTCTTTCCAGCTGATGCCTTTGTCACAAGCGCCGATTGCTTTTAAAACAGCTTCTTTGGCGGCAAAACGCGCGGCCAATGATGAAGTATTGCTGAACGATTTCAGTTCTTGCGGGGTGAAAACCCGTTCCAGAAACGTTTTTCCCCACCGCTTGATAATCGCCTCAATACGGCTGATTTCAATAATATCTACGCCAACATTCTGCATTTCCGGTACCCGACTTATTGTACGGTGAACGATACGTTGTGCGTTTGATTGATTGAAGCTACATATTTACCCGGCGAACTTTCAATTACCTGGAACGTCACAACTTGGGTGGCTCTGGCACCCAGCGTAACGGCCTTGGAGTCAACAATGTTTCCGCCGATGAGCAGGTTGAGCGTAAAGCTTCCGGTCACATCGCCGTTGTTGGTGACATTAACACTAATCGTTTCGGCGGCGCCGACCGCGACCGTCGCCGATGATACCGTGGGAGTATCGATTGCCAACGCCGCGGCGATATACGGCGGATTGGTGATAATATCCGCCAGGACGTCGTACCAGGATTTATCTACAGTATATACATCTGTGTTACCGGCCAGCCGCACGTAATAGTTGGAGCCATCCGGATTACTGTCGCCGACATAAACTTCATATTTCACCGGAGTGCCGCCGATAAGAATGGTTAATTTAATATCCATATTCAGCGGTTTAATTGCCGGGTCTAAGCCGTATTGCTGTAATTGAGCCTCAGTGGCGGACGGCAAAATCATCCTGTTGGCTTGGGGGCCGCTGAGGAGGATCGGAATACCGCCGCCCCAGCGCAGGTTATCGACTTCCGGTCCATTAACCACATCAAAATAAAATTCCTTATTATCCGGATGTTTGACGAAAGATTCTGTCAGTCCGCCGTTGCCGGCTTTGGGCAGAGTAAAGGTCACGTTTTGCAGTTCGTCCATATCAAAATTCCAGACGAAGTGTTTCGCCGTCGGTTGTACCGGAGCTTTAGGCCGGGTGACAAAATAATAAGTTGTTCCCGCTACAGCTAGAATAGCGACCAATATCAAAATAGCCTTTAATTTCAAAGTCCGCCCCCTGCGCGAAGAGTATCGACTACCTGCGGCGCCACCACATTAGAACTCCGATGATAAGGACTAACGCCGGCAGCAAAGCGACGCTGGAAATATTGAGGAAATTCCTCTTTTCCGGCGTGAGGATGAGCATGCGCTGTGCGAGGTTTTTATTCGGAATTGTTACTATTTCGGAACCAGCTCCGAGATAACTTACCAGCCTCAGGAATAAGTCAGCGTTGTTAGCGCTGTAAAAATTGGCATTGGCCACAAAATCGGAATCACCGAACACAACAACATACGGTCCCGGATAGGGCACCCCTGTATCATTCCCCGAACTGTCTTTGATATCAGTGGGTTTAATCAGAACCCCGACAGCATACGATTGTTGAATCTCGGTCGATGGATCGAACTTCGGTGTGACTGACGCGTCAAAATTCTTTTCCAGCCAGCTGTTCGAAGTCGTCCAGAGCAGCGGGGTGACATCCATGTTAACCGGCGCGGTTGTTTGCGCAATGATCGCCGTGGCGCCGGGGAAATAAACATTGGTTTCTCCGATAAAATCACGGGCTGACGGGATTTGTAAAATATTCATATTCGGCGCGACATAAGACGAAGGGTCGATTACCGTGCCGGACTGCACGTTTACCCCCCACGGTTTAAGCAGCTGCGCCACGTCATTCGGCGCTCCGGGATTGGTCATAAAAATTACTTTGCCGTCACTTAGCAAGTAATCGGAAATAATCTGGCGTTCGCCATCGGTCATCGGTGTAGTCGGGCCGGCAATTACCAGCACCGCGCAATCGGAGGGGATGGCGGTTTGAACTTGAAGGTCGAGGGTTTGTACCTGTAAAAGGTCAGTATTCAGGGCATACGCAAGATCGGTGAGAGTGGTTGAGGGACTGGCTTCCCCGTCGCCGGTCAGGAAATACACCTGTTTCTCCTGTTGTCCGGTAACCTGCAGGATGGCATTGGTAAAATAGTCTTCGGCGAAAACGTTACCGGTGCTCGGATCAACTATTTGGGTTGGCGTTACCAGGACGGTGCCTTTATCGGTTTTAAAGACAACCGATTCGTACAATGATGAATCGGTAATATTATACTGCCGTGCTTCCTCGGGGTTTTTATCCGGGTCAATTATCTTTACGGTCAGGTCATTGGTATAGTTCTGGTATTCATCCAGCATATTGAGCGCGTAAGTTTCGGTTTGATATTTGTCATCGGTTGGCAAAAAGAAACAGAGGACATTGATGTTCGTTTTTACTTTGGCCAGGACATCTTTTGTTTGAGGACTCAGGGTAAACTGGGAAAGCGCCGATAAATCGAACTGGTGATAAACACCGACGCTGATGGCATTTACGAAGATGATAATCCCCACAAAAACAATCACCATGACGCTGGTGCCGGTGCCGAATTTACCGCGCCGGCTGCTTACCGCGCCTTTCACGCGGCGGAAATCGATGACCGCGGCGGCACCTACCAGGATAAGGCCGAAGCCGATTAGCACATAGGCGATTACTTTGATTTCAGGCAGGACTAAAGAAATAATGAAACCTACCACAATGGAGACTAAGCCGAGTAGAGCGAAAATTAGTGTCTGCATTTAGTTCCACCTGCCGGTTTCTAAGGACCTGACGGCCAAATAAAGGAATAATACTGTGATACCCAGGTAATAGATCACACTTCTGGTATCGATAATACCAATATTAAAGTTATTGAAATTCGATTTAAAAGAAATAAAGCTGACAACCTGTTGAAAACCCTTGGGAATGTAAATAATTGCGTAGCCCATTCCCCATAAGGCCGCTAAGGTCCCGCCGGAAACCACGACGGAAATAATCTGGTTGTTGGTTAACGATGAGAAAAAAATCCCGATCGCGATGGCGGCACTGCCGAGAAGCAGCAATCCGAGGTAACTTGCCCATATCGGCCCGGCATCCGGGGCGCCGCCTAAAATATAGAGAAGCAGCGGATAATACATCGTTAAGATTAGTAATACAATCATGAGTCCCAAGCCGGCCACAAATTTGCCTAACACTACGTCGGTATCGCTGACCGGCGATGTCAACAGCAACTCCCATGTTCCCATCTTTTTTTCTTCGGATAGTGAACGCATAGTTATTATCGCGGCAAACGCCAAAAGACAAGGCCCGGCGATCGTCAGGAAGCCCTGAATTGTCGTATTATTATAATCGATTTGTCTTAAATACGAACCGAAATACCAGCCGGTAAGCACCAGAAAAACACTGAAAATAATGTATGCCATCGGTGAATATAGATATCCCCGGAGTTCTTTGCCCGCAATGATGCTGATTTTTTTCATTGGGGGTTCTCCTCTTTAGTTGTAAGCTGAAGGAAGATATCTTCCAGACTCATTTCCACCGAATCGATAGAAAGAAGAGTCCAACCGCTTTTGACAATTGTTTCGGTGATCTGTCCTCTCGGGTCGATATTGATCGGACTTTCCACCATCAGATAATTGCCTTCTTTCGAAACTTTGCGCACGCCGTCAATTCGCTGCAGACGTCTGATAATCTGATCGGTGGGGCCTTTAACTTCCACGCGCAGACGCCGGGAACCCTTAGTAATTGCGGAAAGATTTTCCATACGGTCTTCAGCCACGATTTTACCTTTATGGATAATGATTACCCGGTTACAGGTCATGGTAACTTCGGGCAGGATATGCGTGGATAACAAAATAGTATGTTCTTTACCCAGCTCTTTGATCAGGTTCCTGGTTTGAGAAACCTGAATGGGGTCGATACCGACCGTCGGTTCATCCAGAATTAAAACCTCCGGTTCGTGGACGATCGCCTGGGCTAACCCCACCCTCTGCTTGTAACCTCTGGAGAGTTTGCCGATGACCGTATCGACATATTCTTCCAGGCTGCAAAGAGTAACCACTTCGTTAATACGCTTACGGGCGCGATCTCTCGGCACCCCGCGAAGGCGGGCAAAGAAATCCAGGTAATCACGCACTGTCATGTCAGTGTAAAGAGGCACGGATTCGGGCATGTACCCGATATGTTTGCGACCCTCCAACGAATTAGAAACCATATTACAATCGGCAATAAATGTATCGCCCTTAGTGGGCATCATGAATCCGGTAAGAATACGCATTGTAGTGCTTTTACCGGCGGCATTCGGCCCCAGCAGCCCCACGATTTCGCCTTTACCGATATCAAAACTGATATTGTCTACGGCTAATCTTTTTCCGTAGTACTTGGTCAGATGGCGTACTTTGATTAAGGAATTTTTCTCACCGGTTTTATTTTGTTCCATATTCTTCTAAACTATTGTCCTAACAGATTATTTGATGTCGTTGTAGTAGTCAATGTAATGCCGCGGGAAGCAGCCAACTTTTGTATTTCATATTGTAAGAAGGCTGAAGTTTCAGAATCATAACCGCCGTTAGCGCCTTTCCCGTAGAGGTGTATTTTTTGAATGCCGGATTGTTTTGCCAGCCAGTCCTGCATGAGGTTGGTTTGCAGGTAACTGACATATTGGGGATCGATTTCTCTCCCCGTTGATTTTTCCGTAACCATCAGCAGGTAATATGGTTCAGTATTCGAACCATTTGAGGATGATTGTGCGGCTTGTGCCGCCGTGCTGGTTTGCACCGGGGAGCTAACCTGCCCGATGGGTAAATTATTCGCCGTAGCTGATAAACTGGAATCCAAAGCGGTCAAAGGGAGCCAACCCATATCCCCGCCCTTGGCGCGTGTATTCGAGTCTTGAGATTGTTCTTTGGCGATTGTCTGAAAATCTTCTCCGTTATTGATCCGGGTTTGAATATCCTGGGCGGTGGTCAGGTCGTTAGCAACGATATCGTAAATATGCAGTTGATCTGTAGTGGTCGGCATTCTGGCTTCGAGGTAAGTTTCCAGCTGTGTTTCAATTAACGCGACCTTTTCGAGTTCGCGGAACTGGGTTGCGGAAAGCTGGGATTTGTTCAACTGCTGGCGGTACCATTCGTTAAACTCAGCATCGGTTACGGTTTTTGCCGTCGTGGTGGTAGTGGTGGTCGAAGATGTGGATGTATCGGTGCCGTAATAATAAGCGTTAGCTTCCGCTCTTAATCCTTTGTCAATATCGGATTCGCTGACTTTTATGTTATAGGGAGGCTGAGAAGCGACTTGTTCAACGATACAATTATCGATAATGCTTTGAATCATACTCATGGTATCGGTCGGTGCGGAGGAGTTCATGAGAGTGAGATTCAGTAAATACATGATCGAAATAGTCTGGTCGTTGACCTTAATTACGGGGGCTTTCAGCGGCACCTGATAAACCCAATACCAGCCACCGCCGGCGACAATAATGATAAATGCCAATATTGCCGAAGCTGTGATAATCGCGTTGGTTCTTCTTCGGCGCTGCTTTGCTTCTTTTGTTTCCGTAGGTTTTTTAGGAAGCTCGTTATTATCTTGTACCGGCTTATTTTGTTTAGGCATGAGTTGTTATCGGGCCCCTCTGTTTTTAGGATATACTTTCTATGATACACTAAAACAAAAAATATCACACAAAATACAGGCGAACTGCGATATCAGGAAGCAATACAGATAATAAACGCAGTTCGCCTTAATTCCATCACTAACGGACTAAAGGATTAGCAGTAACTCCGGTTCCTTTCACCAGGTGACATGAAACCCAGTGCTCCTCGCCTACCAGTTTCAATTCGGGTTCTACTTCCCGGCAGATGTCAATCGCCAACTGACACCTGGGATTGAAACGGCAACCCTTCGGGGGATTGACCGGGCTGGGTACATCACCCTTCAGGATGATACGCTTACGGGTGCGGTCGACTTTAGGATCGGGAATAGGCACTGCGGACAGCAATGCGATTGTATATGGATGCAGCGGGTTAGCGTAAAGCTCATCGCTGTGGGTTATTTCGACAACTTTTCCCAAATACATAACCGCGACACGGTCGCTGATATTGCGCACCACGGAAAGGTCGTGGGCGATGAACAGATAAGTGAGGCCCATTTCTTCCCTGAGTTTCTCAAGGAGAATGATGATTTGTGCCTGGATGGAAACGTCCAATGCGGATACCGGTTCATCGCAGACAATAAACTTGGGCCGGACTGCCAGGGCGCGGGCAATACCGATACGCTGGCGCTGGCCGCCGCTGAATTCATGCGGATACCGGCCGGCCATCGACGGTTCGAGTTCGACCATGCGGAAGAGTTCTTCCACCTGTTCGCGATATTCTTTTCCCGAAGCCAGATGATGCACCTTAATCGGTTCACCGATGATATCGCCGGCTGTCATACGCGGATCCAGCGATGCGTACGGGTCTTGAAAGATCAATTGCATGTTGCGGCGCATTTTCCGCATCTGTTCTTTCTTCAGATTGGCGAGGTTCACGCCTTCAAAATAGACGTTCCCTTTGATCCCCTCGTACAGTTGGAGGATGCAGCGCCCGGTAGTTGTTTTTCCGCAACCGCTTTCACCGACTAAACCAAGCGTTTCGCCTTTCTTGATATAGAAGGAAACGCCATCCACGGCTTTGACGTCAGCGATTCTTTTCTGGAAAACACCGGCCGTCACCGGGAAGTACATATACAGGTTTTCAACTTCAATCAGATGAGTATTATCTTTCATTATACGAAAACCCTCACTTGTATTACTGTTTCTTTAATTTGCTGAGCTCAGCAAAGCAGGCACGATAATGATTTTCTCCGACCTTTTCCAGCGGCGGGTATTCCAAACGGCATTTGGGCATCGCCCAATCACAACGGGGATGGAAAGGACAACCGCCTGGTAAGTGTGCCAGGTTAGGCGGTAAACCTTTGATCATCCGCAGTGATTTCTTTTTACTGACATCCAAACGCGGAACGGAGGCTAATAATCCAATGGTATACGGGTGGCAGGGATTGGCATACAGATCTTCGGTAGTGGCAGTCTCCACAATTTTACCGGCGTACATTACATTTACGCGATCAACGTAACGGGCGACAATGCCCAGATTATGGGTGATAGTGATTACGGATGTGCCGAACCGTTCTCTCAGTCCATCGATAATTTCCAGCAATTGGGCCTGTACGGTAACATCCAGGGAGGTTGTCGGTTCATCGCAGATAAGCAGTGAAGGGTTGCAGCTTAAAGCCATGGCGATCATGATTCTCTGCTGCATACCGCCGCTGAATTGGAACGGGTAGTCGTTGGCTCTTTTTTCTGAATCCGGGATACCGACAAGTTTTAACAACCGGACGGTTTCCTGAAATGATTCGTTCTTGTCCATGCCGCGGTGCAGTTCCAGACTCTCCGATATTTGCCGTTTTACCGTGAGCACCGGGTTTAACGACGTGGTCGGCTCCTGGAAAACCATGGCAATGCTGTTACCGCGGATATGGCGCATTTCTGCTTCCGTGGCCAGCATCAGGTCTTTCCCTTGAAAAAGGATTTCTCCTCCGACAATGATGCCGGGCGGGTAAGGAATAAGACGCATAATCGAAAGGGCGCTGACACTTTTGCCGCAGGCGCTCTCACCGACGACTGCTACGCTTTCGCCTTTGTTGACGTAGTAACTCAAGTCATCATTTGCTTTGAGTTCACCTTCTTGAATGTAGAAATAGGTTCGAAGATTTTTGACTTCCAGGACTTTTTCGTTTTTTACTACCGTCGTCATCTCTTAGAGCAAACTCAGTGTTTCTTTAGTCAGCATTGACCGTGCATCAGAAAATTAAAATGCTGATTCCAGTTGCTGCCTGAGCTTTTCCTCCTTTATTGTAATGCCTTTTAATCAATTACAATACCTACCATTAGGGAGTCATTGTAACATCAACATTATACATTGTCAAGAATTTGGACGTGCCTGAATGTTACAATCCTGGTTGATAATGCAAAAATCAATGAATTCCCCGCAAAATTTATCCCGGGGTAAGCTGCACCGATTGCCAGATGACATCCTCCCAATTCCTAAAAGGGGAGAGCCCCGTTTGTTCCGCAGCTCTATGGTATTTCGGTTTGTCACAGTCAACAAAGTAATTATAATGTATCCGCCATGCCTCGGTTATTATCTGTGCCCTTTCCAGACTCTTAAAATTACGGACAACGCCCGCCCGTTTTTTCAATGGAGAATTAAACTCTTTGACAATGGTCAAATTTGCTTTATTAATAATACAATTTGCCGGTAGTCCTGTTCCTGCCGTTATTAATTCAAGTGCCGTATCGTCGAAAACAGGGGGCACCATGATTGTGAAAGGGTGACTGGGATTTTTTATTGTTTTCAAAAATGCCGGGTGGATCAAATTGATGAATTCGTGCGCCGTGAAACTTTCGGCTAACCGGGATGTTATAAGAAATTTACTCTGCCTGTCGAAGATATCTATAAAATAGAGACGGCGAGTGCCAGCGGTTACCGGCGTTGCCGTGAGAAACCACGTATCCCCGCAAACGGGCGGCAGGCTTGCCGCCTGTTTTACGGCTTCTTCCGAAAAACGCATTATCCAATTATAAATCGTGGACTGGGCGTAATAGGCGCCGTGACGCTGATTGATTTCCTTTTGTATCGCTGCCAGCGGCATTCCGTTGTAATAACAGTTCAATGCCAGTGAAATAATCCAGATGGGAGTCTTCATTTTAGGCAGAGCATCATTATCGGCGAATTTACGGCCGCAATGCTTGCAAAAATACCGCTGCATTCCATGAAACGTGCCGTATCTGACAATATTCAGGGAATTGCAGTACTTGCAGTTAACGGATTGTTTGTGGATAATCCTATCCAAAATTTATCTCCGTATTGTAATATATGTGCAATTTTATTGTATCATTTTTTTTGTATTTGACTCAGAATGAAAATGTTTGTTAGAATGCATTCGCTGCCGGGCATTAGCAAAAAACAGAAAGGGAACACGAATGGCGGTTGTTGAATGTAGAAAAGAGGGCAGGATTGCCCATATTGTCATCAATCGACCCGATGCAATGAATGCTTTGAATGCCGAAGTCTTCAGAGGCCTCCGGGACGCGATGGAAGATTTTAGAGATAACGATAGCCTGTGGGTGGCAATTCTCACCGGGGCGGGAGATAAAGCCTTCTCCGCCGGAGCGGATATTAAAAGTTTAGTATCCGGTTTTTCCGCGAAAGGCGATTTTACAGCGGTGCGTCCGGATACCATCTGGAAGCCCTTTATCGCCGCTATTAACGGTTATTGTCTGGGCGGCGGCTGCGAACTGGCATTGATGTGCGATATCCGGATTGCATCGGAGAATGCCCAATTCGGACAACCGGAAGTAAATAACGGGTTTATGCCGGCTATGGGCGGCACCGTCAGACTGCCCCGTTTTCTTCCCCGGTCATTTGCGGCTGAAATGCTGTTGACCGGCAACCGGATAAGCGCTCAGGAAGCTTTAAGGGTGGGGCTGGTCAGTCATGTTGTACCCATCGAAAAATTGATGGAAACAGCAAAAACAATCGCCGATACAATAATCACCCGCGGTCCGCTGGGGGTCAGAGCGGTCAAAGAATCTATGGTTCGCGGTTATGATATGACGCTGGATGAAGCTCTGGCGCTGGAAAAAGCTCTTTCTGCTGATCTCAGAACAACGGAAGACTTTATCGAGGGGGCTAATGCTTTCTCCGAAAAACGGCCGCCGCATTATAAAGGAAAATAGCCGGTAAATTTATTCAGTTCATACCCATATTCATTGATGTTGCCTTGTATTCAGGAGGCTTATTGCTTCCGTGTCCCGCAAGAATTGAAAGCATCAATGCGGTACCGGTTCTGCTAAAATTATAATATTATGAAGTATTCGAGGGAGGGTATATGACAAATCCCAATGGGCCTTATCCCGGCAGACAATTATTCATCGGTACGACGTTGAGCGGGAACTTCGCCGTGGTTTATCTGGTGACCGGGCGCAGTCCGGCCAGCCGGGAAAGAAAGGCAACACCCGTTGACAGCGGCGTCATCATCGGTCCGATCGGAAATCAACCGTACGATGCATTAAGACATTACACCGGGGTGAAATACGATAAAGTTTCCGGAGTCATGGCGGTCAGTAACGGTATTCAGACCGACGCTATTTTTGAAACCTACCGGCTGCTTTATAATACTAATTCGATACCCGCTAAAGATTTCGTGGAAAAATTACTGGACGGTGCGCAGGCAGAACCGGACAGCCTGCATACACCGCGCATCGCCGGCGTAATTAGCGGTACGGCAGACAATCAACCAGTATTTATTATCGGAATCAAAAGACATGATATGCCCGCAAAGGCTTTTCAGGTGGAACCTGCGCCCGGAACGCTCTACGGCATCTCAACTTATAAAGGCGGCCTGGAAAATCCCGAAGGATTTGACCCGAGAGCCGGTATACCGAAAATTGAATTCAAAGGGAAAACGGCCATTGAACTGGCGGAATACCTGTTCGAGATTTCAAAAGCAGCCTATAACGGCGACGATATCCGGGTGTGCGCAGTGGGGGGCGTCCGTGCCGATGACAAACATACATGGCAAGTCGCGATGAGAAACAGATAAAAGTAATAACGCGCCCGTGCTTGTTAATGCTAACCCAATAAGCTAGAATTACCTGGAAATTCATGATACCTTTGGGAGAACTGAAATGAGAGGATCGTGGCGGGTCGGGCGTATTGCCGGAATTGAAGTCGGCATCCATTACACGTGGCTGCTGGCCTTATTTATTTTCACCTGGTTACTGGGACAGGGGTTCAGCACGACCTATCCAGGCTGGTACACCTATTTCTATTGGATCGCAGGTTTTCTGGCCACTTTCACGCTCTTTATCTGTGTTTTGATTCATGAATTAGCCCATTCGCTGGTAGCCAGGTCGCGCGGTTTAGCCGTGTCCAGCATTACCCTCTTTATATTGGGCGGTGTCAGCAACCTGGCGGAAGAACCGGCGAATCCTGGTGTTGAATTCGTTATGGCAATTGTCGGGCCGCTTACCAGCCTCGTTTTAGGTTTCATCTTCTGGATAATCTGGTATGTCATCACCAGAACGTGGGTTTTACCGGTATTCAGCGTTCATATCCCCGCCGGTAAACAAACACTTGGTTTGGCAATAGCCGGTTTTCTGGCATATACCAACATCGCATTGGCGATATTCAACCTTTTACCGGGTTTTCCACTTGACGGCGGAAGGGTATTCCGTTCTATCATCTGGCGCGCCACCGGCAATCTATACAAAGCGACGAATATCGCGTCAATTATCGGACGGGTTTTCGGGTGGGGGTTTATCCTGGCAGGTGTTGTTTTAGCGATATTTACCCGCTTTGGATTCCTGAACGGACTCTGGTTTATTTTCGTCGGATGGTTCCTGAACAGCGCGGCGGATAACAGCAGCCTGGAAGTGACACTAAAAGAGCATTTATCCGGGGTGCTCGTGGCGCAGATTATGGAAAAAGATATTGAAACGGTCCGGCCCGATACGACAATAGATTACCTCGTACAAACGATTTTTGTGCAAAAGCGCAAGCGGGCGGTGCCGGTAGTTGAAAACGAAACATTGGTGGGTGTTATAACCATCAGCGATATAAAAACGCTGCCGCCGGAAAAATGGCCGGTAACGCCGGTTTTACAAGTAATGCACCGCGAACCCATTCATGCGGTGAAACCGGAAGATGATTTAAATATGGCAATGAAATTAATGGCTCAATACGACCTCAATCAGATTCCGGTGCTCACCCAAGGGAAACTGGTCGGTATGCTGACACGCGCCGATGTTATCAATTATCTGCAATTAAGTCAGGAGCTGCATATCAAGGGCAGAAACAAAACAAACCCACCGGGTTCCGCGGGAAAACCATAAAATCACGGATATGGAAAATATCCCAATACGACCAAATAATCCGGGATAAATATATAGCGCAATCCAGCGTTTATGACGATTTTTATTTGACACGATTACAAGATGTTTGTTAGAATCTTCAAGTAGCATAAAGATATTGCTCTTCGAGTTGCTTTACCTAAAGCTGAAAACTATGGTACAGCAACCGGTGTCCCGATAACAATCGGGACCAAGGGTCCAGGTGGAAACGCCTGCGCCTCCCATGTTTGGAAAGGAGAGAAGGCTCATTTAGCTTGGCTGTTGGGCGCTTCCTTTCGAAGTGCCTTTTTTTATGTCTAAAAATAGACAAATAAGCGAAGAGAAAGGAGTTTGCGTGCATGAAAAGGTTAATTAAACAGGCGCCTCTATTTGTTAGTATTATCCTGATTCTGGCAATAATTACATCAGGTTTAACAGGCTGCGGCAGCACGACGACGGTAATCTCAACAGTTTTGCCAACGACAACTAACACGGCAACGACTGCAGCACTGAATATTGTCAGTGGAACCAGGACGAATAAACTCACGATGGCTGATATTAAGGCAATGACTCCTGTCACCGGTTCGACCGGATTAATTACCAGCAGCGGTACGATTGACTTTCCTTATGATTTAACGGGCGTGGCATTAAGCGACATCGTAAAAACGGTAGGCGGTATCACGGCTAACGATGCCGTAAAAATTTCGGCCAAAGACGGCTATTCGATGACTTTGTCTTACAATCAGGTGATGAACGGCACCGGATTTCCAACTTACGATAGCACAACCGGCAAAGAAGTAACGCCGGTGAATAATATCGTTGTTTTTATAGCTTATGAACAAAATGGGCAAGCAATCGGTGACGATATCGGGCCATTGAGAATGTGCATCATGGCGCCGGGTCAGCTCACTGACGGTCAGTGGTGGGTAAAATGGGTTCAAAAAATTGAGATTATCCCGCTGCAGACATCATGGACTTTAAATGATGTTGGAACCATTACCAAAGACATGCCTAAATCTGATTTTGAGGCAGGTACTGCACCAAATTGCCATGGTGTTACATGGACCGACGCCCAGGGCCATATATGGTCCGGCGAAGCGTTATGGCTGTTGGCCGCTTATGTTACTCCGGTCGACCCGAATAATTCAATGGGGCAACTCAATACCGCGCTTTGGAACCAGGGCTTTAAAGTGGACGTGATTTCATCAAACGGCACGACGGTGGAATACAATTCTGCAGATATAAATAACAACAACAATATTATCGTGGCGAATCAGGAAGACGGCACCCCGTTGACCGGTAAACAATGGCCGCTGGCACTCGTTGGGAGCGGCGTTGATACGCAGCATCAAATCAGCGCCATCACCGGCATCAAAGTGATATTGCCGACGATTGCGACGACACCTTAAAACGACCTTAGGGAATAACAAAAATGCCTTTTAAAAGTTAAACTGAGTATTTATATAAAATGGAGGAAAAATGAAAAGAAAGTTTATTTGGTCAAGTTTAAGTTTATTGTTAGCGGCGGCGATGCTGTTGGCATCATGCGGTACAACAACTTCGACTACGACACCTGCAACAACAACATCCGCTGTAGTAACCACCACAACAGCCGCAGGGGCGACTGTCTTGACCGTGACTGAAGGCAGCCAGGTCAAGACCTATTCAATGGCAGCTTTGCAGGCATTACCGTCCATCTCCGGCAGCGGGGGCTCACTGGGTAAAGGCGGTACCATCACCGGCCCCTTCCCTTATCAGGGTGTGGCATTATCAACATTGCTCAATGCGGTTGGCGGGATTACCTCGGGAGAGACCATTACACTGACATCATCGGATAATTATACTCAGCAATTGACTTATGACCAGATTACCAGCGGTACTATGTTAAATTATTATGATACCACCGGCAATCCGGTTACGCCGTCACCGAAACCGACACTTACTATTATTTATTCGGAAAATGGAGCGGCTCTTGACAGCTCGCATGGGCCGACGGAATTAGGGGCACTGGCGCTCTCATCCCCGAATATTCTGACTGACGGTTCGTTGTGGGCCAAAATGGTAGTTTCCATCACTGTTACTTCCGGCACGGATAACACTACCACGACTTCGATGTCCACTACTACCGCTACCACTTCGACAACAACAACTACTACCACGACCGCGACAACGACTACTACTACACCGGTAGTAGTTTCCACAACCCCGGTCGCGACCACGCCGGTGTTGCTGACAGTGGTAAACGGCAATGCTTCAACAACTTATTCACTCGCCCAACTGCAGCAATTGCAGCCGTTATTCGTGAGCACCGGTTATATTAAAGGGGCCTCGGTCGGCTCGATCGATGCTTATGTCGGCGTGCCGGTTAAAACAATTCTGGCGGCGATTCCGAGCTTTTCTTCGAGCAACAGCGTCACGATCGCCGATCCGACGGGCTATTCCAAGACTTTCACTTACGCAATGATTATGAACGGCACCGGATTTACCGTTCTGGATAATACCGGGGCTACGGTTTCTGCTCCCCAGGCGGTTGTTCCGTTCATCGCGTATTCAAAGAACGGCGCCGCGCTGGATAATTCCACCGGTCCGTTATACCTGGCTTTCTCCTCCGGTATTGCTTTAAATCAGTACACGCAAAGTTCGCTTTGGATAAAAAATAT